>DASUIB010000168.1:0-11255 GCA_036273235.1 Sphingomicrobium sp. | reverse complement strand
AAGCGTGTCGAGCCACAGGCTGACCGAGCGGTTGTCGAGCAGTTGCTCCTTGATCGCTTCAACCTTCTCGCGAGTCTCGGGGCGGGTCTGGAGGTCGTTGGCGAGCTGGGCGAGCGCCTCCTCGATCTTGAGCCGGACGGGATGCGCGGGATCGGTCGACATTTCGGCGGTGAGCTTGCGCAAGCCGTCGATGATCGCGTCGGCGAGCCTGGCGTCGAGACCGGCGAGCTTCAGCACCCAGTTCGCCTTTTTGCGCACCATGTCGCGGATCAGCTGCTCGTTGGCGTCGAGCGCGCGCGCGGTCCACCGAATCGCCGCTTCGAGCATCGGGACATGACGGTCCTCGTTGATTGCCGAGGCGAGCGCGTGCCCGAGCAGCGGCGAGACCTCGGTTCTGCGCAGACGGGTGCTGATCGCGCCTTTGACGATCCCGCCCAGGCGCTCGTCGTCGAGGCTTTCGAAAATGTCCGCGATGAGCCGCGAGGCGCCGGCGCGGATGCGCGTGCCCTCACCTGCGGGAGTCTGGAGGAAGCGGCCCGCGGCGCCGGCGACGTCGAGCCGCTGCATCCGCCGGGCGACGACCGAAGGGATGAGGAAATTCTCGCGGATGAAATTGGCGAGCGCTTCTCCGATTCGGTCCTTGTTGCGCGGAATGATCGCGGTGTGCGGGATCGGCAGGCCGAGCGGGTGGCGGAACAGCGCCGTCACCGCGAACCAGTCGGCGAGCCCGCCGACCATCGCCGCCTCCGCAAAGGCTTTCACATAAGAGAGGGTGGGGTAGCGATGCTCGAATGCGCGGCTGAGTGCGAACACCGCCGCCATCACGACCAGCAGCCCGGTCGCCACCACCTTCATCCCCTGCGCGCCCGGCTGCACCGGGTTGAAGCGGGATAGAGTGCCGTTGGCCATCGTCCTCATGCCGGCTCAATAGCTGAGCCGGCGGCGAGGTTCATCACTCCGCAGGAACGGCGTGCCCGGTGGCGTGCGCGTCGGCGCCGACGAAGCGGTGGAAAAGGCGGCCAATCCGCGATTCGATCGAAATGGCGATCGAGAAGTAGGACGGCACCAGCAGAAGCGTCAGAATCGTCGAGAAGATCAGGCCGCCGATCACCGTGATTCCCATCGGCGCGCGCCAGCTATTGTCGCCGCTGAGCGAAAAGGCCGTCGGCAACATCCCGGCGACCATCGCGACCGTGGTCATGACGATCGGCTGCGCGCGCTTGTGCCCGGCCTCCCAGATCGCCTCGTTCTTCTTCATCCCGTGATTCATCATCTCGACGGCGAAATCGACGAGCAGGATCGAGTTCTTCGCCACGATCCCGAACAGCATCAGGATTCCGATCAGCACGAACAGCGAGACCGGCTGATTGGCGATGTGCAAGGCGATCGCCGCTCCCAACGGCGCCAGCAGCAGCGAGCCCATGTTGACGAACGGCGCGAGGAAGCGGCGATAGAGCAGCACCAGGACCGCGAACACGAGCAGCACGCCCGAGATCAGCGCAATCGCGAAGTTGAACAGCAGGTCGGCCTGCCACTTCTGAGCGCCGAGGTTCATCTTCTGGATGCCCTGCGGCAAGTGCTTGACCGTCGGCAGCTGGTTGATCTTCGCCCAGACATCGCCCTCGACCACGCCCGGAGCGAGGTCCGCGCCGATCGACAGGCGGCGAAGCTGGTTTGAACGCTTGATCGTCGTCGGCCCTGAGCCGAAGCCGATGCGAGCTACGGCTTTCAGAGGCACCGATCCGCCCGAGGATGTCGGAACGGGCAGGTTCTCGATGACCGACAAGTCCTTGCGCGCATTCTCGGACAGCGACACCTGGATCGGGACCTGGCGATCGGAAAGGGAGAATTTCGCGCTGTTTTGCTCGATATCGCCGAGGGTGGCGATACGCACCGTCTGGCTAAGGGCGGCGGTGGTGACGCCGAGGTCGGCGGCGAGGTCGAAGCGCGGAGTGATCGTGATTTCGGGCTGGGCGAGATTGCTCCCAACCCGCGGCGCGCGAAGTCCGGGAACGCTCTCCATTTCCTTGGCGATCTCGTTGGCAACGGCGTTCAGCTGAACCGGATCCTCGCCGCCGAGGTAAAGCATGACGTCACGCGAATCGCTGTCCGGCCCGTCGCCGTTCTGCGACTGGAAGCTGACTCGCGCGTCGGGGATGGCGGCAAGAGTGGGCGCCAGATTGCGCTCGAACTCGGCGCTCTTCACCTTGCGCTTCTTCTTGAGCACGATGTTGAGGCTCGCGGTTCCGACGTTCGATGTCTCGAACACGCGATCGACGCTCGGGTCGCGCAAGACGATGTTCGCGACGCGGTCGGTGACCGCCTCCGTCTGGTCCAGGGTGCTGCCCGGGGCCAAGGTGATGTGGACCTGCGAATAGTCGCTGTTTTGCGGCGGGAAGAAGGATTGCGGCAGAGTCCCGAACAAAAGCGCGCTGAGCAGGAGAGTGAAAAACCCCGCGAACACCATCGCCAGCCGGTGGTCCTGCAGGCGCGCGTCCCAACGCGCCGCGGCGATGTCGTACCAGTCGGCAAAGCCGCCGCCAATCGCTCGCACGATGAAGCTGATCAGCTTCATGACACCATATGCGAGCAAGCCGCCGACCACCAGCGCGAGCACAGAGACGATTACGCCGTTCCATCCGAGCTTGCCGAGTGCCGCCATGCTGGCGAAAGTCCCGGCGAAGAAAGCCCCGAAAATGAGCAGCAGCAGAAGAGTGAGAACCGCATAATAGCCGAACCGGCGCGGAATCCTTGGTAGCCGCTGCAGAAGCGCGTGCGCTTTAGTCGTGTCCAAGCTCCAGTTGAGCACCTTCAAATAGAGGTCCATCCACTTCCACGCCGCGTGAGGCTGCTTGCCGTGCGAACGCAGGAAGTAAGCGGCAATCAGCGGAGTAATCATTCGCGCGACGAGCAAGCTCATCAGCACCGACAGCACCACGGTGAAGCCGAATGCCTTGAAATATTGCCCGGCAATGTCGGGCATGAGCGCGACCGGCAGGAATACCGCGACGATCGACATTGTCGTCGCGAGAACCGCAAGACCGATCTCGTCGGCGGCGTCGAGCGAGGCCTGATATCCCGACTTGCCCATGCGCATGTGCCGGACGATGTTCTCGATTTCGACGATCGCGTCATCGACCAGCACACCGGAGACGAGCCCCATCGCCATCGTCGACATGAAGTTCAGCGTGATTCCCATCAGGCTCATGAAGAAGAAAGCCGGGATTGCGGACAGCGGGATCGCAATCGCGGAGATTGCGGTGGCCCGGACGTCGCGAAGGAACAGGAGAACGACAAGCACCGCCAGGACCGCGCCCTCGACGAGACCTTCCATCGCGGATTTATACTGCGCTTTGGTATGGTCGACGGTGTTGAAAATCTCGGAGAAATGGACCTTCGGGTTCTCCTTCTCGATCTGGTGCATCTCCTTCCATGCTGCGTCGTAGTCGGTCACCTCCGACGTGTCCTTCGCCCGCTGCACCAGGAAGGTGACGACCTGGTGGCCGTTCATCTTCGAGATCGAGCGCTGCTCTGCATGGGAGTCCTCGACCCTTCCGAGGTCGGCTAGCTTGACGAAGCGGCCGCCGGGAAGCGCGATCTGGGTCTGCGACAGCTGATAGGCGTCCTGCGCGTTGCCGAGCACGCGCACATTCTGTTCCGATCCCGCGACTTCCGCCCTGCCTCCGCCGGCGTTGAGGTTGCTTTGACGCAACTGTTGATTGACCTCAGCAGCGGTAATGCCCTGCGCCTGCAGTTCGGCAGGGTCGAGAATCACACGGATCTCCCGGTCGACACCGCCCTCGCGTGAAACCGCGGCGATGCCCGGCACGCTGAGCAGGCGCTTGGCCACGGTATTGTCGACATACCAGCTCAGTTGCTCAAGGCTCATGTCGCTGGTCTGGGCACCGATCACCGTGATCGGCTGGTTTTCCGCGTTTATCCGCTCGACATCTGGTTGCAGGATGCCGTCGGGGAGGTCCGCGCGAATTTGATCGATCGCGCTTCGAACGTCGTTCACCGCGCGATCGGTCGGCGTTCCGAGCTGGAACTGAACGATCGTGACGCTGTTGCCTTCGGTGACGGAGCTGCTGATCTCGTCGACGCCGTTCACTCCGCGAATCGCGGATTCGACACGCTGAGTGATCTGCGTTTCGACCTCGTTCGGTGCCGCTCCCGGCTGCGAAATCTGCACAAAGGCCGCGGGAAAATCGATGTCGGGGGCGTTGTTCACCTGCATCCGCGCGAACGAGATCAGGCCCGCCAGCATCAGACCGACGAACAGAACGATCGGGGCAACCGGGTTGCGGATGCACCAGGACGAGATGTTGCGGAAGTTCATGCCTTAACTCTTCTAGCGCCCTAGCGCGGCTTCTCGTCTCGGCTTCACCTTCTGCCCCGGGTTCAGGAACGGCCCCGCGGACAGGACCACGGCTTCATTGCCTGACAGCCCCGAAACGATGGTGACTCCGTTCTCGCCCACGGTGCCGATCTGGATATCGCGCCGCTCGATCTGGTTCCGCCCGTCGACGATGTAGACGTAATTGCCCTTGTCGTCGCTCAGCACCGCGCTTTGCGGAAGCAGCGGCGCGGTCGTGGTTCCGGCGGTGATTGCCGCCTGGGCAAAGCCGCCGGGGCGCATCGCGGGCGTATAGGGCACCGCGATCCGAACCTCGCCGAGGCGTGACTGCGGATCGATGACCGGCGCGACCTGCCAGACGCTTCCGGTAACCGCCGTGTTGGAGCCGACGGGGGTAACCTCGGCCGGCATTCCGACATGCACGTTGGCGAGGTCTTGCTGCGCGAGCTGCGCACGCATTTCCATCTGGCCCCCCTCGGCAAGGCGGAACAATGCGCCCGATCCGGGGCTGACGATCTGTCCCACCTCGACGTTGCGGGCGAGGATCAGCCCGGCGGTCGGAGCGACCACGTTGAGCTGGTTGATCTGGGCTCGGGTCGCGCCGAGCTGCGCCTGCGCGACCCGGACCTGGGCGTAAGCGGCATCGCGCGCTGCCTTCTTGGAGTCGATCTCCGCCTTCGAGATGAAGCCGCGGCCCTGAAGCGCAATGGCCCGATCGTAATCGGACTGTGCGAGCGCGGCCTGCGCCTTTGCAGCCTCGATCTGCGCCGCCAGCTGAGCGGCCTGCTGCGCCTGAACCGAGCGATCGACGATCGCCAGAACCTGACCCGCGCCGACCCAGCTTCCGGCGTCGACCAGCACGCGAACAACGCGGCCGCCCTGGCCGGCGATGCCGATCGGCTGGTCGCGTTTGGCTCCCAAGGGACCGCTCGCGCTGACTGTACGACCGACTTGGCTTGTACCGGGAACGACGACTGTAACGCTCGGGATCTGCCCCGCTGCCGAGCCCGCGGCCGCTCCGCCGGCGCCATTGCTGTTCGAGCGCTGGCTCGTGAGCAAGCCAAGACCGACCGCGAAAAGGACGAGCGCGATGATAGCGCCGATGATCACCATCTGCCGGCGACGGCGCGAGCCGTCCACGATCACGAGCGTGTCGGACGAGTGGATCGAAGTTTCGCGGTTCATTCTGTCCTGCCCAATATGCGCCATGTGCGCGAATCCGCGCTGCTGAGATGGCAGCTGTATTACCTTAATAAGTCACCATGCGCAACAGAGCCCGCTTCCCCTCGCGCCGCCACTGCTTTTCGACCAAGTGTGGCACTAGTTTGGCGAGCGCGCGTTGCTTCATTTAACGTGAAGGTCGGTTGAACGACACAGGAAAACGAGGGGAAGCGGATGGAACATTACGGAATCATCGGCTGGATCGTGATTGGCGGCATCGCCGGGGCCATTGCCAAGCTGCTGATGCCCGGCCGCGATCCGGGGGGCTGCATCATCACAATCTTGCTGGGAATCGCGGGCGCGGTTCTGGCCGGCTACCTCGGCCATGCGGTCGGCTGGTACAAGACCGGTGAGGGGGCGGGTTTCATCGCCGCGATCGTCGGCGCCTTCATCCTGCTTCTGATCTATCGGCTGGTGGCCGGGCGCCGGGCCTAGCTTCCCGCGAGCCGTTCAGGAAACAGCCATTGCTCCGGAGCGAGCCTTGCGCTCGAACTGAACAGCTGAAGGACGGAGCCATGAAAAAGTTCGTGATCGGGGCGCTGATGCTTGGCGCGCTGTCCTGGCCCGCGCCGGGGGCGGCGCAACAGGCGTCGATCACCCAGACCATCGCCGGCACCCGGCTCGACATCAGCGCGACCGGCGAGGTCACCCGAGTCCCCGACGTCGCGATCATCAGCGCCGGCGTGGTTGCGCGGTCGACGACCGCGACCGGCGCCCTTCAGGACGCGGCGGACCGGATGCAGAAGATCCTCGCCGCGCTGAAGCGGGCCGGGATCGCGGATCGCGACATCCAGACGAGCAACGTCAACCTCAACGCCGAATATCGCTATCCCGAGAACCAGTCTCCGCAGCTCGTCGGCTACACCGCGTCGAACCAGCTGACGATCAGGTTCCGCGACATCCGCAATTCGGGGAAAATCCTCGATGCGCTGGTCGCGCAGGGCGCCAATCAGATCAACGGACCGGACCTGACCGTCGACAAGCCCGAAGCCGCACTCGACGAAGCGCGCGCGAACGCGGTTGCGGCCGGCCGCGCGCGCGCCGAGCTCTATGCTCGGTCGCTGGGGCTTCACGTCGTGCGGGTGGTCTCCGTGTCGGAGAGCGGCGGCTATGCGATTCCGCCGCCCGCTCCGCCTCCGCCGATGATGGCGCGGGCGCAAATGGCGACGACAAAGATCGAACCCGGCGAGCAGAGGCTCCAGGTCAGCGTGGCGATGACGTTCGAGTTGCAGTGATTCCTCCCCGCGAGCAGCGCTCGCAGGGAGGAAGAGCATTCTAGCGGACGGTGCCGCGACGAATGAGGTTGACGATCGCGAGCAGGATGATCGCGCCGATCAGCGAATAGAGGAAAGTTTCGAGCGTGATCGCGCCGTTGATGCTGCCGCCGAACAGGAGCCCGGCGATGATGGCGCCGACGATTCCGACGACGATGTTGAGGATGATGCCCTGCTGGGCGTCGGTGCGCATGATGAGGCTCGCAAGCCAGCCGCAGATTCCGCCGACGATCAGCCAGATGATGATTCCCATGAGCTTTCCCTCCTGTTTTCGGCCGGATCGGTACGCGCCGGCCGTTCAGGCACCACAGACGCGCGGTGCTCGGCGCTTGTTCCGGATTCAGGAGGGGCTGTCCAGCTTTTCAGCCGAAAGGCCGCGGCTCAGTAGCGCTGCTGCCGCTCGTACTGGTCGCGATACTGCTTGATGCGCGTGACGCGAAGGCCGGGCATCCCGCTGCGGTCGACCGCGCGCTGCCAGCTGGTGAATTCCTCGAGACTCAGCGAGTAGCGCTTGCAGGCATCGTCGACGCTGAGCAGGCCGCCGGAAACGGCCGCGACGACCTCCGCCTTGCGGCGCACCACCCAACGGGTCGTGTCTGCTGATGGCAACGAGTCGAGCGTCAGCGGCTCGCCGAGCGGTCCGATGACCTGGGCCGGACGAATCTTCTGGTTCTCGAGCATTCCCGTCACACCTGCTTAATCATTGCCAATGGGCCTCGTTTAACTCGCAGCCATTGAAAATATTCTGAAACGCGCTGGTTAATTCCCCGGTCAGTCCGCCTTACGTTCCTTTAACCCTGCCTCTTCCCCGGCGAAGGCGCCGCCGAGCATCTTCATCGCCTCGCGCCACCCCTCGCTCCCCGACAGGTAGCAAGCGATCGCATCGTCCCTCGAGCGATCGTCTGCGTCGGCGCCTGGCCCGAGCAGCGAAAGCAGCTCGTTCAAGCTGAGCGGCGCTTCCGCAACGACGCGAAAGTCCCTCTCGTGACGCGCCAACCCTGCCCCCTTCGCTCTTCGTTCTTGCCGCCGGGTCTAGGCGGCAGGAGTGAAATTCGGGTAAAGAGCGCGGCAAGAGACCTCCAATGTGGATCGATTTTCAGCTCGGCCGCCCGCCGGAGCAGGCCCGGATCGTCGTCGCCATGTCGGGCGGCGTCGACAGCTCGGTCACGGCCGCGCTCGCCGCGCGCACCGGGGCCGAGGTGATCGGGGTGACGCTTCAGCTCTACGACCATGGCGAAGCCGTGCGGCGCTCGGGGGCCTGCTGCGCCGGCCAGGACATCTACGACGCGAAGCAGGTCGCCGACCGGCTCGGAATCGCCCATTATGTGCTCGATTACGAAAGCCGCTTCCGCACCGGCGTGATCGACCGCTTCGTCGATGAATATGCCGAGGGGCGAACGCCGGTCCCATGCGCGAGCTGCAATCAGGGCGTGAAGTTCGTCGATCTCGTCGCCTTCGCGCGCGAGCTCGGTGCCGATTGTCTCGCGACGGGCCATTATGTGCGGCGGGTGGTCGATGGCGGCCGCGTCGAGCTGCACAAGGGGGCGGACCCGCGCCGCGACCAAAGCTATTTCCTCTACGGGACGACGCTCGAGCAGCTCGAGTTCCTGCGCTTCCCGCTTGGAGACCTGCCCAAGGACGAGGTCCGCCGGATCGCGGCCGAGCTTGGGCTCGAGGTCGCCGCCAAGCCCGACAGCCAGGACATCTGCTTCGTTCCCGATGGCGATTATGCCGGTCTGGTGAAGCGGCTCCGGCCGCAGACGCAAGCGCCTGGCGAGATCGTCGACCTCGACGGCCGGCTGCTTGGGATCCACCGCGGAGTCGTGCATTTCACCGTTGGCCAGCGGCGCGGCATTGAGATCGGCGGACAAAAGGAGCCGCTTTACGTCGTTCGCATCGAGCCCGACCAGGCGCGGATCGTGGTCGGGCCGCGCCGGGCGCTCGCGGTCGAAGCGATGCACGTCGCCGATTGGAACTGGGTCGCCGAGGATCAGCGCGAGGTCAGCGTTAAGGTCCGCTCGCTCGCGCCGGCTGTCGCCGCCACCAGAGATGGCGATTGGATTCGCTTCCGTTCGCCTGAATATGGCGTCGCGCCGGGGCAGGCGGCGGTGCTGTACGACGGCACACGGCTGCTCGGCGGCGGAGGGATCGCGCAGACCGAGGCGGCCGGGCTTGAGGCCGCGGCAGCCTGAGGTCTACAGCGTGGGCATGACTCGCTCGATCCTCGCCACGGCTGCGGCGCTGGCGTTCGCCGCCCCTACACTTGCCGCGCCCGTTCCGCCCGAAACGCCAGTTGGACCCGATTTCCTTGCTCAAAATGCCAAGGCCAAGGGCGTGATCACGAGGCCGAGCGGACTTGAATATTTCATCGTCAAATCGGGGCCGGTGACGGGAGCGCATCCGACGGCGCAGGATACCGCGACCTTCGACTATGAAGTGAAGCTGCTGAACGGGCAGCTGATCGACAGCAGCTATGCGCGCGGGGAACCGCTGATCGGCAGGGTCGGCGCATTCGTGCCCGGCTTCACCGAAGCGCTCGAACTCATGCGCCCGGGCGACGAATGGATCGTCTGGGTCCCGCCCCAGCTCGGCTACGGAGCGCAGGATAAAGGTCCGATCCCCGGCAATAGCGTGCTGCGCTTCAGGCTCGCGCTGCACAGCATCAGCCCAGCCGGCTAGCCCGTGCCGCCGCCGCTCAGCGCGGGCATTCTGCTGTTCCGCGAGCGCGGCGGCGAGACCGAGGTGCTTCTGATCAAGCCGGGCGGCCCCTTCTGGCGGAACAAGGATGCGGGCGCGTGGATGATCCCGAAGGGCGCGGTTGAGCCGGGAGAAATGCCTGCCGAGGCGGCGCTGCGCGAGTTCGAGGAGGAGACCGGCACGCACCTCAGCTCGGTTCCGTTCCCGCTCGCCAAGATCCGCCAGGCGGGCGGGAAAACTGTCGAAGCCTTTGCCGTAGAGGGCGACCTCGACCCGTCGTCGGTGGCTTCGAACGAGTTCGAAATCGAATGGCCGCCGAGAAGCGGGCAGCTGCAGCGTTTCCCCGAAGTTGCCGAAGCGCGTTGGATGACGCTAGCTGAAGCGCGGGAATTGATGCTCCCGAGCCAGCTGCCGCTGCTCGACGCGCTCGAAGAAAAGTTGGAGGGATGAGCTGATGTTCGTGCTGCTTGCCGCTTTCGCCGCCCAGGCTGCCGCGCCGCCGGCGAAGAGCTGGCCGACGCACGAGGGCGACGTGATCCTCAAGAACTTCCGCTTCGGCGACGGCGAGCGCCTGCCAGAGGCGCGGATGCACTATACGACGCTCGGCCAGCCGCATCGCAATGCGGCGGGTCAGATCGACAATGCGGTGATGGTGCTTCACGGCACCGGCGGTGACGGGCACCAGTTCCTTCGCCCGCAATTCGCCGACGAGCTTTACGGACCCAGTCAGCCGCTCGACATCCGCAGATATTGGATCATCCTTCCCGACAATATCGGCCACGGCAAATCGTCGAAGCCGTCGGACGGTCTCAGGATGCGTTTCCCCAAATATGATTATGCCGACATGATCGAGGCGCAGCACCGGATGCTCACCGAAGGTCTCGGAATTCACCACATGCGGCTGATCATGGGTACGTCGATGGGCTGCATGATGAGCTTCCTCTGGGGCGAGATGTACCCGGACTTCGAAAGCGCGCTGATGCCGCTCGCGTGCGAGCCGATCGAGATCGCCGGTTTGAACCGCATGTGGCGGCAGATGGTGATCGACGGGATCGAGAAGGATCCCGCGTGGAACGGCGGCAATTACACGCGAGAGCCGGAGCAGGGCCTCAGGACCGCGGCGTCGATCCTGGTGATCGCGGGCGGCGCGCCGCTCTACCTCCAGAAGACCTATCCGACGCGTCAGGCGGCGAGCGCGGCCGCAGAGCGCAGCGTCGCGGCGGAAATGGCGGACATGGAAGCGAACGACACCATCTACCAGTTCGATTCGTCGCGGAACTACAATCCGTGGCCCGAGCTGGAGAAGATCAAGGCGCCGCTGACCTGGGTGAATTCGGCCGACGATTTCATCAACCCGCGCAACCTTCCGGTGCCTCAGCAGGCGCTGAAGCGGATGAAGAAGGCTGCCCGCTTTCGGCTGATCCCGGAGTCGAGCGAGACGCACGGCCACGGCACCCACACCTGGGCGAAGTTCTGGAAAGCCGATCTCAGTGCGCTTCTGGCTCGCTCGGAGTAGCAGCCACGTCGTAGGCCGATACGTGGTTCATGGTGATGAGCCAGTGACCGCGGAATTTCTTGAACAGGCGGGTGTTGACGCCCTCGGTCACGCGACTGCCGCGAACCAGGCGGTACTGACCGATCAGCATCGCCGCGTTGGGCGCGAGCATGTCGACCTTCATATTGTAGAAGTGGAGCTGGCCGCGCCG
>DASUIB010000167.1:0-4183 GCA_036273235.1 Sphingomicrobium sp. | reverse complement strand
TTTTCATAGCGGTTCGACGCGTGCGCGGCGTCGGGGGTGCTTTCGGCGAGCTCCTCGGCCGCTTCGGGTGCGTGCTCGGCGAGCGCTTCCTTCAACCGGCCCGCCTCCTCGGCGCTCCTTTTCTCCGCGAGCCGCTGCCTGACCCGATCCATCGTCGCCGCGAGCCGGTCCTCGTCGACCGGCTTCATCAGATAGTCCACTGCCTGCGCATCGAACGCACGCAGCGCATGGTCGCCGTAAGCGGTCACGAACACGAACAGCGGAAGCTCGACATCCATCAAGCCCTGGATCACCGAGAAACCGTCAAATCCAGGCATCTGGATGTCGAGGAAGACGAGGTCGGGCTTGTGGGTCTTGATCTGGCGTATCGCCTCGCGCCCGTTAGCCGCGGTTGCGACCACTTCGACGTCCTCATGGGCTTGCAGCCTGAGCTGCATCCCTTGTGTCGCGAGCGGTTCGTCGTCGACCAAAATGGTCCGGATGGTCATCGGGCGCTATCTCCGGTTTCGAAGGGGATTTCGACAATAACGCTGAACCCCCCCCGCTCGTTCTGTCTCGTCTCGAACCGGTGCGCTGCGCCATAGGCCTGCGACAGTCGGTCTCGAATATTCGCCAGGCCGACGCCGGTCGAGGGGCTGGCGGCGAGTTCGGCGCCCGTCCCGTCGCCATTATCCGCTACCTCGATCCTGACCGCCTGTCCCTCGCGCGTCGCGGTGATCCAGATGTCGGCGCCGTTCTCGGCCGGAGTGACCGCATATTTGATCGCATTCTCGATCAGCGGCTGGAGGAGGAGCGACGGCAGGCGCGCGCCGATGGTGTCGGATTCGATCCTGAAATGGGGCCTCATCCGGTCCTCGAAACGCATTTTCTCAATCTCCAGGTAAAGCTTCAGGGTCTCGACCTCTTGCGCCAGAGTCACCTTGGCCGTCGGCTCGTTCGCCAGCGTGTACCGGAGGAAGGACGACAGTCGCGCCAGCATTGCGTTTGCCCGTTCGGTCTGTTTCAGCAGAACGAGCGTCGAGATGGAATTGAGCGTGTTGAACAGGAAGTGCGGGTTGAGCTGGTAGCGCAGCATCGCCAGCTGGGCGGACGAGGCCTGGCTCTCGAGCCTCTCACGCAGCCGGATCTGGTCCTCCAGCAGGAGGAAATAATTGATCCCGTAGTAAAGCGCCGTCCACGCGGCCAGAAGCGAGAAGTTGAGGAGAATGGCGCCGAAATATTCGACTCCGACGGGCCGCGCGTTGGGGTTGAGGAAGGTCGCGTAGCTCCACGTCTCTATGATGGAGAAAATACCCGCCGCCAGGACGACCGCGGCCAGCGAAAGGACGAGCGTCCAGATGGGCTTCATCAGGATCAGCCGGCGGAACAGCGACGCCATCAGCAGGGTCAGCGAATAGCCGGTCGCCGTCAGCAACAGCGTATGGACGATGAACATCCACCCCTTGCTGTTCGCGAAGCCGGAGAGCGTCCTTAGGAAGAAATAGCCGGTCCAGCCGATCGACTGGAGGATCCAGAACGCGCGGTTCTTGTCGTCGAAAAAGGGCCGGTCGAGCCCCATCCCGCGCGCGATGGGCTCCGCTGGCGACTGGATCTTTGGGCTGTCGGATGCGCGTCGCGGCGCCGCTGCTCGCCGGTCGAGGGTCGCGCTGTCGGTCGCCATCGGCCCGCATATAGAGGCGCTTGGCGGGCATTGCGAGGAGCGAGTCCCCACAAGCGGGAACGCAATCCAGGTTAACATCGGAATTGAAAATATACGGTCTCGACCAGGCACGGGCTTAACGGTGCTTCAACTCTCTTTGTCTAATCACATGCCGCAACGTGGAACGGCCGGCGGATGTACGAAGCTCCAGATCGTTATAAGCGCTTGATTTCAGCGCGACTTCCGGGCGGGGAGTCGGCCGGCCTCGCCGCCAGCGAGGGCGAATCCGAAAGCTCGCCGCTGCGCGACGTGCAGCTGATCTCGCGCGCTCACCTGGCGCCTTTCTTCGCCGCAGCGAACATCGTCGCTGCGCTGATGATGGCGGCGACCCTCTGGAGATCGGTCGGCCCGGCCTGGCTGGTGCCGTGGCTCGCCGCCGTCGGTGCCGTGAACTTCGGCGCAATGCAGCTCGCGCGCACCCAGTCGATCACCTGCGTCGGCCGCTCTGGGCGGCGAGTTCCGATGTGGACCATGGTCACCGAAGTGGCCTGCCGAGCGATCGTTTGGCTCGGCCTCCCGCTCTATCTGTTCCCGTCGCTCGATCCGGAAACGCAGGTTATCGCCGCCTCGATGATGGCGGGGCTCGGCGTCGGGGCCCTCGGCCTGGTCGTCATCCCGCCGTGCGCAAACGCCTGGATGATCGCCTTCACGGGCGGAGTCGCCGGCGCATTGCTGCTCGGCCGGCATACGGTGCCCTTCCAGCACATGCTGTCGATCGTCTTTACCCTTGGAGTGTCGATCTTCGGCATCCTGACGGTCGCGCGTTGGGCATTCCATCAGCTCAAGACCAACGCCGACGTCGGCAGCCAGAGCGAGAGCGCGAGCCTCCTGCTCCAGGAATATGAACATCGCGGCGTCGGCTGGCTGTGGCAGGTCGACGGGGAAAATCGCGTGACCTACATCAGCTCGCGAATGAGCGCGCTGCTCGGAAAGCCCGCCGGTCAGCTCCTCGGCCACTCGCTTCCCGCATTGCTTGGAGGCCATGCCGAGCTCGGCCGGGTCCTGCTCGAAAAGCAGCCGTTCAACTCGCTCGAAATGGAGCTCACGACTCCGCGGGGCACGCGCTGGATTTCGATCGGCGGCGACCCGATCGTGGATACCGCCGGCCGCTTCGAAGGGTTCCGCGGCGTCGGATCCGACATCACTGAAATCCGCCAGACGCAGGAGCGGCTGACTCATCTCGCCAATGTCGACGTGCTCTCCGGGCTGCCCAACCGCGGCCGAGTCCGTCAGCTGCTCGGCGAAGCGCTCCGTGCCGCGACCACCGGCAATGTGCCGTGCGCAATCATGTTCCTCGATCTCGACGGCTTCAAACCCGTCAACGACACGTTCGGGCACCCGAAGGGCGACGCAGTGCTCCGCGCGGTGGCCAAGCGGCTGGTCGACGAGGTCGGCGCCGAGGGTCATGTCGGGCGCATGGGAGGTGACGAGTTCGCGATCGTGGTCACCGACGGGCAGAGCCGCCGCAAGGTCGAGAGCCTCGCCGACAGGATCATCGCCGCCATCAAGGAACCCTATATCATCGACCAGACCGAGATCAGGATCGGCGTTTCGATCGGAAGCGCCTTCGGACCGATCGACGGCGCCACCGTCGACGACTTGATCCTCAAGGCCGACCTCGCGCTTTATCAGGCGAAGGACGCGGGCCGCGGCTGCGCCCGCTATTTCTCCTCGGAGCTTCAGTCCGAGCAGGAGGACCGGGTCCGGCTCGAGTCCGACCTCAGGAGCGCGATCGCGTCCAAGCAGTTCCACCTCGTCTACCAGCCGCTGATCAACGCGAAGACTCAAAAGCTGATCGGGTTCGAAGCGCTGATCCGCTGGAATCATCCGAAGCGCGGCTTCGTTCCGCCGAACGTCTTCATCCCGGTCGCCGAGGAAACTGGCCTGATGCCCGTCATCGGCGAGTGGGTGATCGAGGAGGCGTGTCGCGCCGCGGCGACCTGGCCCGCGCCGATCACCGTCGCGCTCAACATCAGCCCCAAACAGATCGTACTGCCGGCGCTCCCGAACATGGTCAGCGAGGCGCTGGCCAAGAACAAGCTCGCCGGCAACCGGATCGAACTCGAAGTCACCGAGGGCGTGTTCCTGGGTGACAACGGTCCGACGCTCGACGTGCTGAAGCGGCTTCGGGCGCTCGGAGTCGGCATTGCGCTCGACGATTTCGGCACCGGCTATTCTTCGATCGGCTATTTGAACAAGGCGATCTTCCACAAGCTCAAGATCGACGGCAGCTTCGTTCGCGAGGCCGGTTCGAGGCCCGAGAACGTCGCCATCATCCAGTCGATCGTGCAACTGGCGAAGAGCTTCCGCATGTCGATAACCGCGGAGGGAGTGGAGACCGCGGAGGATTTCGAGCGCATGCGGGACCTCGGCTGCGATACGATCCAGGGCTATTTGTTCGGCAGGCCGCTCGCTTACGAACGCGCCAACCAGATGGTGCTCGGCCTGAGCGCGAGCAGGCTGGCGAGCTAGCTGCCGCTTTAA
>DASUIB010000166.1:0-3618 GCA_036273235.1 Sphingomicrobium sp. | reverse complement strand
AACGGTCGATGATCCAGCCACGCCTCGGCGGAACCGGGATCAGCTGGACCCGGTTGCTCTCGCTCAGCAGCTGATATTTCTCGTTCTGAACGACCGCGAGCCAGCCAAGCCGGCCGATCAGCAGCCCGCCGACGGCGACCTGCGCCCCGCCGAGCATGAGCATTCGGCGGGAGAAGGTGATCGACTGGTGCGCGCTGGTGATGCGGATCGGCTTCATCGGCCGAGCCTCCAGCGATCGACCCGCGAGGCGAACCAGGCGCTGAGCGGGAAAGCGCAGATCGAGATCAGCATCTGCGGAAGCATCATGGTGAAGGGAAGGTCGGCGCCGGACAACCGCGCCACGCGCCACTGGAGCCATTCGTCAAACGCGATCAGCACCGTCGCCACCATCCACTCGATCCAGTAATCGCGCCACATCGTCCGGCGGTCGATCAGATCGAGCACCAGGACTGTCGCGCTCCACAAAGCTATTGAAAAGCCTATCGGATATCCGGTGAACAGGTCGTTGACGAGGCCCAGCGGCGCGGCCCACCAGGCGGGCCACGGGTCGGCCCTCAGCAGGCGCCAACTGAGCAGCGCAAGATAGCCGAAGTCCGGAAACCAGCCGCTGGTCGAGACGATCGGCAGCGCCGAAAGAAGCGATGCCGCAACCACCGTCGCTGCGGGAACGATGAGCGCGTAGCGGCTCGGTCCCTGGCCGAACCGCTTCGGTTGCGAGAGCGCTGCACGAACCATCAGCGTGCCGTCGCGGAAGGTTGAGTTTCGTCGGCCACGGCTGCCGGCTCATAGGGCGGCTCGACGATCGCGAAACTGACCGCTGACGGGTCGGCCAGGGGAAGCGCAATCGCCCCGTCGTCCTTGAGCTTGACCACCCGCGCGACCGGAACGAGCGGGGGATAGAGGCCGCCGGTCCCTGAGCTGATGATGAGATCGCCCGGCTTGAACGGGTTGCGGCCGACCTCGAGCGGGCGGACCTCGACCGTCCCGTCGCCGCGGCCCTGGGCGATGACCGGGATGCCGTCGCGGAGCAGCCGCGCGGGGACGATGCTCGTCCGGTCCGAAACGAGCAGGACTCGCGAGGCGAGCTCGCCGACGTCGATGATCCGGCCAACCAATCCTTCGGGCGAGCGCACCGGCATCCCCTCGCGGATCCCGTCTTTCGCGCCGGCGGAAAGAATCGCGAAGCGGCGCGGACTGTTGAACGAGGAGCCGACGATGCGCCCGGCGGCGATCGCGTCGCGCGCATGCTGGCGGAGCTGCAAGGCTGCCTTGAGCTGCAGATTCTCGAGGTTGATCGCCTTCGCTTCGACCATCCGCTGGAGCATCGCGCGATTCTCGCGCTTGAGCTCGCCGTTCTGGCGTACGGCGTCCCAATAATTGCCGGCGCCGGTGGCCAGGCCCTGCACCGTTGCGTTGACCTCGTGGAGCCCGCCTGCGACCGGTCCGGTCACATCCAGCGCGGCGCCGCGCAAGCGCGCGAAATCCTGGGGCGCGACCAGCGAGACGATGAGCAGGATCAGGCCGACGATGATTCCGGCGATGACCGCCAGGAAGCTGAAGAACAGCCCATATTGGGCTCGACGCGACCAGCCGGGGCGCGCGGTCGCCATGGCTTAGGGCCTCGTCAGGCCGTCTGGAGCACGCCGCGGAACTGCTCTTCCTCCAGCGCTCGGCCGGTGCCGAGCGCGACGCAGGTGAGCGGATCGTCGGCGACGGTCACCGGAAGGCCCGTCTCGTCCCGAAGCACTTCGTCGAGCCCTTGAAGCAGCGCTCCGCCGCCGGTGAGGACAATGCCTTGGTCGCAGATATCAGCGGCAAGCTCGGGCGCGGTGTTCTCGAGCGCGATCCGGACGCCCTCGACGATGGTTCCGACCGGTTCCGACAGCGCCTCGGCGATCTGCCCCTGGTTGATCGAAATTTCCTTGGGGACTCCGTTCACCAGGTCGCGGCCCTTGATGTGAACCGTCATTCCGATCCCGTCGACCGGCGGCTTGGCGATCCCGACCTCTTTCTTGATCCGCTCGGCCGTGGCTTCGCCGATCAGCAGGTTGTGATTGCGCCGGACGTAGGAGCTGATCGCTTCGTCCATCTTGTCGCCGCCGACGCGGACCGAGGTGGTGTAGGCGAGGCCGCGCAGCGACAGCACCGCGACTTCGGTGGTGCCGCCGCCGATGTCGACGACCATCGAACCGATCGGGGCGGTCACCGGCATGTCGGCGCCGATCGCGGCGGCCATCGGCTCCTCGATCAGATAGACCGCGCTGGCGCCGGCATTCGAGGCGGCGTCGCGGATCGCGCGGCGCTCGACCGAAGTCGATCCGCTGGGTACGCAAATCACGATTTCCGGGAAGCGCCAGGCTCGCATCTTGCCGCCGTGCACCTTGTGGATGAAATGCTTGATCATCTGCTCGGCGACGTCGATGTCGGCAATGACTCCGTCGCGTAAGGGCCGGATCGCCTCGATCTGGTCGGGAGTCTTGCCCATCATCAGCTTGGCGTCCTCGCCGACCGCCTTGACCTTCTTGACTCCGTTGATGGTTTCGATCGCGACGACCGACGGCTCATTGAGCACGATCCCGCGGCCCCGGACATAGACGAGCGTGTTGGCGGTTCCGAGATCGATCGCCATGTCGTGCGACATCCATTTGAACCAACGATTCCAGAACATTCGTACCCCGTTCTCTCGCCTATTCTCCGCACAGCGAAACGCTTGTCCGGACCTTAATTTCCGATTGGTCACTTCCCATTGAATGCGCTCTGAATTCTAAGGAAAAATCAGGGCTTCGCCGGCGGCTTCGGAATGGGCTAGGAATGGTTAACATGTCAATAAGAAGGCTGCCACCGGAGCTCATCAACCGCATTGCCGCGGGCGAGGTGGTCGAACGCCCCGCGAGCGCGCTCAAGGAACTGATTGAAAACGCGCTCGATGCCGGCGCCGATCAAGTAGCGGTGCGGCTGCACGCGGGCGGGCTGGAGCTCATCGAGGTCGCCGACGACGGCTGCGGAATGGCCCCTGACGAGATGCGCCTCGCGCTTGAGCGGCACGCGACCTCGAAGCTGCCGCAGGATTCGATCGACCGGATCACCAGCTTCGGCTTCAGGGGCGAGGCTTTGCCGTCGATCGCCAGCGTGTCGCGGCTGACGCTCGAAAGCCGGGCGCGGGGCGGCGACGGCTGGCGAATCGCGATCGACCACGGCGGGGCGGCAGGGGAGGGGCCGGCGGCGCTTCCGCCGGGCACAAGGGTCAAGGTCGAAGGGCTGTTCGACAAGGTGCCGGCGCGGCGCAAATTCCTGCGCTCGCCGCGCGCCGAATATGCCGCCTGCCTCGACGCGGTGAAACGCCTGGCGATGGCGAGGAGCGACGTCGGCTTCGCGCTCGATCACGACGGACGGCGGATTTTGACGCTCGCGCCTGCCGAAGCACCGGTGCGGGTCGCCGAATTGCTCACGCACGAGCTCGAGCGGCACGGGATCGGCATCGATTGCGCGCGCGAGGGGATGCGGCTCACCGGCGTGGTCAGCCTGCCGACCTTCAACCGCGGCATGGCCGACCAGCAATTTCTGTTCGTCAATTCGCGGCCGGTGAAGGACCGGCTCCTCGTCGGCGCGCTTCGAGGC
>DASUIB010000165.1:0-2458 GCA_036273235.1 Sphingomicrobium sp. | reverse complement strand
GGGGTCCTTGCGGAACTTGGCGTTCTTGAGGCTGCCGTCGAGCGCCGCGTTGAGCAGCGCGCGCGTGGCCTTGATCGGCATCCGCTTTCCGACCCCATATTTGCCGCCGGTCCAGCCGGTATTGACCAGCCAGCAGTCGACACTGCCCTCGGCGATGCGCTTCTTGAGCAGGTTGCCGTAAACCGATGGGTGGCGCGGCATGAACGGCGCCCCGAAGCAGGTCGAGAAGGTCGCCTGGGGTTCGGTCACGCCGATCTCTGTTCCCGCCACCTTGGCGGTGTAGCCCGAGAGGAAATGATACATCGCCTGGTCGGGCGTCAGCCTGGCGATCGGCGGAAGGACTCCGAACGCGTCGGCGGTCAGCATGACAACGTTCTTAGGGACCGGGCCCATATTGTCGGCGGACGAATTGGGGATGAAGTCGATCGGGTAGGCGCCGCGACTGTTCTCGGCGAGGCTCGGGTCGTCGAGGTCGAGCTCGCGCGTGACCGGGTCGATTACGACATTCTCGAGCACGGTGCCGAAGCGCTTGGTGGTTGCGTAGATTTCGGGCTCGGACTCGGCCGAAAGCCGGATCATCTTGGCGTAGCAGCCGCCTTCGAAGTTGAAGACCGCGGTGTCCGACCAGCCGTGCTCGTCGTCGCCGATCAGCGTCCGGTTCGGGTCGGCGGAAAGCGTCGTCTTGCCGGTTCCGCTGAGGCCGAAGAAGATCGCGGTATCGCCGTCAGGGCCGATATTGGCCGAGCAGTGCATCGGCATGATGCCCTGCGGCGGAAGGATGAAGTTCAGAAGGCCGAAGACCGACTTCTTCATTTCGCCGGCATAAGAGGTGCCGCCGATCAGGATCAGCTTCTTCGAGAAATTGACTGCGACGACCGTTTCGCTGCGGCAGCCGTGGCGCTCGGGATCGGCGCGAAAGCTCGGCAGGTCGATGATCAGATATTCCGGATCGAAGTCCGGCAGCTCGCCGGCTTCCGGCCGGACCAGCAAGGTTCGGATGAACAGGTTGTGCCAGGCGAGCTCGTTGATCACCCGCACCTTGACCCGGTGCTCGGGCTGCGAGCCGCCATAGAGGTCGGCGACGTAGAGCTGGTCCTTGTCGGCGAGCGCCAGCAGGAAATCGTCGTACAGCCGCTCGAAGGCTTCCAGGTCCATCGGCTTGTTGCCGTTGTTCCACCAGATGACGTCCTCAGTCATCTCATCCTTGACCGTGAACTTGTCCTGCGCGCTTCGGCCCGTGTGCCGACCGGTGCGCACGACTAACGGACCATCCTTCGCGAGCAGGCCCTCGCCGCGCCGCACCGCATGCTCAACCAGCGGCGCCGTGGTCAGATTCCAGAAGATTTCCGCGCCTGTTGCGATACCCAGCGCATCAAGTCCGCGATGCGGAACCCGGTCCGTCACTAACCCTTTTCCTTTCCGTCGATATCAAAAACGGCGGCGACCGGTGGGTTGCCGCCGCATGCATGCGTAAAGCGCATATAACGCCGAAACGGTTGCGCGGTCAAAACGGTAGCCGCGCCTTGTTTCACAGCGAGGCGCTGTCTAAGCGTTTGATCGTAGCGGAAGAGGCAGCGGACGAGCAGCGGATGAGCCACGTGATCGCGCTGGTCGACGACGACCGCAACATCCTGACTTCGGTCTCGATCGCTCTCCAGCAGGAGGGATTCGTCACGCGCGTCTATTCCGACGCCGCGGTCGCGCTCAAAGCGATCAACGACAATCCCCCCGATTTCGGCGTGTTCGACATCAAAATGCCGAATCTCGACGGCATGGAGCTGCTTCGCCGCGTGCGCGAGTTCAGCTCGATGCCAGTGATCTTCCTGACGTCGAAGGACGATGAGCTCGACGAAGCGCTCGGCCTTGCGATGGGCGCCGACGATTATATCGCCAAGCCTTTCTCGCAGCGGCTGCTGATCGCCCGGATTCGCGCGATCCTCCGGCGGCAGGAGCTGGAGCGCGGCGAAGCGTCGGCCACCTCCGCCGACCCCGACCCGGCGCCGCTCGAGCGAGGCCGGCTGGTGATGGACCCGGCGCGCCACAAGGTCAGGTGGGACGGAAAGGACGTCACCCTCACGGTGACCGAGTTCCTGATCCTCGAGGCGCTCGCGCAGCGCCCAGGGGTGGTCAAGACTCGCAACCAGTTGCTCGATGTCGCTTATAATGAGGACATTTACGTCGACGACCGGACGATCGACAGCCACATCAAGCGCATCCGGCGGAAGTTCCGGGTCATCGACCCCGAGTTCGATGCAATCGAGACCCTTTATGGCGTCGGCTATCGATTCGACGAACAGTGAACCCCCCGATCCGCAGCTGCGGTGGTCGGGACGGTGGACGCTCACGCACCGGATCCTCGCGCTCAACATCCTGACGCTCCTGCTGGTCGCGCTGAGCACCGTCTACCTCGACGTATTCCGGCACCGCTTGAGCAAGGAGAGAACGCAGCAGACGCGGC
>DASUIB010000164.1:0-40148 GCA_036273235.1 Sphingomicrobium sp. | reverse complement strand
GTGCTCTGGCGGTCAGCACCGACCGCGCCGAGAGGCGGCTCGACCAACTTCGTGACATTACCTTCCACGAGCTCCTGGCTCAGCTGGCCCCCAGCCAGGATCCAAAACCTGAGCCGAAGAGCGCCCCAGCGCGCCCGAAGGCCCACGACGAATCATGAGTTTCGCGACAGCCGATCCCAAAACGAGACAAACCATCAGCTTGTGCGCTTCACATTTAACCGAAAATAAACTACACCCACGGCGAATCGACGGAGTATCGTGATGAAAAAGCCAGTTACAGCGCTTGTCGCGCTCGCGATCTTGAGCTCGCCCGCTGTCGCGCAAATCCGACCGGGCGATTGTCGTCCGGTGCTCCCGGTGCTCGACAAAGCGGCGTCCGTTCTGCCGCAGGACGTCACAACGGAGCCGGCCGGCCCCAGCATCGCGGCGAAGCGCAAGTTCCTCGGCTTGCCGTTCCTGCTTCCCTTGCTTGCGCTTGGCGGCGGCTGCGTCGTGCTTTGCGGCCACGGTGGCGGCGGCACCACGCCCGATACCCCCCCGCCCGTCAGCCCGGCCTAAACGCCGAAGCGAGCCGCGCTTCCGCGCGGCTCCTCGACAATTTACTTAATAGCCCGTCATCGCCGGAACTGGTGTGCTCTGCGCTTGCGCGAGCACGTAGCGGGCGGGCGCCTGCTGCGGCAGCCGGTTGATCGCTGCAGACACGATGCTGATTCGGCGTCCGAAACTGGGATGGTCGAGTGAAAGGTCGCCCCACCACATCCTCCGCCTGGCAGTCTCCAAGAAGCTGATGGCGCCAACCGGCGTGTAGCCGCCCGCATTCATTAGCGGGACCGCGTAGCTGTCGGCCTCAATTTCCATTCGCCGAACGCGTGACGATCCGAACCCGAGTAGGCTAAACAACCCGAGCGAACCGTCATTAATGCTCGCATGACCCAAAATGTTGTGCGCCATCTCGTGAGCGATGACAAAGGCAAGCTCGTCGTCGCTCGCCGTCTGCCGCATCATCGCAGTCGTGACGACCACACGGGTTCCATCAGACCAGGCGTTGAGATCGGAAGAGTTGGAGAGAATGACGTCGCCGCCGCAGCCGGGCTGGCCGGCGATCGTCAGTCGCAACAGCTGACCTCCCCGACGAACGAGCAGGGCCGTCGGACTAGTGGAAAGCGCTACGGACAGAGTGGCGGCGAACTGGTCCTCCCGCGCATAGGATTGTGCCCCACCTCGAACGGCAATGGGATTTTCGACGCTGGTGTTACCAACGGCAAGGATCTCGTCGTCGACCTGCAGCCCGGCCCGATCGGCGGCGCTCCCCGCAACAATGCCGAGAACTCCAAAGCCGTCAGTCAGTGAGAAGGCCCTGGAGACCGCGGCGCGGACCGAAGGCGCATATTCGGTGAGGTCGTGCGCAAGAATCCCGCTCATCATCTTGGGGCGCGCGCAGGTCTGCGCGCTGGCGGCCGCAATGCGATAGCCGATTGTCTCGACGCGTAGTTGTTCCGCGCCGAACGCCCGAACCGAATAGCCAGCAGCGCCTGCCGCGGAGCTGGCAAGGAGCGCCCCGACACAAGCCAAAGCACCCACAGACCGAGCCGAATGTCGTTTAAGCATTGTTCTGCTCCCGCCTCAGAAGCAGCAATGTGCGGCCGGATTGGTTACCAACCCGTTAGGACCCGCTGACGCAGCTTTCTTGTCCGCTGCCGCCAGGCGTGTAAGATTCGGTGCGGGGGCCGACATGCAGGGCAGCAGGGATTTCAAGGTTACGTCGGGCTTATTGATTGTTGCACTTGCCGTTGGGGGAGCGGGGCTGTCCTTCCCGGTGTTGCAGATGCTTTTGGAACTCTGCGCGCTTGGAGCGGCCGCTTATTTCGTCTGGACTCCCCAAGCACGTCTGAGCCCCTATGCGCGAGTCGCGCTGGCGTTCGCTGCCGCCGTTGTGGCGTTAACGGTGTTACAGCTGGTCCCGTTACCGCCTTTTGTCTGGCATCGGCTGCCCGGCCGCGAGCTTCCCGCTCAGGTCGACGACATGCTCCGAGTCACTCGCTGGCGCCCTTTGACGCTGGATGTCGAAGGCACAGTGCGCTCACTGCTCGTGCTAATACCGGCCGTCGTAGTGCTAGTCGGCTGCCTGCGCCTCCGGACGCCCGAGCGAATGCGCCTGCTGTGGATCATCATCGCCTGCGCAGCAATCAATGCTATCCTCGGTATCTTGCAGTTCGCGACCGGCGGAAGGCTCACTCCCTACCCTTCGGCGCACCTCGGTTTTCCGATCGGCCTCTTCGTCAACCGCAACCACAACGCTGTTATCCTGCTTGCCGCAATGCCGATAGCCGCGGCGCTGGCGGCGGTGCAGATCGCCCACGGCCGGCCCAAGCTGCCGATGATCGCCGGCAGCCTTTCGGTGATAGCCGTTTTTGGAATTGTGGTCATCGGGACGACATCGCGGATGGGCCTTGCGCTCCTTCCGGTCGCGCTTGTCGCTTCATTGTTCCTGTTGTTTCTTGGCCAATCCTTGTGGCGCGTTGCTCTTCCCTCGGCGCTTGCGCTCGCCGCGCTCGCCGTCGTTATCCTCGTCGGCGGCGGCTTCAGCCGCAGCTTAGCGCGCTTCTCGTCACTCCATGACGCGCGCTTCGACTATTGGACGGACGTTCAGTGGGCGCTCGGCCACTACGGGCTCGCCGGCACCGGCTTCGGCACCTTCATCCCCGTTTATCAGTCGGCCGAAAGCCTTGATGCGATCACGCCCGCGATCCTCAACCACGCTCACAACGACTATATCGAGCTCCTGCTAGAAGGGGGCCTCCCGGCCATTCTCCTGCTGCTCCTGTTCTTCGCCTTCATCGGTGTTTGCGCGATCAAGCTCGTCCGCTCGCGCGTCACCCCCGAGCGGGCGCTGGTCAGTCTTGCCGCCGCCGCCGGCATCTTCATCTTCCTGCTTTTCTCGCTCGTCGATTACCCGCTCCGGATGCCGGCTCTGAGCTGCGTCTTCGTCATCCTCTGCGCTCTGCTGCTGCCACGAACGCATGCCGCGACACAGCGCCAGCTGCTGGAAGTGGACAAGGACCGTCGCCGTCCAGCGACGCGCCAGCGCTTGCGGGCGAGGCCGGGCCGTATCGCCGCGGCCCTTCTTTTGGGCGCCGCAGCGATAGTCGTCGTCCAGGCCTGCGTCTCGAGCTCGGCGCTGCTGGCGGGGCAGAACGTTCAAGCGGCTTACTCGGCTCCCTGGTCAACCGCCGCGCATGAGCGTGCAGCGACGGACGAACTTTTGCGGGGTGATTCTGCGAACGCACTGAGCGATGCCGAAGCCGCCATTGCGCTCTCGCCAATCAGCGCACCGGCAATTCGAACCATCGGCGTATTGCGCATCGCAGAAGACAGTCGGACAGTTGGCGAGCGCTTGATGCAACTTGCCGCGACCCTCAGCTGGCGCGACCCGCTGACGCAGCTGTGGGCGATCGACGCCGCGGAGCGCTCGCACGAGCCGGCAAAAGCAGTTGAAAGAGCCGAAGGGCTTTTCCGTCAGCAGGTCTTCGTTACGCCCGCGGTTGTCGAGCTCTTACGGGGTTCATCCGACAGTGGCTTGATACGGCTGCTCGTCGCGCAGCTCGCCATGGGCCCCACTTGGCGACCGACCTTTTTCGACAGCGCGCCGCAAGTCCCGCCATCCGAGATCCCCGCACTCTCGATGGTCGTCGACGAACTGGACCAGACCCGCGCGCCGCTTACACCGGACGAATGGGATCCCGTCGCTAAAGCTCTCCTCGCCGCCCATCAGGATGAGCGCGCGCAACAGCTTTGGGAACGACTGCACGCGAACGCTCTCATCACCAATGGCGACTTCCGTGCGGCGGAGGCACGAGCTGGATTGCCTGTGCCGAAATGGTGGCACCCGGACACGGCTGTCACCATCGACGAGCCCCCGTTCGACCGCGCTAACCGTGTCGTACGCCTCGCCGCAAATCGCCCGCGGATACTGCTGGCGCAGCGGCTCATGTTGCCTCCTGGGACCTACACTTTGAGCTATCGGGCGGCCGCTCAGGGGGGACCGGCGACGCTCACGTGGCTGCTAGCCTGCGGTGCGTCTGACTCGAAGCAGACGTTGAATATGGTGTTGCCGCCCGGTCCGCAGTGGCACCTGTTTGCAAGCTCGTTAACTGTCCCAGAACAAGACTGTCGTGACCAGACGCTGGCGCTGGCACATGCGCGGGCTACGATATCGCAGACCACGATTTGGATCGATGACATCACGCTGAAAGAGCAATCTCGTTAACCAGAAAAAGTTTTATCCTTGGAAAACAATAAGTTTACGATTACACTCGTAAGAGTCTCAGACGGGGAGAATTCTGTATGCGCGGTTTGTTGCTTGTCGCTTTGGCATGCCTGACAGCTGCTTGCGCGTCTACTCCACCGCTCAGCTCGTCCATTCGAACGGGCTCCAGCGCATACGCTCTAATGCCGGCTGCTGCTGAGTCTTCCGACACCGCCGCCCTTGCAGATTACCGGATTGGCTCACTCGACACTCTCGATGTGACCGTCTTCGAAGAGCCGGATCTCTCGGCAAAGGGAATTGAAGTCGACGCTTCTGGACAGATCGCGTTGCCCCTCGTTGGAAGTGTCCAGGCCAAAGGCAAGACCGCCTCGGAGCTCGCCAGCGAACTCGAAAAGCTGTTCGGCACCAAGTACCTGCGAAACCCGGAGGTGACGGTCTCCGTCGCCAGCTCCGTATCGCAGAAGGTCTCCGTCCAAGGCGAAGTGGTTCAGCCCGGCGTCTACCAGCTGACTGGGCCTACGACTCTCTTGGATGTTCTCTCCCTTGCGAAGGGCGAGACGGAGGTGGCGAAGCTCGATCAGGTCGTGGTGTTCAGAAACATTAAAGGCCAGCGCATGGGGGCGGTGTTCAACGTTGACGGCATCCGCAGGGGAGAAGCTGCCGATCCGGTAATCCAAGGGAATGATCTCGTTGTGGTCGGATATTCGGCAGCGAGCAAACTGTGGCAGAACATCATTCATGCTGCACCACTGATCGGCATATTCACGCGCGTCACCACACCGGTGCTGCCTTAGCGCCATTGCGGAGTTAATCACGTGAACCTCAACCGTAACGATCTCGTACCGGCACCGCACGGGTTGATGCAGTTCGTCGGCGACGGGGCAGCGGTACTCGAGCCGGAATACGCGCTCGGTCCCAATCCCAACGACGCAATCGATCTTCGCAAGCTTTGGTCAGCGGCGTGGAGACACCGGCTGCTGATTTTGGCTGTTCTTGGGATCAGTCTCGCATTGGGTGTTTTGAGCCTGTTTCTCTCGCATCCCATATACCAGGCTACGGCGAGCATCGAAATTGAGAATCAGCCGACAAAGGTCCTGGGCACGGAGGATTTCCAGCAAATTGTCAGCGCGCAGGAAACCGACCGACTTCTGCAGACGCAAATCGACATTCTTCATAGCAGAGCGCTCGCGGAACGAGTCGTCGCGGATCTGAACCTCGCACGAAATAGCGAGTTCGCCGGTGCACAACCGAGCGGGCGAGTGTCCGAGAGTGCGGAAACGCGAGCCACCGGCGCCGTGCAGAAGGGGCTGGTCGTCTCGCTGCCGCACAACACACGTGTCGTGCCGGTTAGTTTTGAAAGCACCGATCCAGCCTTGGCTGCAAGGATTGCAAACGCCTACGTCGACAATCTCATCTCGGGCAATCTCCAGCGTCACTTCGACACGTCCGCGTATGCGAAGGAGTTCCTGCAAAACCAGCTCGAGATCACGAAGGCTCGTCTCGAACAATCGGAGCAGGCGCTCCTCACCTATGCCCGCTCAGTCGGCATCGTTGATCCGAACGCGGGTGCAGGCGAGCAGGGCGCCCCCGCGACGGGCCCGCGCTCACTCACGACAGCCAACTTGATTGACCTCAACCAGTCATTGGCGCAGGCGCAGGCGAACCGAATCCAGGCCGAGGGACGCTGGCACGAGGCGGCTGGGACCCCTCTCATGAACCTGCCGGACGTCCTCAGCAATCCGGCCATTCAACAGATGACCCAGAAGCGAGCCGAGCTTCAGGCGGACTATCAGGAGCAACTGCAGCACCGTAAGGCGGACTATCCTGCGGTTCAGCAAGCTGCTGCGGCAATCAAGGAGCTGGATAGCCAGATTGCGGCGCTCGCGAGCAGCATCCGCAACTCAATTCACAATCAGTATGTCACCGCGCAGCAGCAAGAGTCGCAGCTGTCCTCGACAGTAGGCCAGCTCAAGGGTGCCACACTTGCCGAACAGCAACTCGGAATTCGCTACAACATCCTGAAGCGCGAAGTCGACACCAATCGCGAACTCTACGACGGACTGCTGCAGCGTTATAAAGAAGTCAGCGCTGAGGCTGGCGTTACGAGTAACAATATCTCTATTATCGATCGCGCTGAGACTCCGCTCTTGCCAGTCTCACCGCGGCCGCTGGTGAACCTGTCGATCGCAGCGCTTCTCGGCGCCCTGATCGCCTTCTTGGTTGTTGCCGCCCTGGAAATTTTCTACGACGGGATCAGGACACCTGAAGAGGTCGAAGCTCGGTTTGGAGTGCCGCTACTTGGCCACACTCCCATGCTCGCC
The DNA here is from genome assembly GCA_036273235.1 of Sphingomicrobium sp. Lineage (GTDB taxonomy): Bacteria > Pseudomonadota > Alphaproteobacteria > Sphingomonadales > Sphingomonadaceae > Sphingomicrobium. Next base: position 33,560 of record DASUIB010000164.1, on the reverse strand, counting down.
TCGGCCCGCAACGCAGTTGCAGAACTCACAGATCCGGAATCGCCAGTTGCAGAGGCGTATCAGACCGTGCGCGCCTCGCTAGAGCTGTCAAGCGAAGCGGGAACTCCCAAGACGCTGTTGGTAACCAGCAGCAGGGCTGGCGAAGGTAAGTCGACGACGGCCCTTGCAATGGCGCGAGATGCAGCGCTGAGCGGCCGAAGCGTCCTTCTAATCGATGCGGATATGCGACGACCGTCACTACACAAGCTGCTCGGCACATCGAAGGAGCCGGGCCTAAGCAACTTCCTCACGCAACAAATGGCGGCCGAAAGCATCGTTCAGCAGACGGACATCCCAGGATTGTCGTTCGTTGCGTCGGGACCCAAGCCGCCAAGTCCGGCGGAACTGGTTTCCGGGGGAGCAATTCGGACGCTCCTCACATATCTGTCGAGTAAATACGACCAGATCATCATCGACAGTCCGCCTGTGCTCGGACTTGCCGACGCGCCGCGGCTTGCATCCATCGTAGACGCGACAGTCTTGGTAATCGAAGCGAACACGGCGCCCCGGGGGACAGTTCAGAATGCACTCAAGCGGCTAGCAGCTGCTAAAGCGGACATCGTTGGCGCCGTTCTTTCGAAGTTCGATTGGCGCAAGGCAGATCCTGGAACGGCTTATCGTGCAGAGCAATATTACTCGTACGGCGCCGACGAAGACGTTGCGCCGCTCATCGAGCCGATTCGCAACGTCCAAATCGCACCCGAATGAGCGGGCGTCGGGGATGGACCGAGCGCAAGACACTTGCAACGAGGGCTTCTTGCCTCAAGAAATACCGGCGGAACTCCCGCATCGCGTTGCTGCACAAGAGCGACTAGTCACGAGTCCGCTTAAGGCCGCTCCAAATCAAGCTCGCGGATCGGAGCCTGACGTCGAGGACGATAAAACAAGAGAGCTTCCCCGGGACCTGCTCTGGGTATGGCGAAATGTCCTGCCGCGGAGACGCAAGAGGCAGGGACTGCTCGTGCTCGGGCTGATGCTGCTGGGCGGCTTTGCGGAGCTGTCGACCCTTGGTGCAGTGGTTCCACTATTGGCCGTATTCGCGAGTTCCACGACCTCCCGGTCGCCGAACCGCATCAGTGAGCTACTGATTCGGCTAGGGATCGATTTGTCGGACTACTCTCTTGGTACCATCGCGATCATTTTCTGCGCCATCGCAGTTATCACTGGCATCGTCCGGATTGTGCTCGCTTGGGCGGGACAGAAATACATCCTGGGCATTCGCCACGATATTGGCGTGACGCTGTACGACCGCATGCTGCACCAATCCTACATGTTCCATGTAGGCGTAAACAGCAGTCGTATCATCAGCAGCTTGGAGAACGTTCCAAGACTCGCGACTGGCATGTTGCTGCCGATGCTGCAGGGGAGCATTGCTGTAGTCATCGGTATCTTCGTCGTCGGTGGTTTGGTGATGCTCAGCCCCTTTGCGGCCGGGGTTGCAATCATCGGCTTCGGGCTGATCTACGGGGGGTTAACACTGACCGCTGGCCGCGGCTTGCGCAGGAACGCGCAGATTGTGGCCAAGACAGGACGCGAGCGTCTTCAGACTGTGCAGGAAGGCCTCGGGGGCATCGGCGATGTTTTGTTGGACAACACGCAAGCAATTTACGTGCGCAAGTTTGCGAGCATCGAGCGCCGACTGAGCAACGCTCAAGGCGCCAATGCACTCGTCGCGGTCATGCCTCGCTTTGTTGCGGAGGCGCTCGGTGTCATTCTTATCGTTGTGCTCGCCGTCATGCTGCACCGCCAGCAGGGGGGAGCGGCCGCATCTCTTCCAATTCTCGGTGCGCTTGCGTTGGGCGCGCAGCGACTTCTACCATTGATGCAACAGTCCTACTTCGGTTGGGCAAGCTTGTTAGGCAATCGGTCGCTTTTCTTCGACATCGTCGGTCTGCTTCAGCATCCGGTCCCAGTTAAGGGTGCAACGGAGGCCCTTCCGCCTTTTCACTCGAACATCGCTCTCGAGGCCGTCGGATTCGAATACTCCTCGGAGCGAAATTCCATTCTCAAGAACATAAGCCTGCAAATTCCAAAGGGTGCCCGCGTCGGCTTCGTGGGCAAGAGTGGCAGCGGAAAGACGACTCTCGTCAACATCATCATGGGGCTTCTTGAACCGACATCGGGGCAAATGCGTGTCGATGGTCATCTGCTGACGCCACTCAACAAGCCGTCGTGGCAGCAGCAGGTCGCCCACGTGCCGCAGTTTATTTTCCTGACGGACGGCTCGATTGCGGAAAACATCGCCTTTGGAATCTCGGCCGACGAAATCGACTTGGAAAAGTTGTGGCATGTGTGCCGACAGGCGGACATCGCTGAGTTCATCGAGAGCCTGCCGCGAGGCTACTTCACCCCTGTAGGCGAGCGCGGTGTGCGATTGTCTGGCGGTCAGATCCAACGCATCGGGCTGGCGCGGGCTCTGTACAAAGATGCTACTGTGCTCATCCTCGATGAAGCAACAAGTGCACTCGATGACGCTACCGAGGCCAATATCATTGAAGCAGTACACCGGCTGGGTAGAGCTTATACTGTCCTGATGATCGCACATCGAACCACCACTCTGCGCGAGTGCGACATCATTTATAAGCTTGATTCAGGTGTGCTTGTGGAAAGCCGTTCTCAAGAACAGCTGTTCGGCGCCCCGGTTTCCGCATCGGATCGTCCTGCCGCAAATGAGCTGCCGACAATCCCGAAGAGGCGCGCCCAATGACTGGTGAGTACGGGCGCGCCCATCCGAGCCGTTCCGGCAACCTCTGGCGACCCGGCTCGTCCGTAGAGCGTCTCTCCGGCTCCCCGAACGGCGCATATTCATACAGATATCAGGGGGCGCGCTCTTCGCGCCAGGCGTCGCGGAATGCACGTGACGGAGCTGCAACCATGTCGCCGTCAGCGCTGTTCCCCGTCCTCGTGCTTCTGATGATTTCAGTGACTTTTCGACACGACGACGCCGCGGGGAGCTTTGACTCGCAAGTCGCGGTTCGGTTGATCGCCTACTCACTAGCCGCCTTGTCAGTCCTGTTCGCGGTTGGGCGGCGCAAAATGCATCTGAATACGGGAATAGTCGCCTGGGCACTGGTCCCGATGTTCATCGCCGCGACGGCGTTGTACGCACCGGAGCCACTATTCGCTTTGACCGCCGGGTTGGGACACCTCGCCTTACTGCTCTTTGCGTGGCAGGTGGTGAACCGGCACGGGCAACGACGTGCCGTGCTTGCGATTATCATTGCGGGCACCATCGTCTGTGCCCTTTCGATATTCGTGTTCTACGCCTTTCCCGACCTCGGTCGCTCAACATTCGACGCTCTCAGTGCCGATCCGGGCGACCGCATGCGGGGAATCACCGCCCAACCAAACTCGCTAGGTTCGATCAGCGCGGTCACGGCTATGGTGGCCGTGATGTACTTCTCGGCGTTAACCGGGCGGCAGCGGGTGCTTGCGGCCGCTGCCATTTGCATCGCCGGATTCTGCATAATCTACAGCGACAGCCGAACGAGCATTCTGGCCTGCGTGTTGTGCCTTGGAATGTGGTGGCTGTGCCGCACTAACGCAGCTTTGAATCTCTTCTCGGTTGTCGGGGTTGGACTTCTCGCGTGCCTCGTCATCGCCTTTGTCCCGGACGTTAGCGTATATCTTTCCCGAGGAGGCGCCCAATCGGACGATCTCACCTCCTTCAACGGCCGGTGGGCGATCTGGAACGTGGCCTGGGAGCATATTCAGGCCTCTCCGCTCCTCGGCCAGGGATATGGGGCCTCGCGATCGTTCCTCCCCACGGACGATCGGCTATTCGCGGCCGCGGTCAATTCGCACAACGTCTACCTGGAACTGCTGTTTTCAGGCGGCGCGGTGTTGTTAGGTCTCTATCTGCTGGCAATCTCGATATCGGTCATACGCAGCGCGATGCAGAGGCGCACAGAAGCGCTTGTCACTCTCGTCTTTTTCCTGATCGTCGGTGCTGGAGAAGCTACACCTTATGCCGGACTTCCGCTTTTTCCAGCCGCTGTCTTCTATACTGCGGTTGCCCTTTGCCTCGCGCGACCGGCAACAAGCCAGGCACCGAAGCGGCGCGCGTCCAAGTTCGCCGGCGCAAGCAACCGCCCGTTTCTCGGCGCGCGAGCTGTCGCAATGAAATCCCAGCACTAATGAAACCTGCGCTGCCGCCTCGCCGGCTCTGATGTGCTCGCGTGCATGAGCAGAGTTTCCGCCTTTCTGCTTACCACCTGTCACCTGCAGAAGGACGGAGTGGACGACCTGTTGCGTTTGGTTGGGTCAATAGAGTCGGCACTGCGCCAGCAGGAGCTCGACAGCCTTCAACACATTATCTTGCTTCAGGGCTGCAGCTCCGCCCGTCGTTCTCAAATCGAGGCGCAGGTCCCGCAGTGGGTCCGGCTGCTTTCGACCGCTCGGAGCTTGTCTTCTCCAGCCGCTCGTAATGCGATGCTTGATCATCTGCTGGCCGACGAGGGCTTTAACCCTGACGCATTCGTCGGCTTTCCCGACGATGATTGTTGGTACTCGCCTGGAGCTCTCGCCTGCATTGCCCGTCATTTCGAGACGAAGCCCCGCCTGCAACTGCTCGTCTCGCGTTATGGTCCGTCTCCGTCCGCCGCCGAGTGCGTAACCGCGCGCCGCGCCAGTCTTCAACAAGCGCTTTCACGCGGAGCCTGCGCCGCAATTTTTGTTCGCGCGGCGTTGGTCGCACGCCTCGGCGGCTTTCATGAGTTGCTCGGCCTCGGAACAAAGCTCTCAGGAGGCGAAGACACGGAGTTCGTCCATCGCGCCTTCCATTATGCCAAGGGTGAAGTGGCTTACGTGCCCGGAACGCTCGTCGGCCACGCCGCGGCAGAACCGGCGAAAAAGGCGAAATATTATGAGGGCGGCTTAGCGGCTTTGATGGCTCACAGCCGCAGCTCTTCAGCGGCGCGCGTGGCTTTGATGCGCAAAATCGCCGTCGGCGGTTGGTTGGTGCTCAGACATCGAATGTCAGCCAGCCAATATCTTCGAGCCCTTCGCAAGGCCCGTGAGAACGCACCTGTCCTGCGCGCCGAGCCCTCGGCAGCTCGAATGAGCGAGGAAGTCTAAATCGCCGCCGAGTTGCTCCGGGAGCCGCCAGTCGCGGCTGCCTTCAGCCTCGACCAGGTGCGGACGCCGCGCGTGTGCAGCAGTCGCAAGCAGGTGGGAGCGACGCTCGGCCGCTGGATCAGGATCGAAGCCAAACGGATCCAATTACGCGCGCGCAGCGCCGCCAGTGCTGGCATTGCCTTCGCCACATCCTCGAAGTCACGCCGGCGGCCCGCAAGAGCGGAACGCGAGCGCGGCGAGAGTTCAGACCCGAGTTCCCGCAATACTCGATCGCCGAGCTCAGAATGGAAGCGCAGGTGCTCCTCGGACCAGCTTAGCGAGCCTCGCCTGCGGCGGTAAATGTAGCCGGCATAGCAAGTGCCGATGCAGCAAAGTTTCTGCGCGAACAGGTGAGCGTAGAACAGGAAGTCCTCACCGCTCGGGACTGAGGGGTCATAGGCTACCGCGGTCTTGCTGACAAATTCGCGCCGAATCAGCGGCTTCATGTAGCCCATGGGGAAGGACCGCCGGAAGAGACGTGAGCCGGTGAAGTAATCCTCCTGCGAGAAAGGAAATGTCGGCTGCGTGAATCCAAATGCATGGTGCGTGGAGATTGTGTTCGGGAACGCGGTGATGATCTGATCATCGACTACGAGGTCGGCGCGGTGCTCGTCGCCGATACCGGTGAGCAGCTCAAGCCGGTCTTGAAGGAAGAGGTCGTCGGCATCGAGCGGAGCGAGCCATCGTCCGCTCGCTTCTGCGATGCCCGCGTTGCGCGCGGCGGAGGCACCGTGGCCTTCGCTTAACAGGATGAGCCTGAAGCGGGGGTCCGCCTTCGCGAATCTCTCGACGATGGCCGCACTTCCGTCGGTGGAGGAATCGTCAACGACAATGCACTCAAAATCGTCGAGCGTTTGGTCGCGGACGCTCTGCAATGCATCACCCACGAACTCGGCTGCATTGTGGCATGGAATGATGACGGAGACGGCTGGCGAGCTCACGAGACCGTGATCTCCGTCCGTCCCAAAGCGCGCTCGACCATGTGACCTACCGACCCAATCCCAGGTTCAGGGTAGCATAGCCCGAGACATGAGAATGCCTAATCGTGAAGAAGGCGTCGCCGGGCACCCGCTACAAGCGACAGTAGACCCGCTATGGAGCGAACGTTTAGGGTGACAAGATGGTAGAGCAGTGGCGCCGGCGGCTCTCGGAACTTCCCGATCAGTTCGTTCTCAATCATGACGAGCGGCCGCCGTTCCCGGCCTGGGTCTCCCGATCGGTCGGCAGCTACACGCTCCACATACACCCAGACACGAAAGTGCACGAGTTTGCGAACTCGAACGGGCAAGTACTTGTCATCGGACCGATCGTCGCCTCACCGCACGAACAGCTGGAAAAGGAATCATGCCCGCCTGGCCAGTTCGTGGCGATTAGCGCGTCTGAGGTGTTCTCCGATGCGGGCTCGCTTAAACAAGCCTTTTTCGACCGCGACACGAAGACTGTAGCATCCTCTCCGCGGCTTCTCGAGCGCCCTGGTGTCAAGGCAGTCTCTCCCGAGCTTTTCCACGGTTCGCGGCCCGACTGGTATTGGGGGCCGCGGACGAGTTTTCGCGAGATCGATTTTTTGCTGCCGTCGCAGTGGCTTGACCTCGACAGCTTTACGCCGAAGTTCCGCACGCTCCCGCGAGCGAGTGAGCACTTGACGCTCGAGCCTGCTAAGATGCTCGAGGCTGAGCTCGGCAAGTCGTTCGAATTTCTGAGACGCGCGGGACACCCGATCCGCCTGGCGATGACCGGCGGGATCGACAGCCGGACCCTGTTCGCAGCCGCGATCAAAGCCGGCGTTGAGTTCGAGACATATACGATGGTTTCGCCGCAGGTTCACCCGCTCGACCTTACCGTTGCAAAGCAGATCTCGGAGCGATTTGGCGTTCGCCACACGACCTTGCGGGCAGGCGGGATCAACAGCGACGAACTGGACTGGTATCTGTGGCACTCGGCCGGCCAAACTGTGACCCTCGATTCCGATTTTCACGCCGCGGGGCTTTGGGACCACTTTGGCCGCGATGCCATTCACATCCGCGGGCTCGGTTTCGAATTGGGGCGGCACAAGTATCGCGATTTCGTCGAGGCGGAGGACGAGGCTCTGATCCGCGCCGATCCCTATCAATTGTGGAAGAAGTTCACGCGGCCGTGGGTGCGGCCCTTTCATCGGTACAATCGTGAAGCTTTTGGAACCTACGCACGCTGGCTGGCCGATACGCTGGACCTTAGTGCGATGGATTTTCGTGACCGGCTCTACCTTGAGCAGGGGATCGGCACATGGTGTGCCTCCGCAGAATATGGGTTGGCCGCAACGGGGGCAAAAAGGGTTTCCCTGGGCAACAGCAGCGCGCTCTACAACCTGTTCTTGCGAGAGGAAGCCGAATCCAAGAAGCACGGTCCTCTGCAGCGTGAGATGATCCGCGCCGTCGACCCTGCCTTCCTCGATTATCCTTTTGCAAAGCCATCCCGCGCTGAGCGTCTGCGATACAGGGCACTCGATACGTTGAGGGCAGTCCGCATCCGGCAGCGGCTGCGACGCCTCCGCTGACAATGTGAAGGGCGCCGCTTAGGCCCTCGGCAGGGCGTCCCCAAGCAGCCGGTCGACGACAACGGCGAGGGACTCGCGCCACGGCGGCGGCTTATACCGGAAGGTTGCCTCGAAAAGGCTTGAATCCAGCCGGCTGTTGAGCGGCCGCGGCGCTCGGGCTGGCCAGTCGGAGGTGCCTATTGTCTCGATCTGCGCCGAAGGACCGCCGCGCGCGCGGCTAACCGCGAAGATCTCGCGAGCGAACTCGGCCCAGCTGGTCGAGCCCGTGCCCGCGAGATGATAGGTTCGGCCTAGGCCGCGCTTGGGCTGCGCCTGCCACGCGACTATCATCGTCAGGATACCGTTGGCCAAATCGAGCGCGGACGTGGGATTGCCGATCTGATCGCCGACGACCCGGAGCAGCGGACGCGTTTCGGCTGCATCAAGCATCGTCTTCACGAAATTGCGCCCGAACGGGCTATAAACCCAGCCGGTGCGGAGGATCGCATGTTCCGGCAAGACCGCGCGGATCGCCTCCTCACCTTCCAGCTTGGTGCGGCCGTAGACGCTTTTCGGGCCGGTGGGATCCTGTTCCCGCCACGGGCGGTCACCGCTGCCGTCGAACACATAATCGGTTGAAACATGGATCAGGCAGGCGCCGGTGTCGCGAGCCGCCTCGGCGAGCGCCCGCGGACCCGTGACGTTTAGCGCGCGCGCCAGCTCCGGCTCGTCTTCCGCCTGGTCCACTGCCGTATGGGCTGCGGCATTGATGATCACGCGGGCCCCGCTTTTGCGCACGGCGCGGTGAAGGCTGTCCCCGTCCGCGAGATCGGCCTGCGGGCGGCCGATGAAGCCGACGTCGAGCCCGCGCCCGGCCGCACACTCGGCAAGGCTGCGCGCTAGCTGTCCCCCACGGCCGAGGACCAGAATTGCGCTCACGCGCCAGCCCGGTAGTGGAACACTGTAGGGGCGTCGGCGAGCGCGGGCGCGAAGCGATCCTTGTCTGACAGAATCGGCTCACGACCCTCGAGCGGCCATTCGACACCCAGAGCCGGATCGTCCCAGCGTAGACTGCGCTCGTGCTCGCGCGAGTAGGATGCGGAAACCTTGTAAAGGACCTCGGTGTTCGGCTCGAGCGTTAGGAAGCCGTGCGCGAAGCCTTCCGGGACGAGGATCTGGTTCCAGGCATCCGCCGAAATGATCAGCGACACCCATTTGCCGAAGGTTGGGGAGCCGTGGCGAATGTCGACGGCCACATCAAAGATCGCGCCGCGCGCAACGCGGACCAGCTTGGCCTGCGCGAAGGGCGGCTCCTGGTAATGGAGCCCGCGAAGCACGCCAGCTTCGGCAGAGAGGCTGTGATTGTCCTGGACGAAATCGAGCGCGACGCCTTGCTCGGCCAGTGCCGTCGCGCTCCACACCTCGGAGAAGAACCCGCGATCGTCCGCGATACGGCGGGGACGAACCTCCAACACTTCGGGGATGCCAAGCGATTGAATCTTGAGCACATCCTACTCCGGAGCAATGGGCCTGAACCTGCTATATCGTATCACCGTCGAAATACCGCCTTCGGCAGGTCAGAGGCCGAGACGTTCGCGGCCGTGTTTTTTCTCGCGGAGAGGCTGCCACCAATCCCGATGCGCGAGAAACCAGTCCACAGTCCTCGCCATTCCGCTTTCGAAGCTCTCCTGTGGCCGCCAGCCAAGCTCGCGCTCCGCTTTCGACGGGTCGATTGCGTAGCGCCGGTCGTGGCCTGGCCGGTCGGCGACGAACTCGATCAGCGCCTCGTAAGGGGCGCCGCTTGGACGCGGCTGGCGTTCATCAAGGAGGCGGCAGATGGTGCGCACGACATCGAGGTTGCTCCGCTCCGCCCTGCCTCCGATCAGATAGGTCTCGCCAACGCGGCCGTCGCTCACGATTAGGTCCAGGGCGCGAGCATGGTCTTCGACGAACAGCCAGTCGCGCACATTCTCGCCGCGCCCGTAGACCGGCAGCCTCTGCTCGTGCAGCGCGTTCAGGATGACAAGCGGGATCAGCTTCTCCGGGAAGTGATAGGGCCCGTAATTGTTCGAGCAGTTCGAGATGATCGCCGGCAGACCGTAAGTATGCTGCCAAGCGCGGACGAGATGGTCGGAGGCCGCCTTGGCGGCAGAATAAGGTGAAGAGGGATCGTAGGGCGTGTCCTCCCTGAAAATGCCGCTATCGAATGGCAGGTCGCCGAATACTTCGTCCGTTGAAATGTGGTGGAAGCGGAAACGGTCCTTCTGCTCGCCTTCAAGGCCGCGCCAATAGCCGAGCGCCGCCTGGAGCAGGCGGAATGTGCCGACGATGTTGGTTTCGATGAACTCGCCTGGGCCGTCGATCGAACGGTCGACATGGCTTTCAGCCGCGAGATGCATGATCGCCTCCGGCCGCTCCTCGGCGAGCAAAGCGGTTACCCGCTGCGTATCGCCGATATCGGCTTGGACGAAGCGGTAGTCGGGGCTGCCTTCGATCTCGGAGAGTGAGGCGCGGTTTCCCGCATAGGTCAGCTTGTCGAGGTTGACGACGCAGGTGTCGCCCCGGCCGACCAGGTGGCGGCACACGGCCGAGCCGATGAATCCGGCGCCGCCGGTGACTATGATCGTCCGCGAGACCATCAGAATCTCGGTTCGTGGGGAAGGGGCGCGAGCATTGTGCGGCCTTCAGCGGCGCGGCGGCGCAGGAAATCGGCGTAATCGGATTTGCCCATGCGGTCGGCCGCCGCAAGGAGCTGCGCCTCATCGAGATAGCCGAATTCGTACGCGATCTCTTCAGGACACATCACCTTGATGCCCTGGCGCTGCTGAACGGTGCGGACGAACGCGGCGGCGTCGTGAAGGCTGTCGCAAGTCCCCGTGTCCAACCAAGCGAACCCGCGGCCGAGCCGAGTGACTCGAAGCGTTCCCCGCTCGAGATACGCGCGGTTAACGTCGGTGATCTCCAGCTCGCCGCGCCCCGACGGCTTTATCGCCGCCGCTATATCGAGCACCTCGTTATCGTAGAAGTAAAGACCGGTAACCGCCCAGCTGGATGGGGGCTTCTTCGGTTTCTCCACAATATCGACCGCTTCGCCGGTCCCGGAATCGAAGCAGACGACACCGTACCGTTCGGGATCATCGACATGATAGGCGAAAACAGTTGCGCCGGTGGTCCGGCGTGCCGCCTCCTGGCACAGCCCCGAGAGGCCGGCGCCAAAGAACATGTTGTCGCCCAGGATCAGCGCGACCCGATCGTCGCCGACGAACTCGCGACCGATGATGAATGCCTGTGCGAGACCTTCGGGCCGTGCCTGCTCTGCGTAGCTCAGGCGTACGCCGAACGCGCTGCCGTCGCCAAGCGTCGTACGGAACTGAGGCAGGTCGTGCGGCGTGGAGATGATCAAAATGTCGCGAACTCCGGCGAGCATCAAGGTCGCCAAGGGATAGTAGATCATCGGCTTGTCGTAGACCGGCAGCAACTGCTTTGAGACGGCAAGAGTCACCGGGTAGAGACGGGTGCCACTGCCCCCGGCCAAGATTATGCCCTTCAAGCCGAACCCTCCGGGATCATGTGAGGCCCTGAAGAAGATACGCGCGAAATCGCCCTGGCGCCATCAGCTTGACAGCTCCTGCCGATGGCTTTGTCCCTGGTTCCGATACCATGCCTGAAACATCAGGATCGCCCAAAGAGCTGGGGTTGAATCGCGACGACCGGTCAGATGCATGTCCCAGCGTCGATGGACGACGTCCGGATTCAACCAGCCCTCCTCCGTGATCCGCCGTCTATCCAGCAGGTCCTCTGCCCAGGAGCGCAGGGCCCCCTTGAGCCATTCGCCGATTGGGACCGCGAACCCCGCCTTGGGACGATCGAACAATTCTCGCGGCGCGTGGCGGTACAGAAGCTCGCGCAGGATATGTTTTCCCTTGCCGCCCCGCATCTTCATTGAGGTTGGGATCCGCGCCGCGAGTTCGGCAACTCGGTGATCGAGGAATGGAACGCGCGTCTCAAGACTCACAGCCATCGACGCGCGATCAACTTTGCATAAGATGTCATCGGGCAAATAGGAGACCGCATCGTAGTACATGAACCGAACCTCGTCCGGCACATTCCGCCCGGGTAGCGAATCCCGAGTGGCCGAAGAGGGGGCCGCTCGCAAAACTGGAGAGCTTTCGAAGCTCCACTCGTCCAGGAAACTACCATGGACGTCGTCGATGTTGTGCGCCGCTGCCGAAACGCGCAGCGCCTTCTGGACCTTTGAGCCGATGTCCACATGCCGGCCTCTCGCAAACAGGCGCCAGGCTTCGCTCCAGAATTTGGCGGGCACTCGGCCGAGTGGCCCTCCAATGGCGCGTATTGGCCGAGGGACGCGACGAATCATTCGCCACAGGCGCGGCCCATAGATGTGACGATAGTAGCCACCGAAAAGCTCGTCTCCTCCGTCGCCTGTAAGCGCAACCGTGACCTCCGACCGCGCCAAGCGGCTGACAAGATAGGTGGGGATCTGAGAACTGTCGCCGAAGGGCTCATCGTAAATCCGGGGTAGTAACGGAATAGTGGCGAGCGCATCCTGCTCCGTTACAATGTGCTCATGGTGAATTGTCCCAAGCTGCTTGGCCACACGTCGAGCGAAAGCAGCCTCATTGTAGCGTGGGTCTTCAAACCCGATCGAGAAGGTACGCGCTGGCCGTTCCGAAACCTGCTGATAAAGAGCCGCAATCGTCGAGCTGTCGATTCCCCCTGAGAGGAACATGCCAACCGGAACGTCCGCAATCGATTGTTCGGCTACAGCGCGAGTCAGTGCGCGTTTGAGTTCGGCAAGAGCTTCGGCCTCGTCGTTGATCTGGTCGGTCAGTCCCGCGAGCACCGTATCGCGGTACGACCAGTATCGCTCGAGTTTCAGCTGCCCCTCGCCGGATTCCGCGGGGGCTTCGTTCAGCGGAATTGCTGCTGCGGCTGCGGGAATTGTCAGAATACAGCCAGGCGGCAGCTTGAAGACTCGGCGGTAGATCGAAAGTGGCGCGGGAATGTAGCCCCGCGAAGCAAATAATCGCAGGGCATTACGATCGATGTCGGCCTGGAAGCGAGGATGAGCCGAGATCGCCTTAAGTTCGGAGCCGAATAGGAAATCCTTTCCGACCCAACCATAATAGAGCGGCTTCTCGCCGAAGCGATCGCGCACGAGGGTTAGATTATGGGTGCGGCGATCCCACAAACCGAAGGCAAACATACCGGCCGCTTTGCCGATGGCGACTTGAAGCCCCCACGCCTCGATCGCCTGTAGCAGGACTTCTACGTCGGAGTGCCCCCGCCAGCCTTCAGGGGGCGCGGAGCTCGTGCGCTCGAGCTCCGTGCGAAGCTCGCGATAGTTATAGATTTCGCCGTTGAAGGTGATCACGTAGCGTCTGGACGAGGAGTGCATCGGCTCGTGTCCAGCTGCCGAGAGATCAATGATCGACAGTCGCCTGTGCCCGAGAGCGACACGAGCTTCCGGGTCAATCCAGGTTCCACCGTCATCGGGCCCGCGATGAACGAGCGCGGAAGTCATCCCATCCAGGATGACACGATCCATTCGCCCAGCAGCTATCAGTCCCGCGATACCGCACATCACCTGTTGCTCACTGGGGGGAATCTGCTTTCCGTAACAATGAGCGGCGGAAAAGCTACATGTTTAAAGGAGATGATCTTCGGCACAGCAGGCGAGCCGTGTGGCTGGCAACGGCTTCTTCGATAACCTATTGTCACCCAGCAAATGGGCAGACGCAGTCGGCATCGGATCTTGGCCGTGGCTTCCGCCGGCGGCCATTGGGTTCAATTGGCGAGGCTCAGCGAAGCATTCGAAGATTCGGATACACTCTATGTGACGACCGTTGCCGGACAGACGGCGCCGACGGGCGACCGAGCCGTGGCGAAGATATCCGACGGTTCTCGCAACGAGCCTTTGCGTCTCTTGGCCGCAGGCTTGCAGCTGGGCCTGCTGATGCTCCGCTTCCGGCCGCACGCGGTCATCACCACCGGCGCAGCTCCTGGCTATGTTGCCCTCCGTCTCGGCAAGCTCTTAGGGTGCCGAACGGTGTGGCTCGACAGCATTGCCAATGCCGAAGAACTCTCGATGTCCGCTCGACTGGCCCACCGCTATGCCGACTTGTGGCTGACGCAGTGGGAAAATCTCAGCGGTAAGACACCGGGTCTCGACTATTGGGGCCAGGTCCTGTGATCCTCGTCGCTGTCGGGACCCAGTTCCCATTCGATCGCTTGGTTGAGACCGTCGACAGGTGGGCCGCGACCTGCGGCACAAATGTGGTCGGCCAGATCGGGCCGTCGACGTATAAGCCGGCCCACATCAAAGCGCACAACTTCCTACCGCCCAAGGAATTCGAGTCGCTCCTTAAGCAGGCGGACTTGGTGATAGCCCATTGCGGCATGGGATCCATCCTATCGGCTCTGTCGCTCGGCAAGCCGATCATCGTCATGCCGCGCTCTGCTTCCAAGGGGGAGCATCGAAACGATCATCAATTCGCCACAGCACAACGCCTCTCCCGCCAGCCGGGAGTGACTGTTGCCTGGGACGAGGCCGAAATGTCCCGCTGCCTCGAGCGCATCAGCGCCCTTCAAGACAGTTCATCCTTTTCACCCATTCCACCCAAAGCGCCGCGTGAGCTGACCGATCGATTGCGGACGTTCCTCTGGGAAGGCAGGCGCTGAATGAAGCAACCGTCAGAGCGCGATGCTGCTCCAATGAACCTTTGTGCTAGCGTAAGCGCTATCGATCATGGATGAACAGGCCGCTCCACTAATCCGCCCAGTGATCCTGTCCGGCGGGGCGGGAACAAGGCTGTGGCCCGTATCGCGGCTCGCCTACCCCAAGCAGTTGCTGCCGATCGCTGCCGACCAGACGATGCTGCAGGTTACCGCCTTGCGCGCCAGCGGCTCACCGTTCGCGCCGCCAATCATCGTTGGTGATGAAGAGCATCGCTTTTTCATCAAGGATCAGCTCGAACGCAGCCACATCACGCCTTCGGCAATCATTCTCGAACCGCAACGGTGCAATACTGCTCCAGCCGTTGGTCTGGCGGCAAGGTGGGTGATGGACCATTGCGGTGACGATCTGCTGCTCGTCCTTCCCTCGGATCACGTCATTCGAGACGAGCGGGCCTTCCGCGCGGCAGTGCAAGAGGCGGTGCCGAGCGCGTTAGCCGGCGGCCTGGTGACCTTCGGCGTGGTCCCCGACGCGCCCAATGTGGGCTATGGCTACATCGAAATCGATCCCGAGATCGATCGCACAAAAGGCGCTCATCCCGTTGCCCGGTTCGTCGAGAAGCCATCGCTGGAAGTAGCCCGCACGTATGTCGAGGACGGACGACACTTCTGGAACAGCGGCATGTTCCTGTTCCGCTCCAGCGTCATCCTCGATGAACTTGCCCGGCACGCGCCGGAGATCGCGAGCGCGGTGGCAGAGGCGAGCATTGGCTTTACGCCGGATGGGCCGTTCGTCCGTACCGACCCGTCAGCCTTTGCATCGCTTCGGGGCGCCTCGATCGACGTTGCCGTGATGGAAAAGACCTCCAACGCATTCGTCCTGCCCGTCAACATCGGTTGGTCCGATGTCGGTAGCTGGTCAGCACTGTGGGAAATTTTTGAGAAGGATACGGTTGGAAATGTGACCCGCGGACCCGTCCTCGCGCTCGACAGCACCGATTGTCTCCTTCGTTCGGAGCAGGAACAGCTGATTGTCGCAATCGGGCTCAAGCAACTGGCGGTGGTCGCCACGCGCGACGCTATCCTCATTACCGACCTGGAGCGTTCGCAGGACGTCAGGGAAGCCGTCGAAATGCTGCGCAAGCGGGGCGACGACGCAGCTACTCACTCAGCCGAAGTCTTTCGGCCGTGGGGCTCGTACCAGACGACAGACCGCGGGAACCGCTTCCAGACGAAGCGCCTCGTCGTGAATCCTGGGGCACGCTTGTCGTTGCAACAGCATCGCCACCGGTCCGAACATTGGGTGGTAGTCACCGGAACGGCGGAAGTGACCATTGGAAGTGACGTTCGGCTGTTGCAGGAGAATGAATCCGCCTACATCCCCGCGGGCACGCCGCACCGCCTGGCCAATCCAGGCAAGGTTCCTCTACATCTCGTCGAGGTCCAGTGCGGCTCATATCTCGGCGAGGACGACATCATCCGCATCGAAGACGATTATGGCCGAGAGTTCGGCTGACCGCCGGACTGACGTAAACATCGGAAAAGCGCGCCCTTCGCGCGCCTTCCTCACCTCGCTTCATCCGAGCGGCGACCCGAAGGCCATTCTCAGGATCGACCAACCTGCCGGTTCGACAGCGGCTACCAAGGCGAATGTGGTGGTTCTCACCATAACCCGCGCCCAATGCCGCGATGTGGCTCAACGGGCAGCGATGATTCAGAAGGCGCTAGCGGCGCTCGAGGTTGACGGCGTCATCTGGGTCGACGCGCCGGGCCGATGGCGATCAGCGGTCGCCGCCAATTTTCGCGCCGCGGGGCTTGAGATCGGCGCGCCAGTTGCTTGGCGCCCGCGCGGCAGCGCGAGTGTCGAGTTCGCGCTGGCGGACCGCGGGCTGCGTTTCGCGCTCGATCGTGGCCACGTCTCCGAGCGTTGGCGCACAATCCTTGCGGTGCTGCGATACCTGCCGTGGGGAAGGCCCATGCTCCTGCGGCTGCTTCCAGGCATCGGCTTCAGCGCCTTCCGCGACGGCACGGCCCCGTTCGGCTGGCTCGTCGATCGACTAGACTCCGCGCACGGCGCCGACGTCGCGCTCCTAACGAATTGGCGAGCGGAAGAAGCGCCGTTTCTGGTTTTCGCGCTTGGCACGAATGAAACGCTCGTGGCGAAGCGCGGTGGAAAGGGCTTTGAGGCGCGAATCTCGCATGAGGCTGCAATGCTCGAGCAGCTGCGACCGGGCCTGGCGAACGCCGGACTCCATGTCCCGCGCGTCGTCGACCATCACCGGACGCGGCACTTTTCTTCGCTGATCGAAAGCGATGTCCCCGGTCGGCCAATCGCCGGCTTGATCCGCGAAGGTCATCATCGACAACTCGGCGCGATCATCGATCGGCTGGCCGATTGGCTGAGCCGATGGAATCGCGCGACTGTTCGGCAGGTGGAGCTGACTGCCGCACTCAGCGAGCAGCTGATCCTTTCACCGGCCCGCGAGGTCGCGCAACATGAATACTTAGCGTGGATCTCCGGCCAAACCGAGCGGCTCGTCGGCCGTAAAGTGCCGCTTGTTGGCGCGCACAATGACCTGACGATGGCGAACGTGCTGGGTGATCGCTCGGCGATCCTCTCAGTCGTGGACTGGGAAGCTGCAAGCACCGATGGTCTCCCGCTCGCCGACTTTTACTATGCAGCATGCGACGCTGCCGCATGCCTTGCCGGTGGAGATCGGCTGGCGGCGTTCCAGGCGTGCTTCCTCGAGGACGGCGAAATTCGCCAATTGGTGGAGAAGTGCGAAAAACCGCTGCGAGCAATGGCCGCCGCGCCGGTGGAGTGGCTCGAGCTTTGCGTCCATGCCACTTGGCTTCGCCACGCCGCCAATGAGCAGGCGCGCTCTTCGTCACGCGCCGACGGTACATTCATTGGCATCGTGAACGCGCTGTCCGCCAGCATCCTTGGCAAGTGACCAGGCTCAGTCCATCAAGCATCGGACACGGCGCCACATCATTCCGGCCGCCGCGCGGCTTGCAAGACGCGGAGCGTAGGGCGCAGCCTTCGCTAATCGGCTGAATGCCACTGCATAGCTTCCAACATCTTCATACGCTTTGGCACGGTTCAGGAGAGTGTTCGCGATTGCGCGCCTGTGAAGCTTAGAACCATGTTTCTCGGGGTGCCGCTGGATATAGCACGCGATGACTTTGAGCGCCGCAGCCTCTCCCGACGCGATGTCGGCCTGTCCTTGAATGGAGAGGGCGTGACGGCGGTAGTAGCTCGCTATGGCTCGTTCTCCACGAACGCGTCCGTGCTCAGTCGCGCGCTGGATGAAATCGCGATCCGATGAAACGGGGAAGTCCAGGCTCCATTCGCCAATCGTTTCGACGATCGCTCTCGGGAACAGCATGGAAAAATGGCGGACATCGAATTCGCCGAGTAAACATCTTTGGGACACATCGCCTTCGAGCGTGGATTCGTAACGTCGGGCGATAGGTCGCAACTGCTCGTCGCACGAGAGCGTCGTTCCATATGCGATCACGTCATCGGCACCGCCAATCAGTTTCTGGAGACGCGCTGTACTGCCGGCTTCCAGCACGTCATCGGCGTCGACGAACCGGAATTGAGAGCCCTTTGCAGCCGCTATTCCAAGGTTGCGCGCATTTGACGGTCCACCATGTTCAGCGCGAAGCAGGCGCACACGTGGATCGTCCAACCAGCCGAGCAGGTCATGAACCGGCGTGGGGTTGCCGTCGTCCACGATAATCAGCTCGAGTTCGCAATCGCGTTGGGCAAGCACACTCTTGATCGCGTCGCGCAGCCAGTCGGGCTTGGGTCGCCACACCGGCATAATGAAGCTGACCAGGCCGTGCTTCGCCATGACTTAAGTTTCTCAGACCTGCTCTCGCGTTCCCGATACGCTGCGCGAGCATCGTTGCCCTCGCCTCGCCCTGCTCATCTAACGAAAGTGTTGCGAAAGTGATATTGCGCCGCCGAGACGCGGCGGTCGCGCCCATCGCTTTCGGTTAGTTCATCGGAAAGCTGCATGATCATCAATTTTACGCACGCTTTCATCTTCGTCCACGTACCGAAGACGGCGGGGACCTCGGCAACCCGTCACTTGTCGAAGTTCACCGGCGACAAGGACATTGATATCAACTCGCCGCCTTCACGCCGCGCGCGCGCCTATCGCGACGAGTTTGGTCTGCTCAAGCACACGCCGGCGCAAAAGATCCGACGGTTCCTTGGACCCCCCAAGTTCGAGCGCCTGTTCAAGTTTGCCTTCGTGCGCAATCCGTACGAACGCATCTACTCGCTGTATAAGTTCCTGAAGTTTAACTGGCGATCATGGCCGGGCAGCGAGATCATGGATCGGTTCGCATCGCTCGAGTCGTTTCTCCAGTCGGACTTTTTCCGCGTCGCGACCACGGGGGATTCGATCGACGGCTTATTGCGCTCACAGGTCTTCTGGCTGTGCGATGCACAAGGGGCCGTGCTCTGCGATTTCGTCGGCCGCGTCGAAAGCTTCGAGGCCGACTTCGAGCACATTTGCTCACAACTTGGACTTCCCCCGCCGGACCCCGGACTCGAGCCCGCGAACGTGGGAGGCCGCCCGGAATTTCGCGTTAGCTGGCGCAACCGTCTGCTGGTGGAACTCGGATTGCGGACGGGTGCGCCGCCGCGCCCCCAAGGCCCCCTGCCGAGCCTTCAAGAGGCATTTGCCAGCCCAGAAAGCCGCCGCATCGTGCTCGAACATTATCCGGAGGACTTCACGACCTTCGGCTACGATACGGAGCTTCCACCTCATTCTCGCGGGAATATTTCGGACCCGCAGATGTCACGGACATAGCTATTAGACGGATGGTAAGCCCTTCTATACAAAGCCAATTGAATGATAGGGGGACGAAGTTCCGGCACGTCCAGCAGCCTGCTATGACGTTCGAGAACACCTATCGGATAAGGAATGCAAAAAGCTTGACCGAGCTCGGAATAGTCGTCGCAACGTACAACCGTGCGGAGTTCCTGCGCAGGTGTCTCGATGCTCTTGCGGCCCAAAGCGACGCCAGCTCAAACTTCGAGGTCATCGTCGTGGTCGACGGCTCGACAGATGACACAGCCGAGTTTCTCGCTTCTTACACCCGGCTTCAAAACCTCCACGTGCACGTGCAGCCAAATCAAGGTGTCGGCGCCGCCCGGAACAAGGGCGCGGAGCTGTCCTCCGCGCGGCTACTGCTGTTTCTCGACGACGATATGGTCGCCGCGCCCGACCTGGTCTCTGCCCATATCGAAGCGCATCGCTCATCGGCTGGCATCGTCGGCCTCGGTCACATCGTCAACACCGAGCCACCAGACGCAGATTCCTTTAATCGCAGCACGTCGGCGGGTCTCAGCGATCACTATGACCGCCTGAAGCGTGGACGCCGACCGACCTTCATGGATTGCTACAGCGGTAATCTCTCTGTGCCTCGCCAGGCGTTCGTCGAACTCGGCGGCTTCGTATCGGACCTGCCGCGAAGCGAGGACGTCGAACTCGGTTATCGGCTGCAAATGGCGGGCTTACAGCTCGTCTATCTCGAATCGGCCATAGCCCATCAGGAGTACCGCAAAACATTTCGCGAAATCGGCGCGGATGCCGAGAACGGCGGCGCTGCCGCACTGATGCTGTACGCGCGGCATCCTGCGATGCTTCCTCACATGCATCTTTCAGAGTTCTGCACGGTAAGCCTTGGCTTTCGCGTCGCCCGCGCAATGCTCCTGGCGCTCTCGGCGCCTGGCAGCCTGCTGCGGTGGTTGAGCGCATTGTTCGACGGAAGCCGCCGCGAACGTGGCTGGTATCGCTTGCTCTACAGCTACTTCTACTGGCGTGGAGTGCGTCGAAGTACGGAGAACGGCGACCTTTGGAACCGGCTGACCGACGGAACACGCATTCTCATGTACCATGCCGTCGGTAGCGGCGGCGAGCGTGCCAGCCGGTACGTAATTCCCAAGAGCCGGTTTCTTCGGCAGATGCGGTGGGTCAAGCGCCGCGGCTATCGAGTGCTCACATTTCGTGAGTATCTCCGGCTGAGGCGGCAGAATGAGCTCGCCCCGTGCAAATCCGTGATCGTGACGTTTGACGACGGCTATGCCGATTTCCACGACGCTGGTCACGCGGTGCTGCAACAAGTCGATTTTCCCGCGACTATGTTTGTCGTCAGCGGGGCAGTCGGTTCGTGCAACAAATGGGATGGGTCAGGTGTGCTCCGCGAACGCCCCACCCTTTCCTGGCAAGCGCTAGATGAAGTGCAACGAGACGGTGTCGAGTGTGGCGCTCACAGTCGCTCGCATGTCGCTCTCACGGCGATCTCGCCTGCACGCCGGCGGGAAGAGATTGAGGGGTGTCTTGCGGACTTGAACGACCGGCTCCCTTCGGTGCTGCCAGTCTATTCGTACCCATATGGAAAGTGGGACGAGGAAGTCGAGTCAGAGGTTGCCGGCGCCGGCTTCGAGGCGGCGTGCACGGTGATGCCCGGCATGAATGTCGCCAACACTCCGCCCTTTCGATTGCGGCGCACCGAGGTGTACGGGACTGACAGCCTGCTCCAGTTCGGGTTTCTGCTATGGTCCGGCCATAGGCTGGGATGGCCCGCGCGCGCAGCGGCCTCGTGATGCAGCGATCACGTTTGCAGCAGCTTAGTTGGCTTTGACATTTGTCAGGCCGTAGATGAGGCTTGGCCCCAAGGCTCCGAGCGAGGTGATATTCTCGCGCACGGCTGTCCACTGTCCGCGCCTCGCTCCTCGCAGCAGTTCTCGTAAGCGCATTCTTGAATAGCTCGCAAGTATGCGCCAGCCATTGGCATCGCCCTGACGTAAGCGCTGCCCGCTCAGCGCGCCGATGCCGTAGCCGTACGACCAGCGCGTCGCCCGTCGGCGCTGCTTCGTTTGCCAAGCGTGGTGTGTCACCGCATCTCCCGAATATAAAATCGAGCATCCAGCAGCGAGCAGACGGTCAATGATCTCTATGTCTTCGCCAGCCATTCCTGGCGCGCCGGAGCCAAGCAATTCGTGCCATCCCCCCAGCTTCCGAAGCACATCGGTGCGCGCAGCAAAATTCCCGCCGCTGCCAACCAACCACGGGTCAACTCGGGTCGCGAAGAGGCGCGTCTCGCGGGACGGCCTCAGCGACAGTGCGCACATGCCCGCGGGCGGATCGCCTGGCGGCGGCAGGATTGCCCCGGTCACCGCATCCGGTGCGGCCGGGGAATCGAAGCCGTCGACGAGCGCCTGAAGCCAGCCTGCATTTGGGAAACAGTCATCATCGGTCGTCGCGAGAATGGCTCCCGTTGCAACCGAGAGTGCAAGGTTGCGTGATGCTGAAACCCCGATCCGTTCTTGCTCGAAATATTCGATTCGAAGGCCGCTTTGCCCAATGAGGTCCCGAGTTTCGGGCAGAGGATGCTGATCGACGACGATAATCTGGTCCGGCGCGCGAGATTGACGTGCGATTGCATCGAGACAGATTCGCAAGGCGTCCGGGCGGCCGCAGGTTGGGATCGCAACAGACAAGCGAAGCCGCTTCATGCTAATGCCGCCTTACGCTCGGTCGTTCGAGCCCTGGTGCCGAGCAGCGTCGCGTACAACTCGGCATATTCGGCCGACCAGGGCGCGCTATCCTGCTCCTCCTCCCACCAGCGACGGCTCGCGAGTTCAAGTCGCGTCCGCGTCTCCGGGTCCTCGATCAGCGCCACGGCCGACCTGGCAAATTCCTCGTCGGTGTCCGCGATTATGGCTTGCTCGCCGTGCCTCAACGAAAGGCCCTCGACGGCCGTCGGAGAAGCGACGATTGCCTTGCCGGCAGCGCAGGCCTCGAGAATCTTCACGCGCAGTCCGCCACCCTGGCGGAGCGGCACCAGCACGACGGCGGCGCCGGCGAGATAGATCGCCGGGTCATCGACCCACCCGGTTACGTTGACATCATCAGAATGCGCGGCGAGGACATCGGTCGGCGCATTCGGGCCCACGATCGCCAGTTTCGACTTGGGCAGGTCACGCTGGATCATCGGGAAAATGGAGTTAACGAGCCGCCGTGCCGCGTCGGCGTTGGGCGGATGCACAAAGTTGCCGACGAACAGGAAATCAGATCGGACTGGGGCCAAGTCGGTGCTCCGCGATGAATCAGCTTGGGGCAGGCGGAGCGGAATGACGGCAATGGCCGGGCTACTCCGCGCGAGCATGCGGCGAAGCGCGGCCGCGTCGCTCGCAGTGAATGTGATGATCGCGTCAGCTTTGGGCAGTGTGCGCCGCTCGTAACGTCGCCATGCGCGACGCCGCCTCAGTGCCCCGATGCGTTGTCGAAAGCTAAGCGACGTCCCGCGAGCCGAGTCAGCAGTGATGCCGGGCTCATGCTCTGTGACAACGCACGCGGCAGGCGGCCACGCTGCGCGAATGACGGGAATGTATTGCGCCATCACGTGAAACTCGACGTGTACGACGTCGGGCTCGAATTGCGCAACGACGGCAGCGATTTGGCTCGCGATCTCGTCTGACCGACACTCCTCTACCCATTTCGGGTCGGGCCGGATGAACTTGCCCACGGCTCGAAGCAATCTAGCGCCTGTGGTTGCAGACGCAGGCGGGTGTTTCTTCGAAACTGCCACCATTCGTTCGCAGCCGCGAGGCAGCTGCCGCGGCGGCGGATCGCCCGGTCCAACCAGGTAGAGCGCACTCGTACGGTGATGCTGGCTCAGCATGTCGATGATCGACGCGGTGGCCCGTGCACCGCCGTGGCTGCCTCGAAGATCAGGCGCGAAGGGCAAGAGGAACAGCAGCTTCAGCCTGCCTGCGCTTTCGGGTGCCGGCGGTACCTCAGTCATGACGCGATGCCACCCGGCGCATCGGTTCCGGCTGCCTCTCTTGCTGTTCGGTCCAGCAATCCGGACACACCAACGAATGCATCTATCAGAAGTGCACTCGCTCCTAAGCGCGCCGCGTCAGCGCCATAGCCCCGAGCCCGCACGAGCGACGCAAACGAACGAGCGCGACCAATGAAGCTGGTCCCAGCGTAGATCCCCGCTCGCTTGGCGCAAAGGGCCGCCAAATGTCGATATGCATCCGCACCTTTGAGAGCCCGTTCCCGAAACGGTGATGGAAGCGCGCCTGCTGCCGCATCGAGGATTATCGCGCGTTGCGTTGCGGCATCAACTCGCCGCTCCGCCAGCAACGCCACCGAGCGAACTCTGTCGAGCAATCTACTGTGCCACCTGCGCTTAGCCTTCGACCAGCCAAACACGTTGCGGTCGTGCTGGCGGTAGCGGACGAGTGGTGTGTCGACGTTGACGATCGTCCCAAGCACCGAGGCGAGAAAGAAATACCACTGATCGTGCGCCATGCGCACCTCGGCGCTGTTATGATCGAGGGAAAGCGGCCACCAGCGGTCGCAGTCGCAAAGCGAGCGGCGAAAAATCTGAGTGAAGCCAAGCGCGAAGGTCCATGGCGATCCAGAAAGGGGTGGCGACGCGCCGATCGGGCGCGCCGCCTGAGCAAAATGTCCGAGCGGCCGCTCGTCTTGAGCGATAATCGCGGCACCGTGGAATGCCAGCAACACGTCGGGATCGTCGAAGTATGTCAGCATGGTGGCGAGCTTCGTCGGAAGCCACCGGTCGTCCTGATCACAGAAGGCGATAAGGTCGGATTGGCACAGGCTCGCGCATTTCAGGAAATTCGAGCGATAGCCGAGACGCTCAGGATTGCGACGAACCCGGACGCGAAAAGGCGCACTGGCGGCGAACTGTTCAAGGATGTCGAGCGTCTCATCCGTCGAACCGTCGTCGCAGACCACCAATTCCGCTGGAAGGGTCGTCTGGGCGGCAAGATCAGCCAGCTGCTGACCGAGGTAAGCTGAGCCGTTGAACGTCGCCATTGCTACCGAGATCGATAAGCTCGCCAATGACTTGTGTACCTTTCGCGTCGCAGCGTCGGCTGCCTTCCCGATCATCTTGTGCCGCGAGATCTTGCGCTGATCCAGCTATCAAATGGGGACAAAGGTCTACCGGCGACTCCGCTGTGTCTCGATGGAACAGCTACGCAGCTTGTCCTCCACCCCTGTCGCAGATGATGTGGCCTGCGCTATAACGAGAAAAAGTGACGCGGCGGAGTTAGGGGGAGACCGGTGGCGGCTGCAGGCCTGGTTCGTCGTGGCGCGTGGGTCTTGACCGCCGGCCTTCTGATTCTCGCAACGACGTCGTCCGAAACACAACGCGCTGCCCCTAGAGCCCCTTCCGGCGTAACCGACTTCCACCGGGGGGTGAACATTCTTGGTTATGATCGGTATTGGGACGATCCCCGTCGCGCATCGTTCACCGTCCGCGACTTCGTCGAGATCCGCCGCGCCGGCTTCGATTTCGTCCGGGTCAATCTCTTCATCTTTCCCCACTTGGATCCGAGCGGCAAAATCGATGAGAACTGGCTCCAGCGGCTCGACTGGGTGGTTGGAATGGCCGGCCGCAATGGCCTTGGCGTGATCCTCGACGAGCACGACTCCGGCGAATGCGCAAAGGATACCCTCTTCTGCATGGTGAGACTCAGCCGGGTGTGGCAGCAGCTCGGAGTCCGGTACGCGCGCGAACCGCGCAGCGTCGCATTCGAGCTATTGAACGAGCCGGGCGGGAAGATCGACGCGGCTGCCTGGAACGGGATGGTGGCCGAGCTCCTGAGGACCATTCGTGCGAGCAATCCAGTCCGTCCGGTGGTGGTAGATTCGCTGGGGGTTCGAAAAATGCGCCCCGGCGACATCCCGCCCCTTCCGGTCGACGACCGGAACATCGTTCTTACGTTCCACTACTACTCTCCCTATCGCTTTACCCATCAGGGCGCCAAGTTCAGCAATGTTAGAGACGTTCATGGCGAGACGTGGGGGGATTCGGCGGATCGCCAAACGCTCCACGAGGATTTTGACAGGCTCGCTCGATTAGCAGCAGCGGTACAACGCCCGATGCTCCTTGGAGAGTTCGGCGTTTACGACAAAAGTGGCACACCGGTCGAGCTGCGTGCCGCATGGGTCGGAGCAGTCGCTTGCGAGGCCGAACGACATAATTTCTCCTGGTCTTACTGGCAGTTCCGCCATGACTTCGCGCTGTGGGACGAGGTTGCAGACGCTTGGGTCCAACCCATCAAAGATGCCCTGCTACCTCCAAGGGGCGCCAACAGCGCCGATCGCCGCTGCTAAGCACGCGTCCGGTCGCGCACGAGAGCGGTCGGGCCTCGTCCGATGTTCTTGATCCTGTACATCTCATGATCGGCCCTCGCCAAAACGCCGGCAGTGTCGTCGTCGGGTCGAATCATGG
This sequence comes from Sphingomicrobium sp., assembly GCA_036273235.1. Lineage (GTDB taxonomy): Bacteria > Pseudomonadota > Alphaproteobacteria > Sphingomonadales > Sphingomonadaceae > Sphingomicrobium. The sequence goes on along the minus strand of DASUIB010000164.1, from coordinate 7,897 downwards.
CAACGCCCACGGCAACGCTTAGCGCCAGGCACTCGCCCCCAGTGCAGAACTGACAGTCTTCGACTGTTTCAACGACCCGCAGCGCCGTTTGCCAGGCTCCGAGCTGGTCCGAGCCTTCAAGCAGAATTGCGAATTCGTCGCCCGCCAACCGCCCTACCAGGTCTGAAGTTCGAACGCATTGAACGAGCAGGCGCGCAACCTGCACCAAAGCCTCATCGCCTGCCTTATGGCCAAACCCGTCGTTGATCGCTTTGAGACCGTCGACATCCACAAAGATCAAGGCAGCCTCACCGCCAGATCGTCGAACGCGGGCAATGGCGCGCTCAAGACTCGCGAGAAAGCTTCGCCGGTTGGGGAGGTCCACCAAAGTGTCGACGTGAGCGACTGCATCGAGCTCTGCGAGCCGGGCTTCGGATCTCGCGAGCTCGGAACGCAGCCGTTCAAGTTCGTGAAGAAGTAATTCGGCGTCCTCGAAACGGACGAGGCCCGCGTCATTTGCTGCTTTATCGTAGCTCAAGCTGGTTGCCCCCGTTTGCGAGGCATATCATGCCGGTAGGCTTTTGAAAAGTAAGCAGATTGACTCCAAGTCATTCTCGTCAATGTCGCGACGGACGACGCGACCGCCACGTCAGGTCTGCTCGCCGTTTCATCTCGTGCGGTGCCCGCTGAACGCTTTTCCTTCACTTGCCGAACCCAGTGCGCGCCAGGTCGCATCTGCTGTGCAGAAGAAAGAAATTGTTAACGATTGGGGTCACAAGCTCTCCTGAATGGCGAAAAGGGCAACCTCAGCGCATCGCGCTCCGCAGAAGCAGACGTCCGAACGGCGTGTGGCGCTGCGTCGAACGCTCAAGCTGCCGCTCGGCGAGGCGGGTTCGAGCGAGGGCGTTGTCCACGATCTGTCGCTCACCGGTCTTCTGCTGGAGACCAGCCACCATCTGACAGTCGGCCAGCGGATCGAGTTCGACCTGCCGGAACGCGGCCCGACGGCAGCGATCGTGGTGTGGAACAGCGGGAAATATTTCGGTTGCGAGTTCGATGCGCGGATCACGCAGGGCGCAGTGAGCGCGGCGGTGTTGCGTAGCCCCACCGTCGGGAAGGCGGAGGTCGATTCCGAGACCGTGCATTCGCCGGCCGAAGAGGCCTACGCCAAGCTTTCTCCACCGGTGCGCGCATTGACGCTGGTCGGCCTTACCGCCGCCAGCTGGGGCCTGATCTTCCTGCTCGCCCGGTGGGCAATCCACGCAATCGCCTGAGCGTCCGCCCTCGATCGAGGACGACGGCGATTTAATTTGGAGCCGCCAGCGCCTTCGCGCATTGTCGGCACGATGGCGAAACGCGATGAGACTCAGCGCTTGTCGTGGCCGTGGTGGGCGCCCTGGGCGCTGCTCGCGGTCGCCGCGACATCGCTGCTGACGATCGCCGCCACGCTTAACGACATTTTGTAAAGGCGTGCCCGGCGCGCTTCCGCCGCAACCGCCGCAGGCGGCGATTGTGGTGACGGGAACGGCGTTGCCGGAGCCGAAGGCCGAGCGGGTCTATGACGTGCAGCGAATTTCACGGCGGCAGATCGAGCAATCGCCAAGCCACGAGCTCGATCAGCTGCTGAAGGACGTACCGGGGCTCGAGCTGTTCCGCCGCTCGGACGCGCGCAGCGGCCACCCGACCAGCCAGGGCGTGACCTTGCGCGCGCTCGGCGGGAATGCGTCGAGCCGCGCGCTACTGGTGCTCGACGGGGTTCCGCAGACCGATCCGTTCGGCGGCTGGGTGAACTGGCCGGCCTACGATCCGCAGAACCTCGCCGAGATCAATGTCGTTCGCGGCGGCGGGAGCGTTGCCAATGGACCGGGCGCGCTCGCCGGCACGATCGAGATGGTGAGCCGGTCGGATACTGGCGCCTCGGGCGAGATTGACGCGGGCAGCAGGGACTCGCTCGAGGCGCGGGGGCGGATCGGCGTCGCTGCCGGAGGTGGAGTGCTGGGCCTCTCCGCTCGAGACGAGCGCAGCGACGGCTTCGTTCCGGTGACCGCAAGCACGCGCGGACCCGCCGATGAGCCGGCGCCCTATCGCGAGTGGAGCAGCCGCGCCCGCTGGGTTGCTCCGCTCGGCGGCGACACCGAGTTGCAGGCGAATGTCGACGGATTTCACGATTGGCGCACGCGAGGGACGGAGTTCAGCGCCAACCGAACCAATGGCGCGGACGCCTCGGTGCGCCTCGTCGGTCACGGCCCATGGCAGTGGAGCGCGCTCGGCTACTGGCAGTGGCGCAATTTCATGAGCAGCTTCGCGAGCGTGAACGCCGGCCGCACGCAGGCGAGCCAGGTGCTGCTGCAGGATTCGGTGCCCTCGAACGGGATCGGCGGCAGCGCGGAGGTGCGGCCGCCGCTGCCGGGCAGTCTCGAGCTGCGGCTCGGGGCCGACGCGCGGCGCACATCGGGCTCGACGCACGAACTCTTCTCGTTCGTCAATGGCAACCCGACGCGCCGACGCCTGGCCGGCGGGGAGACCCTGACGAGCGGCGCTTTTGCCGAGCTGACCGCGCCGCTCGGCGCCGTGACCCTGACCGGAGGGGCACGCATCGATCGTTGGAGCATCAGCGGCGGGCACTTGCTCGAACGGGTGATCGCGACCGGGCAGGTTCTGCGCGACGAGAAGGATGCGTCGCGCAATGGGTGGCTGCCGACCGCACGAGGCGGGGTGCTGGCGCAGATCGGCGGCGGATTCAGCCTGCGCTCGGCGGCCTATCTCGGCTGGCGCATGCCGACGCTCAACGAGCTGTTCCGGCCGTTCCGCGCCGGCGCCGATGCGACCGCGACCAATCCCAGCCTGAATCCGGAACGGCTGGTCGGCGCGGAGGCTGGGTTTGAATTTGCGCAGGGACCGCTGCACCTGTCTCTCACCGGCTTAGTCAACAAGCTCAAGGATGCGATCGCCAATGTGACTCTGGGTGAGGGGCCCGGCGTCTTCCCGGAAGTCGGGTTCGTGGGCGCGGGCGGAACCTTCAGCCAGCGCCAGAACGTCAAAGCGGTGAACGTGCGGGGGGTTGAAGCGTCGGCCAGTTGGACGACCGGGCCGTGGTCGATCAGCGCCGGCGCGAGCCTGACTCATGCGCGGATGGAAGGCAGTGGCGCGGCTGTTTTTCTGAGCGGCCTTCGCCCGGCGCAAACGCCGAACTTCGCCGGCACGCTGGCCGCCGGATGGCAGAAGGATGGGAGGGGCGCGCAGCTGGTGCTTCGCCGCGTCGGCGCTCAGTTCGACGACGATCTCAATACCGACGTGCTGAAGCCGGCGACGACGCTCGACGCCTATGCCGCGTGGCCGCTAACCCGGCGGCTGCAATTGGTCGCTCGGGGCGAGAACATCACCAATGCGCTCGTGATGGCGGGGATCAACGGCGACGATTCGATCGAACGCGCGACTCCGCGAACTCTGTGGATCGGGCTCAGGCTGCGCTAGGGCGTCAGGTCGAGCCGCGCCTTGCCGGTGGCCATGTCGACGGGCACCGACACATGCTCGTGCGCGACCAGCCACTGCCCTTTCTCGCGTTTCCAACCGTCGGTGAAGCGAAGCCACATGTCGACGGGGGTGCCGTTCGTCATCGTTCCGCGCAGGCGCTCGAGGCCGAAGGCGAAGGCGACGTCGCCGGACTGCTCGACTTGAATATTGCCGTCCGAGACTCGGATCGGTCCTTTGAACTGAGCGAGGAAATCCGAATAATCTTTACGGTAGGCATCGGCGCCGACGAACTGCAGCGGCGGAACGATGTCGTAGGCAACGAGATCGGGGGCATAGACCGCCATGACGCCGTTGAGGTCACGCGCTTCAAACGCGTGCTTCCATTCGGCGTACCGGCCTTTGATAGCATCGACGTCCTTGCGCGAATTGGTCGCGGTGTGATGGCCCAACCGGCATCCGGCCAGCAGCAGCAGCACACCCGCCAACATATATCTGGCCCGCATGTGAGCCTCCCTTGCTCGTGCGAGCCTACCTATAGTGGGTGAAGGCGCAGTCGCGAAGTGCGGCTATTTCGCGCGGGTGTAGAGGAACGCCGTGATGTCGCGCGCGTCGCCTTCGCCGACTCCGAGGTCGGGCATGGCCGTGCCGGGCGAGACATGCTGCGGGTCCTGAATCCAATGCTCCATGTTGCCAGGCGTGTTGGCGAGATGTCCGCCGATGATCACCCGCAGCGCGATCCCGTCGAGCGGTGGCCCGACCATGCCGGTCGCGGTGCGGACGTTCTTCAGCGAATGGCAGCTGCCGCAGCCATACTGGATGAACATCGCTTCGCCGCGCCGAGGATCGCCGCCGACTTCCGCGGCAGCATGCTCGCGAAGCCGCGTGCGCTGGTGAACATATTCGTAGGCGATCCCGATCAGCGCGACGACGAACAGCAGCGCCGCGAGGATGCCGAAAAAGACCTTAGTGGAGATTGAGCGCAGCATGCTCCGCCTCCGAGGCCTTGAGCCATTTGTAGGCGAGCGCCAGCGCCGCCACACCATGCACCAGCCCGCCTGGAATCCACATGATCAGGCCGGCGAGACGCTGATCGTCGACCGGGTCGAGGCCGACGCCCGTCATCCCCATCGCCGCATAATCGGCATACCAGGGCGAACTGGAAAAGCTCATCAGCGCGCCGAGCGCGCCGCCGATCAGCGAGGTCGCGAACAGGCAGGCGGCGGACACGCCGTAGCCCGAGCCGCGCTCGCGCGGGTGGAGCATCGCCCACCAGAACAGGAGCGAGCTCAGGAAGAAGCTCGCGTGCTGGGCGATATGCCAGCCGAAGCTGTCGAGCGCCCGGTCGAACAGGGGCGGCGCATGCCAGCCCCACATCACGATCGCCTGGATCGCGGTTGCGGTAACGGGTTCGGTGAGACGCTTCCACAGTTGCTGGAGCGGCGATTTCCAGCTGCCGCCGAGCGCCATCCGAAGCGATCGCGGAAGGCCCCAGGCGAGGACTCCGCCCGCGCTCGAAGAAGCGAGCAGCAAGGTCGCGACGAGCATGATCAGCTCATGCTCGATCATGTGCATGGTGAAGCTGCGCTCCCCCGCTTCATGCAGCGGCGAGGTGAGCGCGAGCGTCAGCACCGTCCAGCCGGAGAGGAAGAGGGCAGGGCGCACCGGAGTCGAGGCACGCCTCGACAGCCGTGACCAGCCGATCACATAGACGATCAGCGCGAGCCCGAGCGGGATGGTGAGTTCGGGACTGAGGGTCCAGCCGAGCGGGCCTTCGTGCGCGCCATGCGCCAATGCCGGGCTCGCAGCGAACGCCAGCACCAGCGCTGCGAAGAGCCTCACTCCCAGCATCTCGGGATCACCAGCGCGGCGATGAAGGGGAGGACGACGGCGATCGCGAACACGCCGCAGGCCATCAGCGACACGACCGCCAGCATCCGGCGCGCGGGGGTTTCGCCGTCCGCGCCGTACACGCGCCAGGAGCCGAGCGCGCCGAGCGCGATCAGCGCCAGTCCGACGATCGTCCCGATGATGACGATCAACGGGCTCCCAATGCGGCAATCCTGGAACGTCGAGTCCGAGCCGAGCTGGTGGGCGAAGCCGACGCCCAGGGTCCCGAGCGCGATGCCCGACCACGGCATGAAGCGGTCGCGGATGCGTTCGCTATTCACAGCCGCGGCACCCAGTAGATCATCAGATAGATCGGGATCCACAGCAACCACACGTAGCGCCAGTACATGCTGTTCTCGTCGACATCGCCCCAGCGCCGCGGCTCGTAGGCGACAGGCGTGAACATCAGCGCGCACAAAACGACCGTGTCGAGCCAGTCGGTCAGGATGTGCGACGCGTGCAGAAGAAGCAGCGCCCACAGGATCGATGCATAGGCGTCGTCGGTCCAGCGGCAGTTGAGGCTGTTGAACTCGAAGCCGCGGATGATCAGCAGGACGACACCGACCGCGACCATCAGCGGAAGCAGCAGCCTGATCGTCGCCACATCGCCGGCCTTGGCGGCCCTCTTGATGATCGTGTTGGGGATTTCGCTCAGCAGGATGACGATCGTGAACAGCGTGCCGGCAAGCATGTCGGGCGCAATGCGTCCCTCGGGCGGCCAGCCCTGCTCGTGCCCCATGATGAAGAAATAAGCGGCGAAGGCGAGACCGAAACCGGCGCCCTCGATCACCATGAAGCCGATGATCCCCCACCAGGTGAGGCTGCTCGGCCCGAACTTGAAGGTCGGCAGGTCCGAAACGTCGTCGGTGAAGCGCGGCTCGAGGATCATGAGATCACCGGCTCCGGATGGCGCTTCAATTCCTTGGGCCAGAACCAGGCGGTGAGCGCGATGAAGCATGGGATCACGCCGACGGCGACCGCCCAGGGCGAGAAGATCGAGGCGACGAAGACGATGCCGACCGCGACCGAGGAGATGAACGGCCAGAGGCTCGGTTCGGGGATGGGCTCGCGAGTGTCGGGTGTCGCAGCGACGACGGTGGTCAGAAGCACTTCCTTCTGATCCACGCGAAGTCCGGTGACGACCGGAAGCTCGCCGTCCAGGTCCCACAGCGGCGTGTCGCTCTCGACCACCGGGATATGGGCGAAATTATAGACCGGCGGGGGCGAGCTAGTCGCCCATTCGAGCGTCGCCGCGTCCCACGGGTTCGGCCCGGCGATCGCGCCGCGATAGAGCGAGACGATCCCGTTGACCACGAACAGCACGACCGCGAATGCGAGGACGAATGCGCCGACCGTCGAGATGAGGTTCGGAACTTCGAGGCCGAGGCCCGCAGGGTAGGTGTAAACCCGCCGCGGCATTCCGAGCAGGCCCGACCAGTGCATCGGAAAGAAGGTCGTGTGGAAGCCGATGAACACCAGAGCGAAGCTGATTTTCCCCAGCGTCTCGCTCATCATCCGGCCGGTGATCTTCGGAAACCAGTAAGTGAAGACTCCGAGCAGCGGGAATACCGCTCCGCCGATCAGCACGTAATGGAAGTGAGCCACGACGAAATAGGTGTCGTGCAATTGGAGATCGAGCGGAACCGCTGCAACCATGACGCCGGTGAGGCCGCCGATCACGAAGGTGATGATGAAGCCGACAACGTAGAGCATCGGCACGGTGAAGCGCGGGCGGCCGTCCCACATGGTGGCGAGCCAGCAGAAGATCTGCAGGCCTGTCGGGATCGATACCGACATGCTCGCCGCGGTGTAGAAGCTGTAGCCGACGCGCGGCAGACCGGTCGCGAACATGTGATGGACCCACAGGCCGAAGGCGAGGATCCCGGTCGAGATCAAAGCCAGCACCACGACCGCGTGGCCGAACACGGGACGTCGGCAGAAGGTCGCGACCATCTCGCTGACGAAGCCCGTCGCCGGAAGGAAGATGATGTAAACCTCGGGATGGCCGAAGAACCAGAACAGATGCTGCCACAGAAGCGCATCGCCATGCTCGGCCGCATTGTAGAAATTCGTGCCGAGAGTCCGGTCGGAAATCAGCATGCTCGAGCAGAGCGCGACCGCGGGCATGGCGAACAGGATCATCACCGCCTGAACCAGCATCGCCCAGGCGAACAGGGGCATTCGCGACAGCGTCATGCCAGGCGCGCGGGCTTTGAGGATCGTGCAGATGAGCACGACTGCCGCGGCCAGCGCCGACACTTCGGTGAAGGTGATCATCTGCGCCCAGACGTCGGCGCGCTTGCCCGGTGTGAACTGCGGCCCTGACAGCGGCGTATAAGCAAACCAGCCGACGTCGGGGCGGATGTTGAGCGCGAACGCCACCCACAGCATCAGGCCGCCGAACAGGTACATGTAATAGCTGAAGGCATTGAGGCGCGGGAACGCGGTCGAGCGCGTCCCGACCATCAGCGGGATCATGTAGACGGCGACCCCTTCCATGACGGGCACGGCGAACAGGAACATCATCGTCGAGCCGTGCATGGTGAAAATCTGATTG
>DASUIB010000163.1:0-2789 GCA_036273235.1 Sphingomicrobium sp. | reverse complement strand
CGCGCCAGAATTGGTGGAGAGCGTACTCGTTGGACCGTCCGTGGACGCCTACGCTATCGCGCAAGCGTTTGCGGCTGAACTGGTCCGCCTGGACGTTCCTAACGCAGACCTGAAAGTCAAAATCACGGGCATTCCCTTGCGAACCTGAGGCGGCGGCCTCATGAATCCGAGATAAGGACGACCTCATAATCCGGCAGAAGCATCTCGTGGCCTTCAACGAGATCGCCCTTAACAGTCACATATACCCAGTATTCACCGTCGATCTTCTGTACGACGGCAGTAGCGTTCACCAGGGCTCCGAAATGAGGTCCCATTGTTTGGAAGTAATTGGCCGTTTCATACGCGAAATCGGGATGATCGAATTTCCGGCGCTGGATGAACGTGCCCATGCACACAGGATAGCTAATTCATCTCAGTCACGCGAGTGAATCGCGTAACGTCCGCACGGGTTCGCTCAGCTTAGGCTTCCCGCCCCGCCGGCCGAATCTCGCCGGCTCTTCGACACCGCCCCTCACCCGGCGCTTCGCGCCACCCTCTCCCGCAGGGGGAGAGGGGCTGTCGGTCGAGAAGGCTCGGCGGCTCGATTGAACTCTCCGCGCCCGCTCGGCTAGGGCGCTTGCATGGCCGGGCACGCCCATCCGCACTCGCACCTGCACCCGCACGCGCATCCGCACCCGCATGGCCCTGCCGATTTCAGCCGCGCGTTCGCGCTCGGGATCGCGCTCAATGTCGCGATCGTGCTCTTGGAAGCGGTGTTCGGCTTCATGTCGGGCTCGATGGCGCTGATTGCCGACGCGGGGCACAATCTTTCGGACGGGCTCGGGCTGGTGGTCGGGTGGGGCGGGGCGGTGATGGCCAAGCGCTCGCCCTCGCGGCGTTTCACCTATGGGCTCAAGAAGGCCTCGATCCTCGCCGCGCTCACCAATGCCTTGCTGCTGCTGGTCGCGGTCGGAGCGATCGCGTCGGAATCGGTCCACCGCCTGATCCTCGGAGCGCGGACCGACCCGCACACGATGATCTGGGTCGGCGCGGCGGCGATCGTGATGAACGGCGCCACCGCCTTGCTCTTCGCGCGCGGTCGGGCGAGCGACATCAACGTGCGCGCGGCCTTCCAGCACATGGCGGCGGACGCTGCGGTGTCGGCTTGCGTCGTGGTCGCCGGATTCCTGATCCTGAAGACGGGCCGGCAGTGGATCGACCCGGTGATGAGCCTGATCGTGGCGCTCGTGATCCTGTGGGGCAGCATCGGGCTCCTGAAGGAAGCGCTCGGCATGTCGCTGATGGGGGTTCCGTCGGGGATCGAGCTCGACGAGGTCGAGGCGGAGCTGGCGCGGATCGAGGGGGTCGAAGCCATCCACGACCTCCACATCTGGCCGCTGAGCACGACCGAGACGGCGCTCACCGCGCACCTCGTCACGACCACCGCCGATTATCCCGACGCCTTGCTCGAACAGGCGCGGAGCGTGCTCCACGCCCGTTTCCATATCGAGCATTGCACGATCCAGGTCGAACGCCACCATTCCGCCCATCATGACGATTGTTGACGCATGAATGTGACTCATCTCGAATGCTCGTTGACCGGCGAGCGCTACGAAGCCGGCGGCCCACACAACCTCAGCCGCGCGGGCAAGCCGCTGCTCGTGCGCTACGATTTGGAAGCGGCGAAGCGGACGATGACCCGCGACAGCCTGGCGGAGCGCGAGCCGGGGATGTGGAAGTGGCGCGAGCTTCTGCCCAACGACGGCGAGCCGGTGAGCCTCGGGGAGCCCGAGACGCCGATCGTTCCGCTGCCCAACATTGCCGCGCGCGAGGGCTCGTCGAACCTGCTGGTCAAGGACGAGGGGCGGCTTCCGACCGGCTCGTTCAAGGCGCGGGGCCTCGCGATGGCGGTGACCATGGCGAAGCAGTTCGGGATCGAGCGGATCGCCATGCCGACCAACGGCAACGCGGGCGCGGCGCTGGCGGCTTACGGGGCGCGGGCGGGGATCGAGACGATCGTCATCTGCCCGGCCGAGACTCCGGAGATCAACGTCACCGAGACGGCGGCCTATGGCGCTCGGGTCTATGTCGCCGACGGCCAGATCGACGAATGCGGCGCGCTGGTCGGCAAGGGCGCGGCGGAAGGGCTGTGGTTCGACTGCTCGACCTTGAAGGAGCCGTATCGCCTGGAGGGCAAGAAGGTGATGGGCTTCGAGCTCACCGAGCAGCTCGGCTGGGAAGTGCCCGACGCGATCTTCTATCCGACCGGCGGGGGCACCGGCCTGATTGGCATGTGGAAGGGGTTCGACGAGTTGGAGGCGGTCGGGCTGATCGGCTCGAAGCGGCCGCGGATGGTCGCGGTCCAGGCCCAGGGCTGCGCGCCGATGGTGCGCGCGTTCGAGCGCGGCGACGAATATGCCGAGCGGTGGGAGAATGCGGCGACGGTCGCCACTGGTATTCGCGTGCCCAAGGCGGTCGGCGACTTCCTGATCCTTCGCGCGGTGCGCGAAAGCGACGGCGCGGCGATCGCGGTGTCGGAGGAAGCGATCCTCGACGCGGTCGAGGATGCCGCCCGCGAGGACGGCTTCCTGTTGTGCCCGGAAGGCGGCGCGGTGCTCGCGGCGTGGCGCAAGGCGGTTCGTGAGGGACTGGTCGGCCGCGACGAGCGGGTGGTGCTGTTCAACTGCGCCAACGGCAACAAATATCCGCTGCCCGACCGGTCGAAGCGGCTGAGATTGGCCGAGGCGAGGGCGGAGGAGCTGTAAACGTCATGCTGAACTTGTTTCAGCATCCATTTCGGCGAAGGGCTG
>DASUIB010000162.1:0-2858 GCA_036273235.1 Sphingomicrobium sp. | reverse complement strand
GGAGCAGCAGTCTCCGCGAGGCGATCAGGAAGCGGCTGCGACACGGCTGGCGCGCAAACCATCTTCGCCGCTCGCCCCATCCGCTTCGGTCTCCGGTCGAACCACGTGGCACAACTCCACTTCGCCGAGCCGAAGCACCGAGCCGACCGGCAGAACCGTCGCTCGGCTGATCCGCACATCGTCGATATAGCTGCCGTTGGTTGAATTGAGATCGCTGACGAGCAACTCGTCATTGGCGAGGCCGACGATGCAATGCTCGCGCGACACGCTCCTGTGCGGCAGGACGATATCGGCAGGGGCGGTTCGCCCGATCTTCACGCTCGAGGAGTCGATGACGAACGGCTCGGCCGCAAGCTCCGGATCCTGAACCTCGAGGCAATGGACCTCGCTTGCTCCGGTGTTGCGTTCCGGAGCCGCTGGCTGCGATCGCAGGTTCGCCCGGAATCGATCGGCCGAAATGACTTCATGGCTGCCGGGGCGAAGCGGCTGGCGCGCCGGTGACTCGACGAGCTCCGAGGCGCTCGACGGCCGTGGTGAAGAGGCGGCCTGCGGTATATCGATTTGCTGACTGTCGCCGGACTGCACCAGCCGACGCAGATCCTCGACGAACCGCTGCCAACGGATGTCGGATCTGTCGCCGCTCCAGTCGGTAAGCTCGGCCGTGTGGGTGAGCTCGAAGGCGATCGGACGGTCGCAGGCCTCGATGATTGCCGGCACGAGCTTGTGGCGGCGGTCGGCAAGCGTTGCTTCGGAACGGACCCAGCGCGACGCCACCGACCGAGGCGACCACAGGACGACCACGGCCTTTGCGTCCCGCAGCTGTTGCTCGATGACTTCGTCGAAGGTTTCGCCCGAGTGCAGGGACGCATCCCACCAGACGCTGTAGCCCTCCACCGCGAAGGCTTCGGCGAAGACGCGCGCAACCGGCCGGTCATGGCGCGCATAAGACAGGAATATGTCAGTTCCGGACACGTGCCCCCCGTGTCATCCAGAGCAAAATCGCTCGTCTCGGCGCGTGAGAAGCAGACGAACAAAGCCGTCCGCGACTCGCGCGGCGTGAATGGTGAATCTCGGTTAACCCAAGGAGAAAGTCGAGGACGAATTGAAAACTGGCACAGTTCGGCACAGAAACGGAGCCGCGGCTGCTTTATGTCGCCGTTTCGCGGCTGCGCTCCAGCCATTGCTCGAGCCACTTGATGGTATAGTCGCCGGCGAGGAATTCCTCGTCGCGGACGAGCTTCTGGTGCAGCGGAATCGTCGTCTTCATGCCCTCGACGACGAACTCTTCGAGCGCTCGGCGTAAGCGGCGGATGCAGCTGGCGCGGTTGGAGCCGTAGACGATCAGCTTGCCGATCATGCTGTCGTAATAAGGCGGCACCCGATAGCCGGTGTAGAGGCCGCTATCGACCCGGACGTGCATTCCGCCCGGGGCGACGTAATTCTTCACCAGGCCGGGCGAGGGGGCAAACGTCTCCGGGTCCTCGGCGTTGATCCGGCACTCGATCGCGTGGCCGTGGAGGCGGACCTGCTCCTGCGAGCAGGACAGGCCCTCGCCGCTGGCAACCCGGATCTGCTCGCGCACCAGGTCCATGCCGCTGATCATCTCGGTCACCGGATGCTCGACCTGGAGCCGCGTGTTCATTTCGATGAAGTAGAATTCGCCGTCCTCGTAGAGGAACTCGATCGTGCCTGCGCCGCGATAGCTCATCTCGCTCATCGCCTTGCGGACGACCTCGCCCATGCGCGCGCGCTCCTCGGGGGTCAGCACCGGCGACGGCGCTTCCTCGAGCACCTTTTGGTGGCGGCGCTGGAGCGAGCAGTCGCGTTCGCCGAGGTGGATCGCGCCGCCCTTGCCGTCGCCGAACACCTGGAACTCGATGTGGCGCGGGTTGCCGAGATATTTTTCCATGTAGACGGTGTCGTCGCCGAAGGCTGACCGCGCCTCGGACGCCGCCTGGCTCATCAGGCTTTCGAGCTGGTCCTCCTCGGGCACGACCTTCATCCCGCGCCCGCCGCCACCCGAAGCGGCCTTGATCAGCACCGGATAGCCGATCTCCTGAGCGAGGTTCTTCGCCTGGGCGACGCTGGTCAGCGGTCCGGGAGAACCGGGAACGAGCGGAAGGCCGAGCTTCGCGGCGGTGCGCTTGGCCTCGATCTTGTCGCCCATCGTCCGGATATGCTCGGGCTTGGGGCCGACCCAGATGATGTTATGGCTTTCGACGATCTCGGCGAACTGGGCGTTCTCCGACAGGAAGCCGTAGCCGGGGTGGATGGCGTCGGCGTGGACCACCTCGGCCGCCGAGATGATGTTGGGAATGTTGAGATAGGATTCGGTCGCCGGCGGAGGGCCGATGCACACGGTTTCGTCGGCGAGGCGGACGTGCATCGCGTCGGCGTCGGCGGTCGAATGGACCGCGACCGTTCGAATGCCCATTTCGTGACAGGCGCGGTGGATCCGAAGCGCGATCTCGCCGCGGTTGGCGATCAGCAGCTTTTCGATTTTCGCCATTTCATCCTCCCCTGCATTTGCAGGGGAGGGGGACCGCCGAAGGCGGTGGAGGGGCCTTCTTCCTGCGCTGCGGCAGACCCCTCCACCAGCTTCGCTGGTCCCCCTCCCCCAGAAATCTGGGGGAGGATGTTGGGGAGGCGTTGCCCATCAGCCGATGACCACGAGCGGCTGATCGAATTCCACCGGCTGGCCGTCGGCGACGAGCAGTTTCTTGACCACGCCGCCCTCGGGCGCGGTGATCGGGTTCATCACCTTCATCGCCTCGACGATCAGCAGAGTGTCGCCCGCTTTCACTGCATCGCCGACCTCGATGAACGGCTTGGACCCGGGCTCGGGCGACAGGAAGGCG
>DASUIB010000161.1:0-27007 GCA_036273235.1 Sphingomicrobium sp. | reverse complement strand
ATGCGAACCGCATAGGAGCGGTAGGGCTCGAGATGGATCGGCAGTTGGCCACCCGCACGGACATGCCCCATCGGCTGCTCGTTGACGAGCACCTCGAAGTTCGTGCTGCCCGCGTCGCCACCGACATCGACGATGATCGCGCTGTCGTTGAGATCGCGCGCGCCGACGCCGATCTCACCGCCGCTGATTGCGACCGCCGACTGCAAAGTCAGGCCATATCCGAGGCCGCCGCGGCCCCCGAAATTGTCGAGCACGTCGGCACGCGCATTGCCGAAACGGCTGTACACGGTCGCGCCCGCGTTTGCGGCTGTCGTGTCGATGCTGCGTTCGATCCCTGCATCTAGGGACAATTGGGTTCGGTCGGCATTTTCATAATAATAGCCGGCGGAAAGGCTGCCGACCGCCCGGCTCGCCGACGGAGCCGACGGAGCCGAATGGTCGCGGCTCGAGATGCTGCCGTAACCGGCGGTCCCAGTCGCCGTCACCCGCTTCGCGGTGTAGATGAGGTGCAATCCGATCGAACCTTGGGTTGTCGTGCGGGTCCGCTGCGCGTCTGCCTGAAAGGTGAGCTGAAGTCCGTTGCGGCTCAGGACGGGCCAGGTGAGGCCCGGGCCGATGCTGTAGTCGGTGCGCTGATGCGCGTCGCGGCGCAACGAACCGAGCATCGAAAGATAAGCGGCTCCGATCCGATAGCCGAGCGTTCCGCTCGCCTGCACATAGGAACCGCCGATCTGCGCGCTCGTCGGCTGGTCGGGCTCGAAATTCTGGGTCGTCGAAGGCAAAGGGATCAGCGGCCGTCCGTCATGCGACCAGACACGGCGGAGATCGAAGCTGAAATTGAGGCGGCTCTGGCCGCTCGATGTGCCCTGAACGAGGACAGCCTTGTCGCCCGCGGTCGAAAGCAGCGCCGCCGCCCGAACCTGCGCAAGCGGAGAGAGTAGCCAGGCGCCGACTTCGGCCATGACCTTCTTCTGAGTGCCGATCAACGACAGGTCGAGGGCAAACGGACGGCTGAGGCGGCGAGCGGTGCCGCCCTGATAATAAAGTGTGTTCGACAGGCTGACGGGATGACGGACACGGGTGTTGGCAAGCATGCCCGCATAAGCGAAATAGAGCGGCTGATCGACGGGCGCGACCTCGGGAGTCTTGACGAAAAACCGCCGCTCCTCCCGCATCGCCCCGCTCGAGTCCTGGATTCGAAGCACCAGCGGATAGGAGCCGTCCGGGAGGTCGGAAGTGTCGAGGATATCGTTGCCTGCATCATAGCTGCGCGATGCGACGAGGCGGCCATCGATTAGGAACTCGACGCGCGAGGGCTGCGACAGGAACAGGATTAGCGAGGTGCCCATGAGGCTTTCGCGGTCGGCACGCGTGTCGAACTGGGTGCCGAAGCCAACGCCCGCGATGCGGCGGCGGCCCGTAAGGTCGAGGCCCGGTGCCCAGAAGAGTCCTGCGGAATAACGAAGGTTCGGCCGGTCCAGCTCGCCGACGAAGTCATCCACCAGGAGTCCGAGCTTCGAAGCGTAGGAGAGGTCGGTGCGGACTCGGGCGGGCCCCACGCCGACGATGGTGCGGTTCTGAAGATTGTAAAGCGCCGCTCGGCCCTGCGCTCCGGAAAGGGCAAGGCCTACGGAGCTTGTGAGCGAGACTGGGCCGTGGGGCGGTTCGAGAAATTTGGTCATCGCCAGCGGCGTGACGCGCAGCATTCCGGGAGACACGAACAAGTCGAGGCGGAAACGGTCTTCGTCGAAGATAATTCCCGGGAAATTCGTTAACTTACCACATGTGTCTGTATTGGACTGTGAGCAAATGAGATTGGCGTGTGTCGGAAGATCGCCGGTCAGCGAGTCGGCGACATCCGGCACGTCCGCGAGGTTCGGAATCAGGGATGCGACCCGCTTTGGGTCGCGAAACTCGAGGAAGCCGGGCCTCGCGACCGCGACGGCATTGCCGACCTTCTTCCCCCCGAAATAAACGTCCACCAGCAGTTCGCGCGGCTGCGCGAGATCGTCGAAGCCATCGGGCGCTTCTGTCTCCAGCGCCGCGTGGCCCGCGGCACCGCTGGCGGCCGCTGCGGCTGCCGCCGCTGCGAAGGTCGGCACCAACAGGGTGAGGAGCGCCAGTGCGATCGCCAGCGCACTGATGAGCGGGCGCAGCGGCACGGCTTAATTCGGGCCGATCAGGAGCGTAAGGGTTCCGCTGTAGGAGCCCACCTGGGCGCTCGACAGCGTGGACGCGCGAATGATGACGATTAGGCTGGCGCTCGTCGTCGGGCCGGTGGTGCAGGCTGCGGTGGTCGCGGTGCTGGCGCGGCCGGTCAGCGCGGAGTTGGAAGTGAGCTGCGTGCCACTGGCCTGGCCGGCCTGCGAGTTCCACTGGACGTCGTAAGCGAGCCTTTTGCCGCCGGAGGCGGAGAGCGCGAAGCTGTTCGAGGATCCCGAACCCGTTGCCGTGACCTGATAGTTGCCGGTCGTGCTGTAGACGCAAACACTTTCCGCCCGGACGGCATCAACCGAGAAGTTGGAGAGCGTACCGAAGTTGATGTCGCTGAGGCCCGTGATCTGCACGTTTCCGCTCGCCGCGAATGCTCGCGCGGGCGAGAGCGCCAGAAAGGCAAGCGCCGTCAGCAGAAAGGCGACCCGGAGCATCGCTCCGCCGGCCGCCTCCCTGCTTTCGGCGCCCCCAAAGACATGGTGCGCCACCTGAAAGACGCCTTTATTCGGGGGCGACCAGGAGCGTCAGCGTGCCGGTATACGAAGCAGACCCGACCATCGTCTGGAGGTTGGCGGTGCTGATCCTAACGATCAGGCTGGCGGTCGTCAGCGGCGCCGACGAGCAGGTCGCATTGAGCGCGGTCGTGGTTAGGCCGGTCAGCGCGGTGCCGCTCGTGAGCGACGTTCCCGAGTTCTGGCCGGACGTGCCTGCCCATTCGACGGTGTAAGGCACCGTATTGCCGCTGTTGGCGAGCGTGAAGGCGTTACTCGAGCCGCTGCCCGTCGCCTTGATGTTGTAGCCCTTGCTGCCGGTGTTGCTCCACACGCAGAGGTTTTCCGTGCCGGCGGCGGCGACGGTCGGGTCCTGGCTGGTGAATGCAATATCGGACAGGCCCGTGATCTGCACGCTGTTCGGCACTGACGCGCTGATGGTGATCTGGCCCTGCGAGGTCCCGCCGAGCGAGCCCTGGCTTGCCGCCTGCGCGGCAACGCTGGAACAAGCGAGGAGCGCAGTTGCCCCCGCGGTGCCCAAGCGCTTGATCATAGAAAGTCTAGTCATTTTTTGCCCCCGAGCTTGTTAAACCTAGTAAAAGGGTAACGGTCGATCGTGTACAAAACGGACCTTACCGTTCGATATATACCGATCGTTAGTATTATTAGTTTACTGCGAGAGATTTAAGGACAGGTTAACTCGAGTTCCCGGGTCTCATGGTGAGCAATGGCAGCGTGACGTTCATTCTCTGCTCCAAAGGACGCGAGATTTCGTCGAGAAATCCGCTGCCGGACTAGATGCTGGCCATAGCTGCGCTTGAAGACTGCCTATCGAGCTTTTTTGGCGGTGGAGGCGAGACGAGTGAGAGCCCGCCACCACTCGTGTTTCAACAGCCGCGACTTCCCAAGGCGGAGAGAAACTCGACTTTCCTTTCGAACGGCTCACTCGGGTGGCTCGAATGTGGCGCTGGCGAGCGCCCGAGGAGGTCAGTTGCTGCCGTGCGTGTGGGCCGGAGGAGGTCAGTTGCTGCCGTGCGTGTGGGCCGGAGGAAACGGCGTGCATGCAGGGCGAGGATCGTCTTTACGGTAATGGGAATCGCCGGATGCCGTTGGACCTCGAACACCCCTCCGTCTCCCGTGCGCCCGGAAGGATCACCGAACGGCAGCTCGAGTGTCTCTTACTCGTCCAGCAGCAACTGACGTCCAAACAGATCGCGCGGCCGCTCGCCCCCTCACCCGCAATTGAATCGCAGTCCGCCGGCCGCATTCACGAACTCCCTCGCGAAATGCGCCGGCCGAGCCGGATGTTGAGAACATGCTTGGAAACATGCGCCGCCGCCTTTAGCCATAATCGGCCTGGACATGCGCGTCGGCCACCCGGCCGGGATTCACGCATTGCTCCGGTCGGCTTCCAAGTCGAGGTTCTCACGCCCCGGCGCCGTTCCTCCGGCGCGCCACAAGCTTAGCCGTGGGCGCCCGCAGCACAAGTGGCCAATGGCTTAGCGGGTGTGCTCAATAGCGCTTGCCGATGGCTTCCATCTCGTCGATCTCACGCCGCTGTCAGCTGATGATCTCCTCGCACAACAACTTGATCTGCCGGCCGGTGATGTTCGCCTGCTTGCACATCAGGATCGCGCCGGAATCGTGTGGGATCATCGCCGCAAGCTAGGGCATGGGGGGCCAGAGGGTTCAACCGCCTCCCGGGAACTTTGACCCTCGGCAAGGAAGCGCATCCACGCGACCATAAGTTGGCGCCGTTTTTCAAAGAAGTCGGTTCGGCGGTAGGCCGCCTCGACGCGATCAACGAGCTTGTGCGCCAGAGCCTTGTCGACAACCTCCTTCGGGAACTTGGTTTGTTCGGCGGCCCAGTCCGTGAAACTGCTGCGGAAGCCGTGCACTGTGGTCTTGGCGAAACCTAGATTGCGTAAAACCTTCGTCATGGTCATGTCGCTGAGCGGCTTTTCCCCCTTGGTCGAGAAGACAAGGCCGTCATCGGAAGCCCGAAGCGGCCAACGCCGCCGAAGCACCGCAATTGCGGCTTGAGAGAGCGGGACGACATGCGGTTGGCCCGTCTTCATGCGCTTCGAAGGGATGGACCAAATTGCTGCGTCGAGATCGACCTCGGGCCAACTGGCCAGCCGCGTCTCACCCGAACGCACCGCGTTATGGATCGTAAACAGGAGAGCGTCGCGGCCGGCGGAGTCCGGCAAGTCAGTTAGGCGCCGAACTAGGTCAGGAACTTCGAAGTAGGGCATGGCGACGAAATGGTTCTCTTCGACCGGCTGCCGCGGGAGGCCCTTCGGGACTGATTTCAGGGATGCCTCGTGGAGGCACCAACCCTCAAGATGCGAATATTCCAATACTGTCCTAACACGCTGAAGGATGCGCCGGGCTGTTTCGGGGATCGTAAGCCAGATCGGCGCGAGAGCGTCGCGCACCATTACGCTGGTGACCTCGTCCACCTGAGTAGATCCGATGTGCGGGAAGATGTGGTTCTCGAGCGAAGCCATCCACGAGTCCGAGTGTCGGCGGTTGCGCCAACCGCCCTTGATCGCTTTGTGGCATTTGCGGGCGGCGTCCGCGAATGACGGGACCGCGGGTAGAGGCAGTGGGGCTGAAGGCCTAACCTCGAGCCCGGACTTCAGCCTTGCCCGCAGCTCCGCAGCCAGAATGCGCGCCCGCGCGAGTGATACGGCCGCAGCCGATCCAATACCGAAATCCTGCCGCTTCCCGTCCTTCTGTGCCCGTAAAACCCACGACCGCGAACCGCTCGGCCGGACCAGCAGATAAAGCCCACCACCATCGCCATGTCGGCCGGGCCTGGCGCTTTTTACTTCGATTGCGGTGAGCACAATATAACCTCCTCGTCCCTCACTTGGTCCCACCAGCGCACGCGGCTGGAGTGGGATTGAGCAGGACTCCCCGAGACGACGGAGCTATCTTGTTTTGAATATATTCAAAGGCTTAGGGACGTCTCGGGCTGCCCTGGGACGCTAACACTAGAGACCTCGGCTCCACCAGCCTTCGCGGCTAAAGCCGCTTCGGCTGGCAAGCCAGCCTTTAACGTTGGATAGCCGCGAAGGCTGCCCGCCGTAGCCGAAGGCGAAGGAGGGCCGGCTGCACCATGCACTATGTCTATATTCTTCAGAGCCTGAGTCATCCGGATCAGTATTACACTGGACTCTGCACGAACGTGCGGAGTCGCCTGGCAGCGCATAACGCGGGACAGTCGCCACATACGTCCAAGTACAAGCCATGGCGCCTCGTTTCCGCGCATTACTTCGCAGATTGCAATGTTGCAGCGGCTTTCGAGCGTTATCTGAAGACGGGCTCGGGTCGAGCGTTCGCCGCCAAGAGGCTTCGGCATCCATAGCCGACGTTGTTTTCGCGCCCGAATCATCGAATCTCGCATCGGGCGCGTTGACGCAGATCAAGCATGCTTTCTTGCGCAGGCACCGCTGCGCCGAAACAAGCGTTAAGCACCTTGCTTGAGGCAAGGAGCGTCCAATGAGTGAAGCCAAATCGCCGATCGTCGTCGTTACCGGAGGCACCGCCGGAATCGGCCGAGCGACCGTCCGCGAATTCGCACGCAACGGCTATGACGTCGCGATCCTCGCGCGCGGGAAGGACGGGCTCGACGCGGCGAAGCGAGAAGTGGAAGAAGCGGGGCAGCGGGCGCTGGCCATCCCGACCGACGTCGCCGACTGGAAAGCGGTCGAGGCCGCCGCCGAGCGGATCGAGCGCGAGCTCGGGCCGATCGACGTCTGGGTCAACAATGCGTTCGCCGGAATCTTCTCGCGCTTCATGGACGTGACTCCGGAGGAATATGAGCGCGTGACGCAGGTCACCTATCTGGGCCAGGTCAACGGCACGCGCGCCGCGCTGAAGCGGATGCTTCCGCGCAATCGCGGCAAGATCGTTCTGGTCGGCTCCGCCCTCGCCTATCGCGGGATCCCGCTTCAGTCGGCCTATTGCGGCGCCAAGCACGCGATCCAGGGCTTCATCGACTCCATCCGCTGCGAGCTTCTGAACGAGAAGACCGAGGTCACGATCACCATGGTGCAGATGCCGGGCGTCAACACGCCGCAGTTCGACTGGATCCGCGCCAGGCTTCCGGGCCAGCCGAGGCCGGTCGGCAAGGTCTATCAGCCCGAGGTCGCCGGCAGGGCGATCTATGCCGCGGCGCACGATACGCGCAAGGAAATGCTGGTCGGATTGCCCACGGTCGAGGCGGTGTGGGGAAACAAGGTCGCTTCGAGCCTGCTCGACGATTATCTCGCCGCGACCGGAATCAAGGCGCAGCAGCGGCCCGAGCGCGTTCAGCCCGACCGCAAGGACAATCTGTTCGAGCCGGTCGCCGGCGACCATGGCGCGCACGGCAGCTTCGACAGCGAGGCGGTCGACAGCAGCGCGGAGCTGTGGATCACCGAGCACAAGAAGCAGCTGGGGCTGGCGGCGCTCGGCGCGGCGGCGGTCGCCGGCGTCGGATTCATGCTTGCAGGACGCGACAAAGCGCGCGAGCGGAACTGATCTTGCTCGTACCGCGCCAGCCCGAACCGTCGCACCGTCCGCTGATCGCGGTCGCGGCGGCGACGGTCACGGCTGCCGCAGGGATCGGCTGGCTGCTCCAGCGCGCGTGGAAGCCCAAGGGGAATCGCAACAGCCAAGCGGCGCAGGCGCTCGGCGCGGGCGCGGCGATCCTCTGCGTCAGCGTCGCGCTCGACAGCGCGATCGAGCATTACCGCGGCAGCTTCAAGGACCGGGCGATGTTCGCGGGGCCGAGCATGGCGCTGCTCGGGCTCGGCGCGGCGGCCTATATCGCGTTCCGGCCGGAGCGCGCGAACGACAAGCTGCCCAAGGTCGCGCTGATCACCGTCGGGGCGACCGGGCTGATCGGGCTCGGCTTTCACGCCTACAATATCCTCAAGCGGCCGGGCGAGCTCGACTCGCTCAACCTGTTCTACGCCGCTCCGTTCGGGGCGCCGGCCGCGCTGACATTGGCAGGACTTTACGGCGTGATCGCGGGCGAGATGCTGAGCGGGCGGGACTATGTGCGTACGCGGCTGCCGAGGCACACGGCGGGACTGATCGCATTCTCGCTCATGGGCACGGTCGCCGAGGCCGGGTGGATGCACTTCCGAGGCGCGTTCCAGGACCCAGCGATGTTCGCGCCGGTGACGATCCCCCCGCTCGCTGCCCTCGCGATCGGGGCGGCGGCGCTGTCGCCCCGCGCGGCGAGCGTCGCGGAGCCGCTGCTGAAAGCGACGGCGGTGCTCGGGATCGCGGGACCGATCTTCCACGCTTACGGAATCCACCGCAACATGGGCGGGTGGAGGAACTGGAGCCAGATGATCCTCCAGGGTCCGCCGCTTCCAGCGCCGCCGGCCTTCCTCGGGATCGCGGCGGCGGGGCTCGGAATCCTCCCGCTGCTCCGCGAGCCGAAGGAATGAGCGGGTTCCACTCGCCCTACCCGGCCTATGACGTGCTCGACAAATGGGACTCGCCGTCGTGGAACGACCAGACTCGCGAAGCGGTCCGGCAGCGGCTCGACGAGGTGCCGGAGCGGCGGTTCCTCAGCGAAGCGCAATGGTCGCTGCTCGAAGCGGTCGTCGCTCGGCTGGTCCCGCAGCCCGAGCGCGAAGAGCCGGTGCCGATCGTGCCGTGGATCGACGACATGCTCCACAAGAACGAGACTCCCGGTTATCGCTATGCCGACATGCCGCCGATGCGCGAGGCGTGGTGCAAGGGCCTCGACGCGATCGCCGCCGAAGCGCGGGGCCGGCACGGCAAGAGGTTCGAGGCGCTGTCGCCGGAAGACCAGGATGCGCTTCTCACCGACGTCCAGCACAATCGCGTCTACAAGAGCATCTGGGGCGACCTGCCGGCGGGCGGCTTTTTCCTTCACCATCTGCTGAAACAGACGGTCGGCTTCTATTATGCGCACCCCGCCGCATGGAGCGAAATCGGGTTCGGCGGCCCGGCATCTCCGCGCGGCTATGCGCGGCTCGGGTTCGACGAGCGCGATTCGTGGGAGGCCAAGGAAGTCGAGCCCGAACATGCTTGAGGTCGAGCAACCGAGAGCGGTCGAGGGCCGAGCGCCCGACGTGTTCCGCGCCGGCAAATGGGTGGAGATGCGCACCTATGACGAGAATGAGGAGGTCGATTTCGCGATCGTCGGCACGGGCGCGGGCGGCGGGACATTGGCGTGCAAGCTCGCGGAGGCGGGATTCTCGGTGGTGGCGTTCGACGCCGGGCCGTTCTGGCGGCCGCTCGAGGATTTCGTGTCGGACGAGAAGTGGCAGGGCGGTCTCTATTGGACCGACGAGAGGATCACCGGCGGCGCCGACCCGGTCGAGCTCGGCTCGAACAATTCGGGCCGCGGGGTCGGCGGGAGCACGGTCCATTACACGATGATCGCGCTGCGCTGGCGGCCCGAATGGTTCAAGTCCAGGTCGAGCCTCGGCTACGGCCGCGACTGGCCGATCGGCTTCGACGAGCTCGAGCCTTATTATGAGGAAGCGGAAGAGGCGCTGCAGATTGCCGGACCGCTCGATTATCCCTGGGGCAAGCGGCGCAAACGCTACCCGCGCCGATCGCATCCGGTGAACGCCCCGGGGCTCGTGCTTGCGCGCGGGTGCGAGAAGATCGGAATCCAATGGTCGTCTCTGCCGCTCGCGACTTTGTCCTCCCCGCGCGGAATGGCGCATCCGTGCGTCTATCGCGGCTTTTGCGCCTACGGCTGCTCGACCAACGCCAAGCAGAGCGTGCTCGTCACCTTCATCCCGCGCGCGCTGAACGCCGGCGCTGAGGTCCGCGACCTGGCGATGGTCGGGCGGATCGAAATGGGGAAGGACGGCAAGGCGACCGGCCTCACTTACCATCGCGGCGGGCAATGGCGGTTCCAGAAGGCGCGCAACGTGGTGGTCGCCGGCTATGCGATCGAGACTCCGCGGCTGCTGCTCAACTCGAAGTGCGTTCAGTTTCCCGACGGGCTCGCCAATGAGAACGGGCTCGTGGGCACGCACATCATGATCCACTCCGGGCCGGGCGTGTGGGGCACGCTCGACGAGGAAATCCGCCAGTACAAGGCGCCGCCGTGCATGGCGGTGACCGAGCATTGGAATTACGACGACAGCGACAAGAAGGATTTCCACGGCGGCTATGCGTTCATGAGCCAGGGGCCGCTCCCGGTCGGCTGGGGCCAGGCCGTGGCGATCAACCGCGGCATGTGGGGGATGAAGCTCCGGCAGGAGATGACGCGCTACAACCATGTCGCGGGGCTGCGCATCGTCGGCGAGACCGAGCCGCGGCGCGAGAACCGGATCGAGGTGGTGGACGAGAAGGACCAATACGGGCTTCCGATCCCAAGGATGACCTTCGGTTACTCGGACAATGACAAGAAGCTGATGAAGCATTCGATCGGCTCGATGAAGTCGGTGCTCGAAGCCGGCGGAGCGAAGGAGCTGTGGGTCGACGACGACACCTCGCACCTGATGGGCGGATGCCGGATGGGCGCCGATCCGAGCGACAGCGTGGTCGACAAGGACGGGCGCAGCTGGTCGATCCCCAACCTGTGGGTATGCGACGGGTCGCTGTTCCCGACCAGCGGCGGGGTCAATCCGTCGCTGACGATCCAGGCGCTCGCCTGCCGGATCGGCGAGCGGATGAAAGACATGGCGGCGAAGGGCGAGCTGTGAGGAAAGCGCCCGAGTGGATCGCGAGCATCGAGGATTTGCGCAAGCGCGCGCACGCCCGAGTGCCCAAGCCGTTCATGGACTATATGGAGGCGGGCTCGTTCGCGCAGATCACCTTGCGCGAGAACCGCCGCGACCTCGATTCGATCCGATTCCGCGAGCGGGTGATGTTCGACGTGTCGAACCGCAAGCTCGAGACGACGATGCTCGGCGAGACGGTGAGCATTCCCGTCGCCATCGGCCCGACGGGCATGTGCGGCGCGATCTGGTCGAACGGCGAAATCCTGTCGTGCCGCGCGGCGCACGATTTCGGAATCCCTTTCTCGCTGTCGACCAACGCCTTGCTGTCGATCGAGGACGTTCGAAGCTCGGTCGAGCGGCCGTTCTGGTTCCAGCTCTATCTCGAGAAGGATCGCGGCTTCTCGAAGGAGTTGATCGAGCGCGCCAAGAAGGCCGGCTGCCCGGTGCTGATCCTGACCATGGACCTGCACGTCGAAGGCACGCGCTACGCCGACAAGCATAACGGGCTCGGAGTCCCGCCCAAGCTGACGCCGGCGAACATCTGGAGCATCGTCAGCCACCCGCCCTGGGCCTTGGCGATGCTTCATTCGAAGCGCTGGAGCTTCGGCAATTACGCCGACAAGGTGAAGTCGGGGAACGTCAAGGAGATGGCGGAGCTGGTCAAAAGCCAGCTCGACAGCTCGTTCGACGTGAAGACGCTCGAATGGGTGCGCTCGCTGTGGCCGGGCAAGCTGGTCGTCAAGGGCATCCTCGACGTCGAGGATGCGAAGATGGCGGTGAAGGCGGGCGCGGACGCGATCCTGGTCTCGAACCATGGCGGGCGCCAGCTCGACAGCGCGCCGTCGACCGCGTCGGTGCTGACCAGCATCGTCGAGGCGGTCGGCGACAAGGTCGAAGTCTATGTCGACAGCGGCGTTCGCTCGGGGCTCGACGTGCTCAAGTTCCTCGGCCTTGGCGCGCGCGCCTGCTTCATCGGGCGCGCCTACCTCTACGGGCTCGGCGCTTACGGGCAGGCGGGCGTGACAAAGGCGCTCGAAATTTTGAAGGACGAGCTCAGCATCGCGATGGCGCTGACCGGCGTCACCGACGTTACGAAAGTGCCGCGCGACATCATCCTCCGGCCGCCGCCCGAGCCGGCGAAACCGTCGCTTGCGACGAGCGGGGGACCCTTCCGCGACGTGCGCGTTTACGAAGAAAGCTAGGACTGGAGCGAGACGATGGCGAAAACTGGTGGCGATGTGCTTGTCGAGACCCTGATCAAATGGGGTGTCGATACGATCTTCGGGATCCCCGGCGACGGGATCAACGGCGTGTTCGAATCGCTTCGGCAGAACCAGGACAAGGTCAGCTTCGTCCAGGTCCGGCACGAGGAAGCCGCCGCCTTCGCCGCCTGCGCCTATGCGAAATTCACCGGGAGGCTGGGCGTATGTCTCGCCACTTCGGGGCCGGGCGGAATCCACCTTTTGAACGGAATCTACGACGCCAAGCTCGACAACCAGCCGGTGCTGGCGATCACCGGCGCGCAGCACCACGATTTGATCGAGACCTACACGCAGCAGGACGTCGCGCTCGACAAGCTCTTCATGGACGCGACCGCTTATTCGGTGCGCGTGATGGGCCCGGCGCATGTCCAGGAGGTGGTCGAGCAGGCGTGCCGGACCGCACTCGCCTACCGCCAGCCGACGCACGTGATGGTCCCGGTCGACTTCCAGTCGCAGCCGGTGAAGGACCGGTCCGAGCGCAACGTGGCCGACCATGTGTCCAACGTGATGGCGCAGGGCGGTCACATGCCCAACGCCGGCATGCTGCAGCGCGCGGCGGACATTCTGAACGCGGCGGAGAAGCCGTTCATTCTTGCGGGGCGCGGATCGATCCGCGCGACCGAGGAGCTGCTCGCCGTCGCCGAGCGGCTTCAGGCGCCGATCGGCAAGCCGTTGCTCGGAAAGCAGGCGGTGCCCGACCAGAGCCCCTACACGACCGGCGGAGTCGGGCTGCTTGGCACCAAGCCGAGCCAGGAGGCGCTCGAGGGCTGCGACACCTTGCTGATCGTCGGCTCGACCTTCCCCTACATCGAATTCTACCCCGCGCCCGGAAAGGCCAAGGCGGTGCAGATCGAGCTCGACCCGAAACGCGTCGGAATGCGCTATCCGGTCGACGTCGGGCTGGTCGGCGACAGCAAGCTGGTGCTGTCGGAGCTGCTTCCGCTGCTGAAGAAGAACGACAGCGGCAAGTTCCTCGAAGCCGCGCAGAAGAGCATGCGCGAATGGCGCGAGCTGATGCACGAGCGCGGCACTCGTCGCGACACGCCGATGAAGCCGCAGGTCGTCACCCACGAGCTCAACAAGTTGCTCGACGACGACGCGATCGTGATCACCGACAGCGGCACGATTACCGCCTGGACCGCGCGTCACGTCGATATCCGCGGGTCGATGGAGTTCAGCTGCTCGGGCACGCTCGCCAGCATGGCGTGCGGCCTGCCCTATGCGATCGGCGCGTCGATCGCCTTTCCGGGCCGGCAGGTGGTCGCGGTGATCGGCGACGGATCGGCGGCGATGCTGATGGGCGACTTCGTGACGCTGAAGAAATACAATCTCAACGCCAAGATCATCGTCATCAAGAACAATGCGCTGGGCCAGATCAAGTGGGAGCAGATGGTGTTCCTCGGAAACCCCGAATATGGCTGCGAGCTCGAGCCGATCGACTTCAACCGCGTCGCCGAAGGCTGCGGGATCGACACCGTTCGGATCGACGACCCGGCAAAGTGCGCCGATCAGCTGCGCGAGGCACTGGCGACGCCGGGGCCGTGCCTGATCGAAGCGGTGGTCGATCCCTATGAGCCGCCGATGCCGCCGAAGATCGAGGTCAAGCAGGCGATGAACATGGCGAAGTCGCTCGCCAAGGGAACGCCCCACGCGATGAAGACCGCGCTGACGCTCGCTTCCGACACGGTGCGCGAGCTGGTGTGATGTCCGAACCGCGTCTGGAGACGCGGGCGCCCGACGGGCAGGTGCTGCTCGAATGGGACCGCTATTCGGCGGACGCGGCGCGGGCGCTGAAGTCGGATCTGGAACGCGCGCTCGGGCCGTCGGTCGACTTCGGCGCGCAGGCGAAGGCGCTCTACGCGACCGACGCGTCCAATTATCGCCAGGTGCCGATCGGAGTCGTGTACCCGCGCAGCCGCGACGAGGTCGTCGAAGCGGTCCGCATCGCCCGCGACCATGATGCGCCGATCGTCGCTCGCGGCGGCGGAACGAGCCTCGCCGGCCAGGCCTGCAACGTTGCGCTGTGCGTGGATTTTTCGCGGCATTTGCATCATGTGCTCGAGATCGATCTGGTTCAGCGGCTGGCGCGCGTCGAGCCCGGCTGCATTCTCGACCGGCTCAACGAGGCCGCCGCGCCGCACGGGCTGACCTTCGGACCCGATCCCGCGACCCACAGCCGCAACACGCTCGGCGGAATGATCGGCAACGACAGCTGCGGCGTGCATTCGGTGAAATGGGGCCGCACCGTCGACAATGTCGAGCAACTGATTGCGCTCACATACGACGGGCTGCAGGTCGAGCTCGGGCCCACGCCGAGGCTCGACCGCGTCATCGACGAGATCGGGCGAAGAGGCGACATCTACCGCGCGCTCGTCGCGCTGCGCGACCGTTACGGAGCGCTGATCGAGGCGCGCTTCCCGAAGATCCCGCGGCTGGTGTCGGGGTTCGAAGGGCTGGCGGCGCTGCTTCCGGGCCGCGACTTCAACGTCGCGCGCGCCGTCACCGGCACCGAGGGCACGTGCGCGATTGTGCTCGAAGCCGAGGTCCGGCTGGTGCCTCGGCCGAAGTGCAAGGCGCTCGGGCTGCTGTCATTCGACGATGTCTACGCCGCCGCCGACGCCGTTCCGGCGCTGCTCGAGCAGGAGCTCGACGCGGTCGAGGGCTTTGACGGGCGCATGTACGACGCGATCAAGCGCTCGAAGGCGGTGGGCGGAGTCGCGGCCTTCCCCGAAGGACGCGGGTTCCTGATCGTCGAGGCGGGCGGCGACACGCTCGAGGAAGCCGAAGCGAGCGTTCGGCGAAAGGTGCAGAAGGCGCGCACCGGCGCGCGCACGGCGTTCGTGTCCGATCCGGCGCAGCAGCAGCGAATCTGGGAGGCGCGCGAAGCGGCGCTTGGAGTCACCGCCTTCGTCCCCGGCGGCCCCGAGCATTGGCCGGGGTGGGAGGACAGCGCGGTCCCGCCCGACCGGCTCGGCGATTACCTCCGCGAGCTCGACAAATTGCTCGCCGAGCACGGCTACACGGCGGCGCTTTACGGCCACTTCGGCGACGGCGTGACGCACGGCCGGATCAATTTCGATTTCCACTCCGACGCGGGCCTTCAGAACTATCGCCGGTTCATGCGCGAGGCGGCGCAGCTGGTGCACCGCTACGGCGGATCGCTGTCGGGCGAGCATGGCGACGGGCAGGCGCGCGCCGAGCTTCTGCGCGTCATGTACGGCGACGAGCTGGTCGAGGCGTTCCGCGAGTTCAAGGCGATCTGGGATCCGACGAACCGGCTCAATCCGGGCAAGGCGATCGAGCCCTTCCCGATCGATTCCAACCTTCGCCTCGGCCTCACCTACGAGCCCAAACCGCTCGACACCTGGTTTGAATATCCGGATGACCACGGTTCCTTCGCACATGCGACCACACGCTGCGTCGGTGTCGGCAAGTGCCGGCGGCGACAGGTGGGGGACGAGGTCATGTGCCCTTCGTATCTCGTGACCGGCGAGGAGAAGCATTCGACGCGCGGGCGCGCGCATTTGCTCCACGAAATGACCCGCGGCGAAGTGATCGGCGACGGCTGGGACAGCGCCGCGGTCGAGGACGCGTTGTCGCTGTGCCTCGCGTGCAAGGGGTGCAAGGCCGATTGCCCTGTCGGAGTCGATGTCGCGACCTGGAAAGCGGAGTTCCGAGCGCACCATTATGCGCGGCGGATGCGGCCGCGGTCGGCTTATTCGATGGGGCTGATCGAGCGCTGGGCGCGCGTCGCGTCTTATGCTCCTGCGATCGTCAACACCGTCGCGAGGACTCCGGTCGCGAAATGGGCGGCGGGAGTTCACCGCGACGCGCAGCTGCCGAAGTTCGCGACCCAGACCTTCCGAAGCTGGTTCCGCGAGCGGGCGAAAGGGATGGGGGGCGATCGCGTGCTGCTCTGGCCCGACACGTTCAACGACAATTTCCGGCCCGAGACGCTGATCGCTGCGACTCAACTGCTCGAGCGCGCGGGGTTCGAGGTCGCGATTCCGTCGCGGCCTCTATGTTGCGGCCGGCCCCTCTACGACTGGGGCTTCCTGGACAAAGCCAAGCGAGGATTCGAGCGCATGTTCGCGGCGATGCGCGACGAGATCGAGGCCGGAACGCCGGTGCTGGTCGCCGAGCCGGCCTGTGCGTCGGCATTCAAGGACGAGCTTCCGAACCTGATGGCCGGCCGCCCGGAAGCGGCGCGGCTGTCGAAGCAGGTGCATTACATCGCCGACTTCATCGCGGAGAATATCGAGCGCTTTCCGAAGTTCCTTCGCGGCGGATCGGCGCTGGTCCAGCCGCATTGCCATCATCACGCGGTGATCGGGTTCGAGGCTGAGCAGACACTGTTGCAACACCTCGGGCTAGAGGTCGAACGGCCGCCGCAGGGCTGCTGCGGAATGGCGGGCGCGTTCGGGATGGCGAACGAGACGTTCGAGGTCGGCCGAGCGATCGGCGAACGCGTGCTGCTGCCGCGGGTGCGTGAGCTATCTGAGGACGTGGTCATCGTCGCCGACGGCTTCAGCTGTCGCGAGCAGATCGGGATGAACGGCGGGCGCAAGGCGTTCCACCTGGTCGAGCTGCTGCGCGAACGGATGCAGTGAGCGGGGGCTAGTTCCTCGTGCCCTGCCGCTGCTCGCGGATCGGTCCGCGGTTCGCGGCGGCGGCGCCCGGCCCGACTTTGGAGTCCTTGGACGCCGTCTCGATGCTTTCGTGAAGCGGCCGATGGACGAACGGCAACAGCAGGCCTGTCGCGAGGCCCCAGACGATTAGCGACAAAGCGACGCCGACCGCTGCGGCGCCCGCCGGCGTGCGGCCGCCGCTCAGCAGCGGCAGCACCAGGACCGCACCCGCCGCCCACAGTCCGAAGCCGAACGACATTCCGAACAGCCAGCCGCCGCGCACTTCGTTGGCGGCGCGGCCGAAGAAGCGCGAATAAGCGGCGCCCGCGATCGCCATCGTCACCCAGCCCGCGCCAAGCGTTTCGAGCGGCGAGAGGCCGAGGATGTGCGCCTCGACCTTGAGCGAGCCGAAGGCGAGCAGCGCGAGGATCGCCGGCAAGGTTCCGAGAATGCCGGAAATCGCGCCGGCGAGGAACGGCCGCTGGCTGGGTCCCGGATCGTAGCCGTGCGCTGAGAGGAAGCCGGCCATCAGTCCATGATCTCCCGCAACGCCTTGCAATCGCGATAGTCCGGCTGATCGCGATAGAGGTCGATCAATTGCCTGTAGGCGAGGCCGACGATGCGCGGCTCGCGGTTGATGTCGCACAGGCCGACCGGATAGACGAGCCCGACCGCCTGGCTCATTGCGATGCTCCAGTCGATCTGGTCGATCAGGCTGTACCAGGTGAAGCCGACCAGCGGCACGCCGGCCTTGGCCAGCAGCTGGACATTGTGCCACTGCCGCCACAGCCATCGCGGAGCGCCTTCCGAGTCGACCTTGTTGGTCTCGGTATGCATCATCGGGCGGCGGTAGCGTTCCCAATATTGGTTCGCGATCACGTACCAGCCGAACAGCTCGCCCAATGCCTCCGCATTCCCCTGGCGGTCGATCAAGCGCTCGTTCCACTCGTAATAATCGATTCCGAGGATCGAGCGGCGCGGCACCTTCCTTCGCAGGAGCCGAGCGATCTCATCCTTCGAGATTCCCTGTCCGAGCAGGAGGTCGTGCATCCTTTTATCGAGCGGATGCGCGAAGATGAGGTCGAGCGGCAGGAAGCGGCGTTCATTGGCTTCGGTCGCGATCTTCTGGATGTAATCGTCGGGGCAGCAGGGCTGGTAGAATTCGCTGCTCTCGCTGTTGATCAGAATGGCGTCGTGGCGGCGCTTCAGGATCGCGTCGCTCATCGCGATGCTGGCGTTGGCGAGGTTCCACGCGGCGCGCGCATAGGCGCCTTCGTCGCGCAGCTGCTCGTTCCACAGCCCGTCGAGCGCGCTCATCCGGGCGCAAACATACATCTCGTTGACCGGCGTGTAGAAACGAACCCACGGAAAACGCTCGGCGAATGCGCCGGCATATTCGGCGAGCGGCGCCGCGAGATCGGGGTTCTGCAGATTGCCGAGCCACGACGGCACGCCGAAATGGCACAGGTCGATGATCGGCTCGGGGCCGGCGTCGCGCAGCTCCTCCATCTGGGGATCGATGTAATCCCAGCAATAGCGGCCCGGCCCCTCGAAGATCAGGTGGAGCGGCGGACCGTAGCGGATGTGGGTGATGCCGATCTCGCGCGCCCGCTCGAGGTCGCGCTGCCAGAAATCATAGTGGCGGGTGGATTCCATTTCGTCGCGGCGCCAGCGGCCGTTTTCGATCGTCGGATAGCTGCACTCGATTCCGGTCGCGAACAGGAAGCCGGTCGAGCCCTGGTCGCGACGGGCGCCGGTTCGTTCCGGGCGGCGGGCATGCGGCGGCCTGGGCTTGTGCGTGGCGGGATATCCGACGGGCCGCCGGTAGAGCGCGCCGACAGTAAGCCCGAAAATCGCATGGGCGATGGCAATGCTGGCGATCGCAGCGACGGTCAGCGGCGCGAAGAAGCCCGCCACGTCGATTTTCACGATTCCGGACGGATGCCGCATCAGCGCCAGCTCGGGGTAGACGACGAGCATGGTGAGCGCGGCCGGGATGGCGGCGAAGATCAGTCCTTGCAGCGGCGGACGCCAGCGAAAGCGGCCCCAGAAGAAGAAAGCGTAGAAAACTGCCCAGCACACGCCGACTCCGACGTGAGCGACGGCAGCAGCGATAACGGCGACGGCACGCGGCAGGCCCAAAGCGACCGAGCTCAGCTGACCGACCAGGTCGACCGCTCCGAGGTGCGCGCGCGATGCGGCAAAGGAGAAAGCTTCGGTTGCAACCGCGCCGGCAAGTCCCGCCGCGGCCGCCTTACGAAGCGCGACAACGCGGATCATTCGGCATCACATTTGATGTTGGTCAATCTTGCGGGTTGGAATCTGGGCGCGAGCCGGCAGAATCGTCCTTCTCGCCGGGGCCGCCGGCGCTCCCCGCCTGCATCCCGCCTTCGACTCCGCCGGCAAGCTCAAGGTCTTTTACCTGCCCGTCGCTCAAATGCTTTCGGCGTTCGCCTTCGGTCTTGTCACCGCGGAGCTGGGATTTTTTCGCCGTCATTGTGCCTTCCGTTCCGCGCGGAAGAACGAGCGGCTTCCACTGCCGTTCCGGCAATAGCCCGAAAGCTCAGCGGGCGTGACGCCGAGGCGGCCGCAGTTGTGGGTTGCGCACGCAGTTCTCGAAGCCGATCCAATCCACGCTCGCCGCGCCGCGCCGGGCGTTCTTGTTGCACATGTGGATGCGCCACAGCGCGGGGCGCGCCGTCGCGACATATTGACGCGCCTCCGCCATCGCCTGCTGCTGCCGCCGCTGGCAAGTGCGTTGCCATTGGCAGTTGATGCCGATGTTGAGCGCGACCGGGTCGTGCAGCGGCGCAAGCGCGTACGCCCGCGCTTGCCATGCGATCAAAAGGATCGCCGCCACCGCGATCTTCCTCCCCATCAATCTAACGTGGCATCGGAAACGATTAAGAGCAACTTCAAAATCAAGGAAAAAACTCCGTAAACCAATTAGATATGGACCCTATCGTGGCTTGCTTTAACGGCGAAACGAGCGTAACTCCCGTTCGGCTGAGCCAGGCGATCCAGCGTTGTTTACTGCTGCTGCTTGATTTTTCAGCATTCGGGTGCAGCATCTGCGACCGGGCATTAGTGTAGGGGAGTAAAATGAAAATATGGAAGTTGGGCGCCTTTGCGCTCGCGTCATTCCTGGGTGTGGTGGGAACATCATCCTCGGCAACAACTCCGGGCAGAGTTCAATGGTTCGGACATGTTTTCGCAAGAAACGTGTGCGGAGACCAGGTCGTCCGGGGCCAGGCACGCTGTTTCGCGAAGGTCGTCACCGACGCTCGCGGCAACATCCTCGAGAGCAAGCCGAATTTCACCCGTAACACGACGCCGTCGGGCTTCGGCGCGAAGGACCTGCGCAGCGCCTACGCCATGGGAACGGCAAACGGCAGCAGCACGTACACGATCGCGGTCGTC
Organism: Sphingomicrobium sp.; assembly: GCA_036273235.1. Lineage (GTDB taxonomy): Bacteria > Pseudomonadota > Alphaproteobacteria > Sphingomonadales > Sphingomonadaceae > Sphingomicrobium. The sequence continues at coordinate 7,277 of DASUIB010000161.1, read as the reverse complement.
GACGCGTTCGGTTATCCGAACGCCGAGAACGACCTCAACGTCTATCGGCAGCAGTACGGGCTTCCCGCGTGCACCACCGCGAACGGCTGCTTCAAGAAAGTGAACCAGAACGGTGGAACGACCTATCCGCGGACCGACGTGGGTTGGGGACAGGAGACCGCGATCGACTTGCAGATGGCGAGCGCGATGTGCCCGAACTGCCACCTGCTGCTGGTCGAATCGAACGACGACTTCCTCAACAACCTTTCGGCCTCGGCCAATTATGCGGCGAAGCACGCCAACGCGGTGTCGAACAGCTACGGCGGGAGCGAATCGGGAACGACGAGCTTCGAGCCTGACTTCAATCACCCTGGCGTGGCGATCACCGTCAGCTCGGGCGACAGCGGCTTTGGCGTTCAGTTCCCGGCTTCCTCGCCGCACGTGACTGCGGTCGGCGGGACCAGCCTCTTCCGCGCCAGCAACGCGCGCGGGTGGAGCGAGACGGTGTGGAACGGCGCCGGCAGCGGCTGCAGCACGGTCTATACGAAGCCGAGCTGGCAGCATGATGGGCTGTGCTCATTCCGTACGGTTGCCGATGTTTCGGCCGAGGCCGATCCCAATACCGGCATCGCGATGTACGGTCCGGTGACCGCGCGCCGTTCGGGCTGGATGGTGTTCGGCGGGACGAGCGTTGCGGCTCCGCTGGTCGCCGGCATCTACGGAGCGAACGGGGGCACCGCCAATTACGGTGCCGATCCGTACGGCCATGTTAGCGCTCTGAATGACGTGATCAGCGGCAGCAACGGCAGCTGCGGAGGCACCTACCTGTGCACCGGCGGGTCCGGTTACGATGGCCCGACGGGTCTGGGAACACCGATCGGCACGACAGCTTTCTAAAGCGTCGCGCGAGTAAATGTGTGTGCGGGCGTCGAAAGGCGCCCGCACATTCATGTTTGGGTCACGTGATTTTTCCTTTAGAGTCCAGATGTTGATGGGGCGGGGAAAAGCTTTGGCACGCACGCACGGGATGCGCGGCTGGGTGCATGCGCTGGTGGCGCTGCTCGCCCTGCTGTTGTGTCCGGCGCCGGCTGCCGCGGCAGCCGCGCAGCTCCAGCCGCAGCCGGTGGCGGCGGTCCTCACCACCGTCCGTCTGATCAGCGAAACATCGGGCGAATCGCGCTTCGAGCTATCGTTCGATCCCAAGGCGACGACCTTCGCGCCGATCGCGAGCCAGCCGACTCAACCGTCGATCGGCTTCGCGCTGACGACTCGGGGCCCGCACGCCGTGCAACCGTCGAACATGAAGGGCCTCGTCCGAAGCATCAGCTTCGAGCAGGCCGACACCGTATTGATCCTGCGCTTCGGCGTGAGCCAGGCGGCAACGATCGCGGGGGTGCAGACGGGCGCCCGCACGATCGAGATCACCGTCAGCAACGGCAAGGCAAAGCAGGCGACGAGCACGAATTACGCCGACCAAAGCCCCGAAGCCCCGTTTCCGCCGGCGTACCAGCAGCCCGAAGCCTACGCGCTGGTGCTGCTCAAATATGCCGACGTATCCGAGGTGGTCGGGTTGCTGACCGACGGCCAGACAGTGAAGTCGAACGACGTCTTCATCCCGAGCGAACCGGCGTTCGGGTCGAACAGCCTGACCGGAAGCACCTATCAGCCGCAGCAGCAAACCCAGGCGCCCGGCGCGAGCGACGAACCGCTCGGCCAGTCGGTCGACGCGACGATCGGAATCGACCGCCGGCTCAACGCCATCTGGCTCAAGGGTTCGCCCGAGCAGATCGAGCAATTGAAGCAGGAGATCGCGGCGATCGACATCCCGGTCGACAGCGTCGTGCTCGAAACCCAGTTCGTCGAGCTCACCGAGCAGGGGCTGAGGGCCCTGGGAATCGAGTTCAACAATGCCAATGGCCAGCTTGGCGTCGTCACCTTCCAGACCGGCGGGTTCGAGCCGATCATCGGACAGGGCTCGCACCTGACGAGCGTCCAGTTCCAGGCCGCGCTGTTCGCACAGATCCAGAAGGGCAACGGCCGGATCGTCTCGCGGCCGCGGATTTCGGCGCAGAGCGGATCGACCGCCAAGATCATCACCGGCGACGCGCTTCCGATCCTGACCTCGATCGCGCTTTCGGGCGTCAACGGAGTCTCGCAGCAGGTGCAATATGTGAATGTCGGAGTGACCCTCCAGATCGCTCCGCGGGTGAGCGGCGACGGCTGGGTTTCGAGCCATGTCTTCGCCGTGGTTTCGAGCGTGACCGGAACGAGCCAGGGCTATCCCACGATCAGCCAGCGCGAGGCGGAGACTTCCGCGACCGTGCGCGACGGCGATTCATTCGTGATCGGCGGCCTGACGCAGGACGAGACGATCAGCACCAAGTCCAAGATCCCGCTGCTCGGCGACATTCCGATCGTCGGCGAGGTCTTCCGCAGCCAGCGGACGACGACGTCGAAGACCGAGCTTTACATCATCGTCACGCCGCGCATCGTTCACCGCATCGGCACCAGCCCGAATGTGGTTCCGGGGAACGCGCCGCTCTACTCGCCGCCGACTCCGACCGCGCCGCCGGGGCCGCCGAACCCGCCCCGGGCCGTGCCACAGCACCGCTAGCGCAAAGGAAAAGCGGCGGCGCCCGAGAGGGCCCCGCCGCTTCTCCCACCACCTCAACCAAGATTAGTTCAGGTTGTTCGACACGTTGTTGAACGTCGAATTCAGCTTGTTGCCGATGCCCTGCATCGCACCGATGGCGGCAACGGCAATCAGAGCGGCGATGAGACCGTATTCGATGGCCGTCGCGCCCTTCGTGTTCTTAATGAGCTTCAGAAACTTGGCCATCTCGGCTCTCCCATATGGCTCCGCGTAATACATCCCACCTGCGCAGATCACTCGCGAAGGTTGAGCCGGAATCTGGGCGAGAGTGGTTGAGGAACCTTTAAAATCGGCGCCCTCAACATGAACTTTCGTTAACTGCCCTTCAGCGGCTGCCGAGGAGCTCCTGAAGGCGCTTCGCAAGCTCGCGCAGCGGCTTGGTCGCGTTGCTCCATTCGGGGGGCAGCGGGCTTTGCAGGCGGGTCTGGTCGGGCCGCGATTGGCTGAACGCCACCGGCAGCGTTGGCCCGCGCGAATGGTCGACGGCGAGCGCCGAGCTCATAAAGCTTCGCCAGATCGTCGCGGGTACCGTTCCGCCGCTCACCCGCCCGAGCGACCCATTGTCGTCGCGCCCGACCCAGACCCCGACGACGAGATTACCGGCGAAGCCGATGAACAGGGCGTCGCGGTTCTCCTGCGTGGTGCCGGTCTTGCCGAAGGTCGGGATTGCAAGCGCCGCTCGGCGGCCCGTTCCCTCGTTCGCGGCGGCGTAAAGCAGGTCGAGCATCGGCGTCCGGTCGCGCCGCGGGTCGAGCGCGCCGCCGCTGCTTCGGAAGAACGCCGACAGCCCCTCAGGCGCGGGCGCATCCGGAAGGCCGCGGGCGACGACGGGATATCGGCCGTCGGCGATCGCCGCATAAGCGGAAGTGAGCTCGAGCAGGCTGACCCCGGCGGTGCCGAGCGCCAGGCTGGGCTTGTCGGGAAGCGACGTCGAAATCCCGAGGTCGCGGGCGGCGCGGATCACATTGCTGCGCCCGACCGCCTGCTCCAGCCGGACGGTCGCCGCATTGCTCGACCGGGCGAAGGCTTCGCGCAGCGTGGACCTGCCGCGATAGACCCGGTCGCTGTTCTCGGGCGTCCAGCCGTCGATCGTGATCGGTTTGTCCTCGATGATGCTGTCGGGAGTCCATCCGGCGCGGAACGCGGCGAGATAGACGAACAGCTTGAACGCCGAGCCGGGCTGCCGACGCGCCTGGGTCACCCGGTTGAAGGGCGAGGCGGCGTAGCTCCTGCCGCCGACCATCGCCACGACCTGACCGTCGGGACGCATCGCGACCAGCGCCGCCTGGGCGCCGGCGGGCGTTCGGCTGACCGCCCGCTCGGCGATCCGTTGCAAGGTCGAATCGAGCGTGGTCCGGACCTTCACCTCACCGAAATCGGGCGGCTGCGCCTGCTGCGCGTAAGGCGTCACCCAATCGGCGAAATAGGAACCGGTCGGGACGTTCGAGACGCGGATGACCGGACGCGCCGGGTGGGTCGACGCCGCGCGTTCGGGGCTGATCACGCGGGTGTCGGCCATCGCCCGGAGCACGAGCTCGCTCCGTTTCTGCGCGGCGGCGAGGTTATGCGTCGGCGCAAGGCGCGAGGGCGCCTGGACCATTCCGGCGAGCATCGCCGATTGGGCAAGGCTCAGATTCCGCGGATCGCGGTTGAAATAATGATGGGCGGCGGCGCGGAGCCCATAAACCCCGTCGCCGAAATAGACGCTCGAAAGATAGCGCGAGAGGATCTGCTGCTTGGTCAGCCACGCCTCGAGCCAGAAGGCGATGATGATTTCCTGCGCCTTGCGTTTCACGGTCCGGTCGCTCGACAGGAAATTGGTCTTGGCGAGCTGCTGGGTGATCGTGCTTCCGCCCTCGCGCACCCCGCCGCCGCGCATGTCGGCGACGAAGGCGCGGGCCATGCCGCGCGGGTCGATCCCCCAGTGGCGGTAGAAGCGCCGGTCCTCGATCGCGACGAAGGCCGCCGGCGTCAGAGGATTGAGCTTGGTGACGTCGACAGGGGCTTCCTTGATCGCGCCGCGGACGGCGATCGGCCGACCGTCATCGGACAGCACCAGGAGCGCCGGGTCCTGGAGCGGCTCGAGCGCGCGCGACAAGGGCGCGGTGAACACCAGCCAGACGAGCGTCAGAAGGATGAGGCCGGAGACCGAATAGAGATAGATCGGCCAACGGCGCCTCCGCGGCCGAAGATCGAGCTCCAGCTGCTGATCGGGGGCAGCCGTCTCGGCGGGCCGCTCAGCGGTGAAGGGGTCCGGCAATTCCTCGACCGGAACGCCGCCGCGGCTCCAGATTCCGTCCCTCTCGGCCACCTTCACCTCGCGGCGGACTCGCCCAACTGATTTACTCCAGTAAAACAGTGCCGCCCATATATCCAGAGACTTGCTGAATGGCCGCTTGCGGCGCCATTCCGCAATTTTGCCGGGAACCGTTACGCCCGCCGCACGCTCACCGAGTTGCAGTCCAGGCCAAAAAGCGACGAGTGACGTGATGCGCATGGAAGAAAGGCTGTCTTTCCCCTCGGTCGGAACCGACCCGCAGTCGGTGCGCCAGCGCGTGGAGGCGATGGAGAAGCTGCTCGAGCGGCTGTTCGTGATCCCCGGCCTCAATCGGCCGATCGGGCTCGACGCGATCCTCGACCTCGTGCCGGTGGTCGGGGACGTCGCCGCGGCGGCGCTCGGCGCCTATATCGTATGGGAAGCCAAGAACCTCGGCATGTCCAAGTGGCAGATGGCCCGGATGAGCGGCAATGTCGGGATCAACTGGCTGCTCGGGCTCTGCTCGGTCATTCCGGTGGTCGGTGTGATCCCCACCCTGCTGTTCCGCTCCAACAGCTACAATCTGAAGATCATCAAGCGCCATCTCGACAGGCATCATCCGGAGACGCGCACCATCGAGACGGAGGCGAAGCGCGTCAGCGGCTAATGCGCGACCCAGTCGTGCTCGCCCTCGACCTCGTCAGGGATCGGACGGCCGTAGCGGTCGGTGCTCGGGCGATAGCGGAAGCGCTGCTGGATCAGGCTGCAGGTCAAGGCATCGAGCTCGGGGACGCCGCTCGAGCGGGTGATCCTGCAGCTGGTCACGCGCCCGTTGGTCCCGACGGTGAAGACCATCTCGACGCGGCCGCCGATGCCGCGCTCGCGCAGGTCGCGCGGATAATCGGACGGGAGGATCTCGCCGGCGATCTGGACGAGGTCGGTGCCGCCCTCATCATCGCCGCCATAGCCCTGGCCCCCGCTTCCGCCACCGGCGCCGCTGCCGAGCGCCGGACCGGTGCCGCTGCCGCCTCCCGATGGCGGCGCTGACGGACGCACCGCGACGACCGGCGTCGGAGCAGGGAGCGCATGCGACGGCTGCGGCCCGGGTGAGCCGCCGATCGGCCTGGGCGCAGCCTTCGGCGCCGCGGCCTGATGCCGCTGAGCCGGACGGGGATGGACGACCGCGACTGGCGGAGGCGGAGGTGGCTTGGGCAGCGCAATTTCGATCAGTCGGGAGACGAGTTCCTTGTCGCGCACCACATCGACTCGAAACCCACTGAGCAAGGCCGCGCCGAGCCCGAGCTGCACCAGCGCGACCGCCGCGAGCGCGATCAGGCGCTCGCGCGGCCGGACTTCAGCCTGCGCGGGCATGGGACGCCCGCCCGAGACTTCGGGTCCTAACGCACGTAGTAGCAGCGATAGCGGGCGGTCATGCTGCGGTCGACCGCTCCGCCGGCCACCGCTCCGCCGACGGCTCCTGCCGCGGCGCCAAGAAGCCCGTGCCCGAGGATGCTGTGGCCGACCACGGCGCCGGTGACTCCGCCGACGACAGTTCCGGTCGTCGCCGACGAGCGGCGGCACACTTTATGGCGATAGGCGGTGCGGCCATAATAATGATGCCGATGGTGGGCCGCATTGGCGGGGGTGGCGATCGGCACTCCAGCGGTCGCGGCAAGCGCCGTCGCCGCGATGATCTTCGAAAGGGTCTTCATGTCGATTCCTCCGTTTCGCCTATTAAACGACGCTAAGTCGCGCATGTTTCCATGCGCAACCGGGGGACGGCGGAACTAGCGGCAGGTCGCTAACGTGCGTGCGTGAAGAATCCGGCCGCGGCCGTGTAGAGGATCGGCCGGCCATTGACATTGCCGGCGGGCGAGTAGCGGCAGACGAGAAAATCGGCGCGCGCGTTCGAGGCGAGAGCGCAGCCGACACGGGTCGTCGCCGGCCACACCATCTGCGTATAATGGCCGACGTCCTCCCAATTGCCGCTGCGGCTCACCGCGGGGAAAACGCCGGGACGGAAGTAGCGCCGCTCGGAGCTCCAGCCGCCGATCATCTCCTCATAGCTGTAGGCGCCGTGGGTTCCCATCCACAGATTCTCGCCGGTGCCGTGCCGCGCGTCGCGGTCGGAGTGCTGGAAGCTGTTGGTGAGCGCGAGCCACACGGCATAGCCCGCAGCTGCCTCGCCGAGCGCCGGGTCCCAGGCGAGCGGCGGAACGCCAGCCTCGGCCCGCGCCCAGTTGTGAGCGGCGAGAATGCGTGCCGGAAACTGGCTCGGGTCATTGACCGCGGCAGTCGCTGGCGCCTGGACGGCGACACCCAGAAGCGCTGCCGCAAGCGGCAGCTTCAAGCCTGACATGATGCTTTCCCTCCCCGGAAGCTTCGCCA
>DASUIB010000160.1:0-10549 GCA_036273235.1 Sphingomicrobium sp. | reverse complement strand
TGGCAGCGTTCTCGTGCACTCCTCCGGGCGTCCCGATGCGGACGTTCTCGCTCGCGGTGATTCCGAAGCCCATGAGGAAGAAAATCGCCACCGCGACCCAGAAGACCGGGTTGCGCAGCTGATAGCGGATCTCGAACGCGGTGATTCCGAAGAACATAAGGCCTCCGCTCAGGCCGCGCGGCGGAGGCTGGACAGTGTCGTGAAGTAGACGTCCTCGAGCCCGCCTTCGACCGGCTCGAAGCCCGCCGGCTTCTTGTCGGCGAGGACGTGGACGATCGTTCGGCCGGCGAACAGCCGGGTCGAGATCACCTCATATTTCGCTTGGTATTGCTCGAGCTCGTTATGGGCGATCGCTTTCTTCCACACCTTGCCGCGGGTCGATTCGATCAGCTCGGCCGGCTTGCCCTGGAGCTGGAGGCGGCCATTCGCGAGCACCGCCATCAGTGGGCAGAGATCAGCGACGTCGTCGACGATATGGGTCGAGAGGATGACCACGACATTGTCGCCGATCCCCGCGAGCAGGTTGAGGAAACGGTTGCGCTCCTCGGGGTCGAGGCCGGCGGTCGGCTCGTCGACGATGATCAGCTCGGGGTTGCCGATCAGCGCCTGGGCGATGCCGAAGCGCTGCCGCATTCCGCCCGAGAAGCCGGCGATCGACTTGTAACGGACCGACCAGAGATTGGTCTGGTTGAGCAGGGTCTCGACCACGCTCCTGCGCTCGCCGCCCCCGGTGATCCCTTTCAAGAGCGCGAGCTGGTCGAGCATCGCATAGGCCGAGACGCGCGGATAGACTCCGAAATCCTGCGGCAGATAGCCGAGCGTGCGCCTGAGCCGCTGCGGATCGGCGAGCACGTCGATGTCGCCGAACCTGATGCTTCCGGCGGTCGGCTGCTGGAGGGTGGCGACGGTGCGCATCAGAGTCGACTTGCCCGCGCCATTGGGGCCCAGAAGCCCGAACATGCCGCGCGGGATCGACAGGCTGACGTCGTCGAGCGCGACCGTGCCGTTGGGATAAGTGTGCGAGAGGTTCGCGATTTCGAGCATGGATCCCCCTTGATGAAGCACGCCTAAGCGACCCGCCGACGAACCGCAAATGCGGCTTCGACCAATGGGCGAACGGCGGCCGTGAAAGGAAACGGAAGGTTCGGAAAAGCAATATGCTTCATGCCGGCGCGGCCTAAATCAGGAAAGGGATCAGCGCCCAGGAACTGGCGCGATATTGTTCGAACGCGGCCCCGAACGCGTTTGCGAGAAGCCGTTCCTCGAGCGCGATCTTGCGGACGTAAGCGACGATGAGGAGGGCGAGCCCGGCAAAGGCGCTGAGCAGACCTGAGGCGATCGCCAGTCCGAGCGAGATGCAAAGCGCACCAGTATAGATCGGATGCCGAAGACGCGCATACGGCCCCGACCGGACGAGCTCATGCCCGACGGCGATGCGCACCTCGCGGCTCCAGTTGCGGCCGAGCGCGCGCCGCGCGGCGATCGCAAGCGCAACTCCGCCGAGCTCGACCGAAAGTCCGATGGCGAGGACCAGCGGAGAGTTGGCAAGCAGTCTTTGGGTAAGCCCGGGAAGCGGCAGGCAAATGAGCAACAAGGACAGGCCGACCAGCAGCTGGTGAAGGAATGACGAGGCAGGGGCTTCGGGCGCGGCATCTTCCCCGCGGTTCCTCGATGCCAGCATCCAGTAGAACGAAAAGAGGATGTAGATGGCGAGGCCCGGGAGGAGCCGGTCGACATTGTCATTGAGCGCCTGTTCATAGGCTTGGGCGGCCGTGGCGGAGACCAGGCCATGCCTGGCCGTCCACTCGCCAACGACGGCGGCAAGGCCGCTCCGGTGGGGGTGCGTGACCGCCTCCGCTCCGAAGATGGCGCCGGCGATGGCTGCGAACAGCGTGCCCAGCCAGCTGAGGCGGCTCTTCGCTCGTGGCGCCCGGCTTCCAAGCTTCTCGTGCAGCGTCATCCTTATCGATCTCACCAGGTTCAGCAGAGGGTGGTGTGACATATCGTATGCAATCGCGCAATGATCGTATACAATATCGATTTAGAGGAATCATGCTAGAAAGCACAGAACGGCACGCCGGCGGCCACGACCGAATCTACGAGATCCTGCTCCGGCAGATCGTCGAAGGGGTGCTCGGTCCCGGCACTCGCCTCGTCCAGGGCAGGCTCGCCGAACGGCTCGGAGTGAGCCGTACGCCCGTGCGCGAGGCGCTGTTCCGACTCCACCAGGAGGGCTTCGTCCTCACAACCGCTGGGCGCGGCTTTTCGGTGAGGCCGCTCGACGAGGAAGAGGCGCGCGAACTGTTCCCGATCCTTTCCGCGCTCGAAGGACTGGCGCTTTCGCTCGCAGGGCCGCTGCTGGCGCTGGATGTCGAAGCGTTGCGCGAAGCCAACCGGGCGCTTGCGCCGCTTGGCCGGAAGCCATTGGAGGCGATCGAAGCGGACACGGCTTTTCACCAACTACTCCTGCGCCGTTGTCCAAACCGCAGTCTGCTGGAGATGGTCGATGGGGTTCGCCGCCGCCTGCTGCGCTATGAATATGTCTACATGGCCGATGAAACCTTGATCGACGTGTCGATCGCACAGCACGAAGCGATCATCGACCGAATCTCCCGGTGCGACTTCGACGGCGCCGCGAAGGCGCTCGACACGAACTATGAGTCGGGCAAGGCGCTCGTGCTTTCGAAGCTGCGCCGAAGGTAAACGTTAAGCGGGCCCCAATGGCAGCTCCCAAGGGGAGAACGGCCGGGCCGAACGCTCAAATGAACCAGAGTTAATGCCGAGAGCACATAGGACCTGTCCGCCAGGAGTTGGGGGCGACGATCTCGGTTCGTCGCAATGCTTCCGGGATCAAGGGGGTTGAATGAACGCGCCGAACCTTCGCACTGTGCTCATCGCCAGCGTATCCGGATTTGCCCTCGCCGTTCCGGCGGCCGCGGCAGCGCAAACCTTTCCCGGAGTCGAACATGACGTCGTCGGCCCCAATGCCGACGACGTCCTCACCATCAGTCTGCCAGGCGATCCGTTGGTGATCCACGGCGACATCGAACATGGCACCGCGTCGGCCACGGCGATCCTCAACTTCGGTGGTGGGCAGATCGTGCAGATCGGGTTCGGGAGCGGAACGGGAACCGGCTCCGGCAATGCCGATCTGACGATCGAGAACGGCGGCTCGGCCCTGCTGGTCGCATCGGCGATCGCATCGAACCCCGCGGGACCCGCAAAGGCGCTCGCACTCGATCTCCAAGACATTTTTCAGATCGCGGACGCGGTCGCCAATGCGACCGCCCTCATCCAAAATAGCGGCAGCCTGGAAGCCAAGGCAGCGGCGGCGGCGCACGGATCGGCGGCCCAGGCGAGCGTCCTTTTCGAGAGTGCTATCTTCCAGCAGGCCAGCGGCAATCACGCCGATGCCGGCATCGTCAATTCGGGCACGCTCCAGATCATCGGCAGTGCGCTCGCAACGGCTACGGTCGGAGCCGCAATAGCGTCCGTGGAAATGAGCGGAATTCATCAGGCCGCGACCGGCCAATCGGCCGCCGCCGCTCACTTCACCAATACCGGGCATTTCGCGGTCACCGGAGCCGCGTACGCTAGCGGCGCCGTCACTGCGACCGCGCTCGCTCTGGTCAGCGACGCGGTGTTGCAGAGCGCAGGGGCTGCGGGACCGTCGGCGTCGGTGACGCTCGACAATCAAGGGCTCATCTCGATCCAGGCCATCGCGGATGCCAGAGCAAACGACCGCGCGGTCGCGAACGCCGTGGTTGGAGCGGGACTAGTCCAGCTCGGGCCGTCACCCAATGGCGGCGATCTCCTGATACAGAACGGCGCGACCTACGAGGTCAGCGCAATCGCCTCCGCCAATGCGGGCCCGAACGGCCTTGCTCAAGCAACCGCGGCTGCCGACTGGCTCTTTCAAGGAGTCTTCGCCCAAAGCCGATCCGCTTCCTTCTCGTCATCGAGCTCGGGCGTCGCCATTGACGTGAGCAACATCCCAAGCGGCCCCGCATCGATCGAATTCTCCAACAGCGGCACGATGTCGCTGGTTGCAAACGCCCACGTCGTGGGAGGTTCGGGATTTGCCTTGGCGGCGGTCACCGGCGGCACCCAATCCGCGCTTGGGTCGGAAGCTTCCGTCTCGATCGTCAATTCCGGAAAAATGGAAGCGATCGCCATCGCGCAGGCTACGGCCAACAGACTTGCCGGAGCAATCGCTTTTGCAAGCGGATTGCACGAGTTCGCGAGTGCTCACTCCAGCCTCTTCACGGCATCCTCGCAGTTTGGGGCCGGTCACGCCCGTTCCGACCACGAAGGCTTCGGTCCCGCCAGCGTCTCTTTCGTCAACAGCGGAACGATCGACATCGTCGCCCAGGCGCATGCCGTGAATACGGGCACTGGCACCGCCAGCGGCTTGATCGCCGCTGCTGCGACAGCCGAAGTCCCGGTGGCGATCATACAGGGAGCTTTCGGCACCAGCGCCCACGCCTCGCTAGAGAATAGCGGGACGATTCGTGCCGCCGCGACAGCGACAGCGACTGCGGCCGGGCCTCAAAATCTGGCGGCTCAGGTGGACGAAAAGGGCATTGTCCAGGCGGCACTGGCAACCGGCGCCTCCGCCACGGCCACATTCACGCCAAGTCGCTTCACGACCAGCTTCATCCTCTTGTTCCAGGGCCCCGCGAGAGTCGAACTGACCAATTCGGGGACCATCGATGTGAGCGGCTTGATCAACGCGTCGGCCGGCGGATTTGCAAGAATCGATTCTCGCGGATTCGGCATCCAGCAGGTCGCCCTTGGTTCAACCGCGGCAGCGTCGATCATCAATGACGGCCACATTACCGTTGCCGGCAGCGGCCACGTCCACGGAGCGAACGAAACCGGCTTCTTCTTCGACAGCGGAATCCATCAGAGGGTGTTCGCAACCCGCGCGGCCGATGCGGCCATCCACAATTCCGGCACGATCAAGGTGCTTTCCCGCGACATTGGGTCGGCGACGGCAGGCATTGCGACCAACGTCGCGATTGCGAGCGGCATTGGGCAAAGCGCGACCGTCGCGACTCCTTTCCAGGCGACCGCTTTTGCTTTCGGCACCGCAACGGCGAGCTTCGAGAATAGCGGCACCCTGTCGGTTGAAGCGCAAGCAAAGGCCGAGGGTGCGACGGTTGCGCTTGGAGTGGCGTTCGCGGCGGCAATCCGCCAAGCGCCTATTTTCGGGACGCTGAACGCGAAGCTCGACAATAGCGGCGCGATTTCCGCCATCGCGGAGGCGAGCGCAGCAGCGACTGCCGGGCCCGCCTTCGGAACGGCGCATGCGACCGGCTATTTCGCCGAAGCAGCGAACGTCGTCGCCGACGTCGTCAACAGCGGCACGATCGATGCCGCCGCGAGCGTCCACGTCGCGGGGAGCGGAGGGAGCGCCTTCGCCTTTGCCGTCGGGGTCAGCGTCAATGCGCTCAGCCTCGGAGCCCCCGGTGTATTCGGGAACCTGTCGGGCTCGATCACCAACAGCGGCGTGATCCAGGTCGCGGCGAAGGTCGATTCGGCGAGCAGCGGCACGGTCGGCGCGGTCGCCACCGGCATTTTCCTGAGCGCGCCGGTCGGCACCAGCGCGACGATCACCAATAGCGGAACGATCGACGTCACGGCGATCACGGGGCATCAGGACAATGCGCAGGCCTGGGGCATTCACGTGTTTGACTTCGCGCCGGACGTCCCGGGCGACGGCGACGACGTTTTGACGATCGACAATTCGGGAACGATCATCGCCCGTCAGAGCGACGACGACGGAGTCACGTTCCAGCACGGCCTCGCGATCGACGTGACGGGGGCGCCCAATCCGACGGTCATCAACCTCCTCGGCGGCGGCCTGATCTACGGCGACATTGCGGTGCAGGCGAGCGACGTGATCAACGTCAAGGCCGGCCCGACCTTGTTCGACGGAGTGATCAATCCGGCGTTCCTTCCTGCCGATGGAGTGACGGCGGCCGACCTCGACAGCGGCCTCGCCGGTGTGGGTACGCTCAACATCGAGGACGCGGGCAATCTGATCCTCGCCGACCCGCTGGTCACCGGCGATCCGGCGATGTTCGACGGACCCGCGTTCGTCTTCGTCGACACGCTCAACGTCGCTTCGGACGGGACTCTGACGTTCCAGCTCCAGCCCGAGGCGGGCGGGCTGCAGCCGGTCGGCACCTATCCGCAGATCTTCGTCAACACCGCCAACCTCGCGGGCACTTTGGTCGCCGATGTAAGTCCCGCCAACGGGCTGTTCGCCGACAGCTACGACTGGCAGAATGTGATCGATGCCAATGTCCGCAACGGCACGTTCGACCAATGCCTGCTCGGCGGCCCATTCACCAATTCGCTGCTGCTCAAGTTCAGCTGCACGTACGACAGCAACGCCAACGTCGACCTGTCGTTGACCCGGGTGCCGTTCGATCAGGTTGCGGGACTCAACGGCAACGGCCTCGCGGTCGGCACAGGGCTGGACAGTTTCTTCAACGTCAACCTGACGGGGGGAGCGGCCGACATGTTCCGCGACCTCTTCCTGTTCACCGATGCGGCCAATTTCAACGTCGCGTTGAACGAGCTATCCGGCTCCGCTTTCGCGAACTATCTCAACTCATTCCCGTCCCTGGGAGTCCACGAGAATGATCTGACCGACAAAGGCTCCGACTGCGACGTACCCCAAGTCCGCGGCTCGATCCTCGAGTGTCGGGCGTCGTCGCCGATCCATGTCTGGGGTCAGCTGGATTATCAGACTCGCAAGGCGAAGGGGGACATTGAGGCTGGGACGAGCCGTTCGAAGCGGTTCAGCGGGCTCCTCGGGATCGACACGAACCTTGGCAATTCGGCGATCTTCGGCGGCGACATCGGCTATTTGTCGAACCATCTGCACGACGACCAGTTCGGCGACAGCATCAGCGGCAAGGGTTGGACCGGCGGCCTTTATGCGGTCTACGATCCGGGCGCCTTCTATCTGAAGGGGGTGACCACCTACAGCTCGCTGAACGGCGACTCGACCCGCAACATCGACTTTGCGGGGCTTGCGACGGGAGCGACCTTCGCGGCTCGTCCGACGGGTCACCCGGACGTCAAGATGTGGACCTTCGGGCTTCACGGCGGGGCTCGGTTCCCGATGAGCGCGACCTCGGTCATCACGCCCTACCTCGACTATGACTATGTCAACGCCAAGCTGAGGAGCTTCAGCGAGACGAACGGCAACGGGGCCGAGCTGACGATCGAGAGCAGCAAGTCGAACCACAGCTTCCTGACTGGAGGCGTCAAGTGGGCGACCCAGATCGGCGGCGTGGTTCCCGAGGTGAACCTCGGCTACCGCTACCGGCTCGGAACGACGCGTTCGACCATCGGGGCGTTCTTCACGCCCGATCCGGAGAACAACTTCGACGTCATCAGCGCGGCGAACAAGCGCGGCACCTTCCTTGCCGGCCTGAGCGTCGGCGGGAAGCTCGGCGCGGTCGATGTGAGGATCGGCTACGAGGGCGAGTTCGGAGGCGGGATCACCAGCCACAGCGGGAACTTCAAGTTCGTGCTTCCGCTGGGCGGCCACGCGGCTCCGCCGCCGCCCCCGCCGCCACCTCCGCCTCCGCCTCCGCCCCCGGTCGTGGAAGCGCCCCCGCCCCCGCCACCGCCCCCGCCACCCCCGCCGCCGCCCCCAGCGCCGACGGAACGAGGCGAACGGGGTCAGTAACAAGGGGAGGGGCGGGAGCTTTGGCTCCTGCCCCTCACCGGTTGGGCCAGTTTCAGTTAATGGGAGAAGAGGGAAGCAATTCCCTCTTCTTTCGCATTTGCGGAAGCCGGCAATTTTTTGCTGGCCAAGGCCTTTAACTACCGGAGCTTACGGGTAAAAGAACCGCCATGACCAACAGCAAGTCCAGCAGCGCGCCGAAGGCCGCAACCAACAAGGCCGCGCCGGCCACCGGCGCCAACCGCCAAGGGCAGGCGCAGGGCGCTTCAGCGAGTCCGCAGCAAACGCGCCGGCCAGGCACCATCGACGAGACGATCGCCAAGGCGCAAAGCGGGCGCGTCAACGTGACGCCGGCCAAGGCCATCGAAATGGCAGGGCAGCTTTATTCGCGTGGGCAATATGGACAGGCCGAGCGGGTTTGCCGTCAAATCATTGCCTCGCGGCCCGGCAATGCCGACGCGCACAACATTCTCGGTGTTTCCCTCGCTGCCCTCGGCCAGAAGGAGGAAGCTGTTGCGTCGCTCAAACGCGCAATCAAGATCAGCGGTCAGGCGGCGAGCTATCATGCCAATCTTGGCGAGATCCTGCGCCAGGCGGGCCGCCTCGACGAAGCGGCGGCGGCAATCGAGGAAGCGATCAAGCTCGAGCCCAACAACGCTCAGGCCTTAAACAACCTCGGAATTATCCAGTACGAGCGCAAGCAGTTCGCGGACGCGGTTCAGAGCTACCGCCGCGCGCTGGAGCTCAGGCCGACGATGGCCGAGGCGCTCAACAACCTCGGCAACGCGCTTCGCCTCACCGGCGATATCGACGGCGCCTTGCATGCCTATCAGGAAGCGCTGACGCAGCGCGCGGTATATCCTGAAGTCTACAACAATCTCGGCACGTTGCTCCAGCAGGACCAAAAGTTCGAGGAAGCCGAGCATGCGCTGCGCAAGGCAATTCAGCAGAACCCGAATTATATCGAGGCGCATAACAATCTCGCGCAGCTGCTTTCCTCGCAGAAGCAGGAAGTCGAGGCGTTACGAGTCCTCGGCGAGGCGCTGAAATTCGCGCCGAAGAACGTTCAGACTCTGCTTCTGACGGCGAAGATCCAGCTGCGGCGCAGCAACCTCCAGGCGGCCGAGCAGGCAACCCGGCTCGCGCTCCAGGAAGAGGCGGAGAATGCCGAGGCGCTTACCGTCCTCGGCCAAGTGCTGCATGAAACCGACCGCTACGACGAAGCGCTCGAGGTGCTCGATCGAGCACTCAAGAAGGCGCCCGACAACCCCGAAGCGCTGAACTTCTATGGCGTTGCGCTGAAGTCCGTCGGACGGCTCGACGAAGCGCGCGAGCATATCCTGAAGGCCCTCAAGCTCAACGATTCGATGTACGGCGCCTATGCCAATCTCAACGACCTGGTCGATTTCTCCAAAGGCATCGGCGAGGAGCTGTTCAACCGGATGGAAGCGATCTTCGAATCAATTCCAAACCAGGAAGCGGAGCCGTTCCTCGCGCTGCACTTTGCTTATGCGAAGGCGCTCGACGATCGCGGCCAGCACGAGAAGGCGCTCGACCATTACATCACCGGCGGCCGAATGAAGCGCGCCCAGCTCGATTATAAGGAATCCGAGACCCACGGCTTCTTCGACTCGATCCGGGCCACCTTTCCGAAAGAAGCGTTCGAGAACCGCAAATTTGCCGGGCTCGACGATGACCGGCCGGTGTTCATTGTCGGAATGCCGCGGTCGGGCTCAACCTTGGTCGAGCAGATCCTGTCGAGCCATCCCGACATCTACGGCGCCGGCGAAGTCAAATATCTGAGCCGGGCACTGGGCCAGCTGCGCGACCGCTTCCCGTCGCTCCCCAAATATCCCGAGATGGCCCAAAAGATCACCCCGGCGCAGCTCGACATCGTCGCCAAGAACTATCAGCAGGCGCTGGCGCAGGGCGCGGGCGACGCGAAGAAGATCACTGACAAGCTGCTGACCAATTACTTCTTCCTCGGGCTCATCAACCTGCTGTTCCCGAAGGCGAAGGTCATCCACACGCGCCGCGACCCCGTCGACACCTGCCTTTCCGGCTTCACCAAGCTGTTCAAGGACGACATGCCGCACAGCTACGACCTCTCCGAGCTCGGCCGCTATTACGCCAAATATCGCGAGCTGATGGAACATTGGGAGAAGGTGCTTCCCGAAGGTTTCATGACGACCGTCGTCTACGAGGACGTGGTCGCCGATACCGAGAAGGAAGCGCGGCGGCTGATCGAATTCCTTGGGCTGCCGTGGAATGAGAAATGCGTCGACTTCCACAAGTCCGATCGGCCGGTGAAGACCGCCAGCGTCGCCCAGGTGCGCAAGCCGATCTACAAGACGTCGGTGCAGCGCTGGAAGAAGTACGGCGCCGGGCTCCAGCCGCTGGTCGACGCGGTGGGCGGCAAGCCCGAGAAGGGCGGCTCCAAGGCCAAGGCGAAGGTCAAGGAAAACGCCTGACCATAGCGTCGATGCGCCGCGGACAGTAAAGGCCGCGGCCGACCTTTCGAAGCGGGGAATGACCTCAAGCGTGCGCGCACTCACGCATCTCGACCGGCTCGAGGCCGAAAGCATCCATATCCTGCGCGAGACCGTCGCGGAGGCCGAGCGGCCCGTCATGCTCTACTCGATCGGCAAGGATTCGGCGGCGATGCTGCACCTTGCGAAGAAGGCCTTCTTTCCAAGCCCGCTGCCGTTCCCGCTGCTGCATGTCGATACGACGTGGAAGTTCAGGGACATGTACGCGCTTCGGGACAAGGTCGGCGCCGAGCCCGGGATCGAGCTCATCGTCTACAAGAATCCCGAGGCCGAGCGGCGGGGCATCAATCCT
>DASUIB010000159.1:0-15079 GCA_036273235.1 Sphingomicrobium sp. | reverse complement strand
CCAGTCGAACGACGCCATCTGGCCGCCGACGGGTCCGAGCACCGCCTCGAGCCTGGCGAAATCTTCGAAATTGGCGACCTCCCTGCCATTCATCCGGACCAGCGGGATCGGCTTGCCGCTGGCGTCGACATAGACGTTGGCATTAGGCCGGTAGAGGTCGGCGCCGGTGAAGTCGTGGAAATCGCTTGGGTCGGGCGAGGTCGACCAGGTGCCGCCGAAGACTTGCGGATAGCGGGTCTGGAGCCACAGGGTCGCCCATCCGCCGGATGAATGGCCGGTGAGGAAGCGGCCCGAGGGCCGTGCATCCATGCGATAATGCTGCTCCAGCCAGGGGATCAGCTCGGTGGTCAGCGCCTGACCCCACGGGCCATTGTTCACCGAATCCGCGAACTCGTGTGTGCCGCTCGGAAAGCTTTCGTCGAGCGATACCCAGATCATCGGCGGGATCTGGCCCTCGCTCATCAGCTCGAGGTGCTTCGCCGCCAGCCACTCGACGCCGTGATAGCCCGCCCCGAAGCCGTGCGTCAGATAGACGGTGGGCCAGGTCTTGGCTGCGCTTGGGTTATAATCGGGGGGAAGGGCGATCGCAGCGCGCATGTGAATCGGCCGGCCCCAGAATGCGCTCAGCGCCGGGCTGACGAAATCGACAGGCACGACCTTGGCCAGATCGGCTCGCTCGTCCGGCTTCAGATTGGCGAATGGGTCCGTGTCCGGAAGCACTCGCGACAAGTGAAGCGGCGCGACCGTTCCTGGCAGATTTACATCGGTAACCTGTGAGACGACATCGCCCGCGCCCCGCCCGAAGTAATTATAGTCGTGATTGACGTCGAGCACCGCCTGGACGTGGTAGCGGCCGGGCGGAAGCTTCGACCATGCCTCGGGGACGGAATCGGTCTCCGTGTCGACGGTTGCGACCTGCCCTGTCGAAAGCGAACGCACCTCGCGCGCGGCAACGGCGGTCGGCGTTCCGGCGAACGGGTCTGCGTCGACCGAGTCCGGACTTTTCTCGCCCGGTTTCGCGGGCTCGGCGAAAATGATCAGGCGCCCCGACAGCGGCGTCGGCGCCGGCATCGCGAGCTCGACCGGAACCTCGACCGGAGCGGCCGCCAGCGGCGTGGGTCCCATCAGCGAAAGCGCGCCCAGAGCAAAGACCAGCCGCATCACGATCCCTCCGCCTGATAACGGTGCTGGTCTGTCGGCGAGCAGCAGGGCGCGCAAGGATTATTTCCCCTTTTGCAGCGGGGGCAAGTTCGCTTAAGGGGGCGCTTCCCGGAAGGACGTGGGGCCGTAGCTCAGCTGGGAGAGCGTCGCAATGGCATTGCGAAGGTCAGGGGTTCGATCCCCCTCGGCTCCACCATTCAAGCAGATTTTTCTGTTATTTTCCGGGACTTTGATCGAAAGCAGCGAAGCTAGTCCCACTTTTGGTCCCTCGGAAGCTTGCGCTCTAGCGGGATGAACTGACCTTCAGCGGGACGTTGCGCGGACTCCAATCAGGATCGTCGACGCTGAAAAACATTGGATTGCTCATCCACGCGTTGACCGCAGACTCGCGCCATCCCGCGCACCGGGTGCTGATCTGCACTTGCTTCGGAAAAGTGCCGTCCTGAATTTTACGGTAGAGGGTGGACCGGCTTAAGCCGGTCCGATCGAGCACAGCTTTGATCCGCAGAATTCGGTCGTTGCTGTCGATCATTACAAAATGTTCCTGCGCCGGAGCGATCATCGCGGTCTAGTGCTCAGGATCGGGATGCTTTCGGACGAGCTCAACCCACTCGAGCGCCAGATTCCGCGCTTGGCGCCGACTTGCATTGGAAAGGTATGATCATGCGGTGGCTGCTCGGCGATAAGCAACTCGCCGCTTATTGGTTCACATCCTCTACCAGCTTCGCCAACCTGGCGATCACGGTCGCACGCAACATCACCAATAGGTTCGCCGGGATCCGGCCCCACGACGTGCCGTCGATCGTCATTGCGCAGCCCGCGGGCGCAGCTCCGCTGCAGTCATGGCGAAGTGGCTGGCCGACGAACCGCGGGCCCCGAGAGGCTCGTCAGCATCCCGCCCGCTATGCGCCGCCCTCGTCGGCATGGACGCCGAGGTGCTTCTCGCGGGCGACGATCGAGTGCGCCAGGTCGTCGTAACGGGCGGCGAGCTGGAGATGGGCCTGGCGAGCCCGTCGGGTGAGCGGCTTTCAGCGCCGCTTCGCGCTCCTGAATCGCGCGTCGCGCGAAATAAGCCCGCATCTCCTTCCATGCCCGCCCCGACCGGTAGCATTCGCACAGTGCGAATCGCCGACGCTCGACTTAACCACAGTCGGGCGGTCGGCGCTCAATCACTTGCCCCGAACGTCTCTGACCTGCGTTAAGGAAGTGAACGGGCGGGCGAGATATCGTTCAGACCACGTGCCTCGATTCTTTCTGCACCGCGAACGAGAGGGCGACCGCTTGGCGGATGAGGAGGGCATCGCGGCCGAGAACCTCGAAGCTGCTCGAATGATCGCCGTGAAGGCAGCGACGGACATGGCGGCAGATGAATTGTGTCGCGGTGCCGGACGCGTGTTTGAACGGATCGTCATTGTCAGCAACGATGGCGAGGATCTCGCGGTGGTTGCGGTGGAAGCGGCAATCAGGGTCGACGATTTACTCTGAGTAGGCCCGGTCGTGCGTAAGTAGAGGTCAGGCACGTTTACGCAGCTTTGTCTCATTGCCTGCCCGACAGCAGCAAAAGAAAGCAGTAGGCGATGACGCTGCAGGCCCTGGCACCCTTTGCGCCAGCGAAACGTTTTACTTTCTGTGGTGCTAGTCATGCGCAGGCAGCGAAAACCGGAAACGCCGGAAGAGCGAGACGAGCGGCTGAGGCGCGAAGCGCAATGCAAGGTCAAGCAAGACGCGGCGGCCGACGACGCTGTCGATCAGATGATCAGGAGGAACCTCCGGCTAAAAGGTCCCTGAGGTTCGGCTGAGAAGAAAGCTCCGCAGGCTTTCCACCAGGATTAGGGTGGAGCTTCCGACCTTCGCGAACTCGATGTCGCCGCTCTTCATCAGTTCATAGATTCGCGAGCGGCTGAGGCCGGTGAGCCGCACGGCTTCCGGGATCTTGACGCTGATCGGCTCCATGCGCTCCTCGGTTGCCGCTTCCTCGTTCCTCATGCCCTTTCCCTCCTCCGCTGACGCGCGAATGCGCGATCACCCTCAAGAAAGCTTGCCAGCATCGCCGGGATGAGTTCCTGGACGGGCTCCGCCTCACCGTAAGTTTCTCGGTACATCTCGGCATATTGGGTGAGCGCCCGATTGAGGTCCGGCGCGATGCTGATCGTGACCTTGACCGGGTTCCGATCGCGAAGCTTGGCAAGCTTGATGTCCGCCATCATCCCCTCCACGGCTGAAGGCCGATATCCTTGTTGACGAGCGCCCGGACCGGCCAGCCGGGGCGGACCGTGATCGTCGGCTGGATGTCGAGATTGCGGGACGTGATCTGGTCACCTGCGTGCGGGGCATTCTCCTGAGCGGATTCGCGGAGCGCGCGGACGAGGCCGCTCCCGCTGCCGCCAAAGCTCAGCTCGGTGCCAACGCCGAGCAATGTCGACATGCCGATCCCCTTCAAGAGCTGCCAGGTGTGAGAGTCGACGCCATCGGTCACGCCCGAATAGCCCCATGCATCCGTCGCCGGCATGTCGTCGAGCTCGACCGACGATCCGTCGGGAAAGACGATTCGGGTCCAGATTAGCAAGGCGCGACGCTGCCCGAAGGCGACAACCGAGTCATATTTGCCGATCAGCCGCGCTCCCTGCGGCACCAGAATCACTCGGCCGGTGGCGCTGTCGCGCACATTCTCGGTGACCTGCGCCAGCACCATACCTGGAAGATCGGAGTTGAGGCCGGTGATGAGACTGGCCGGGATAATTGTGCCCGCACTGAGCATCCATGGTGACGCGGCGGCCATGAGTTGGTGCGGACTGTCCATCCCGCCCTCCCCCGCCACGAAGTCGATCTTATGCTGCTGGCCTGCAGGGACCGGCGCGGCCGCGGGCTCAATTGCGGCGGGCGGGCTGGCAGCATCGGCGACCTCGACCGGTGAATTCCCGGAGGGCGCCGCCTCGCCGCTTCCGAGCTGGACCATCAGCCCGGCCGTACGAGCCGCCTGCCGCTCCCCCGCCGCCCGCTCGCGCCCGAGCTCCACCGCAGATTGCCGGTTCGATGGTTCGGTTATGTCCGGCGGTGCTGAAATCGGCTGCGCCTCGCTTCGCTGCTGCTCGAGGATTGGGCGGCCAAGGTCGCCCGGCAGCGGTGGTCCGAGCTTCGGCACGTCGCCATAATTTCTGGGGACATTGGCGAGCGCATCGGGGGTCGCCTTGGGTTGATCCTCACCGCTATCGATCGAGGCTGCCGCCTTGCGGAAGTTTGGCGGTTCGAGCGCCAGCCATGACAATGTGACCAGCGCGACCGCGACCGCGCCGGTGATCCCGGCGATGAGACCGCGCCGGAAGCGGACTGCAGGGCGCGTCGTCCCGCGAAGGACGAGAGTCTCCGGATCTTCCTTCCGCGGCCGTGACGAGGACGGTTCGTGAAGATCGCTCATGCCGACCTCCGCGCACGCCGCTCGCCGTTCTCGCGGACGATCCGGACGATTTGCTGATGCTTGCCGCCGAGGCGCAGCTCCGCCGCGCCAAACAGCCGGTCGACGACATAATAATGGCCCTTCACCCGATAATTGACGAGCTCGGCTTTGCCGTCGGTGCCGGTGACGAACAACGGCGGCGCCTCGCCGTCGCCAAGCGTGGCCGGAAACTCGATGAAGGTCTGGTGGCCGTCATCGAACGCCCGCACCGGCCTCCACGCGACATTGTCCCCCTCGATCCGGTAGCCGAAGTTCAGGGCTTCGACCGCCACTGCCGGCGCGACCGCGGGATCCGGCGCCGTTGCCGGACCGGCGCGAAGCGCGATCAGGCTGTCCTGCGGATAGGTCCAGGAGATCGTCGCCATCGCGGTTCGCTCGGTGCTCACGGCCTCGACATGGTAGATTCGGCGGTCGGTGGCGATGATCAAATTGGTGCGCAGGCCCGGCGCCACCGGCTTGACCAGGATGTGCGTGCGCCGGGCCGGCCCGCTGCCGCTTGACGTGTCGCCGATGACCCAGCGTGCGGTGTCGCCGGCCGCGACGGAGACCAGAGTCTCGCCGGGCTCAAGCGCAACGTCGCTGATCTGCTCGGGCGCCGCATAGAGCCGATAGAGCGACCCCTCGCTCCACGGATAGACCTGCGCGGCCCCGAGATAGAAAGCAGCGTCCGGCTCCTCGACCGCATTGCGATTGGCGGCGACGACGCGGACGAGCGGCACGGCCTTCCCGGTGCGCGCAGTTGCGCTCCGGTCATGTTTCGCTGCGGGTATCGGGGGCTCATGCCTTTGCCGGTGAGCGATCGGCTCGTCGCTCAGCACGCGTGCCGCAAGCGCCTGCGTGCTTGGGCGCGCCGCGGCCGCGGCGCCGAAGGCCAGGATGCTGGCGGCCGACGCCAGCGCGGCAATTGAAGATCGGATCATAGGCTGTTCCTTGTTGCAGGAGAATTGGAAACGGTCGCGCCGCCCGGAGGGGGATCGAGCGGCGAGCCGAGCGGAATGTCGCGAGCCGGTGCCGGCGGTGTCGCGCTTGCCGGTGGCCGCGTCGACGAATCCGGCCCGGGTCCTGACGTATCGAGCTCCTGGCTCCAGTCGATCGCGTCGACGTAAAGCCCGAGCGGGTTCTTGCGCAGGGTCTCGGCCGAGGCCGGCGGCCGCATCACCACGGAGATGATCGCGGTCCAGCGGCTGGTCGCGGCGAGATTGCCGCGCTCATAATCGCTCTCGGTCCATTTGACCTGGAAGCTTCGGTCCGATGCGCGCACCACGCTCGTCACCTGGACCGACACCGTCCGTGTCCCGATCTCGCCGAACGGGTCGGCGGAACGCGCATAATCGCCAAGGAAGCGCGCACCGCGCGAAGTCACGAAATCATAGGCCGACAGCCAGTTTGCACGCATCAGCACGGGATCGAGCGAAACGGTCCGGACGTCGGTGATGAAGCGGGCGAGATGCCACGCGATCTGCGGATCGGTCGGCTGATAATCCTCGTCCGCGGGCTGAAGCGCCCTGGGCTCGCCCAGGCGGTCGACCTCGACGACGAACGGAACGACCCGGCTCTGCATCGATTGCCAGACGAGGCCGGCCGAGAGTCCGCTCGAGAGCAGAAGCCCGCCAAGCGCCATCAGCCGCCAGTTGCGCGCCTGGACCCGCGCCGAACCGATGCGCTCGTCCCAGACCTGCGCCGCTTTCTGGTAGGGCGTGACCGGCTCGGGGGTTTTGCCGTAGCGCTGCACAGCGCGCCTGAATCGCATCGCTCAGTCCTCCTTTTCCTTGATGTCGGGATTGGCGGCGGCGCCGCCGCCGTCGCCTTCCTTGATCGCCTGCATCGCGCTGTGGCGGTGGTGGCGCGCGCTCTGCTCGGACCGCAGCCGCCGGGCCCAGTCGGGCGTTCCGCCTGACGCTGAGTCTGCCGAATCATTCGCCGCCGATCGTGAGGAGCCGGCGAACACAGCCGCCCGCTGTCCGCGCTCCGCCGCCGCGGCGAGGCCGCCGGCATTGGCCATCCTGTCCCGGATCGCGGCGCCGCCGGCGCTCGCGACCCCGCTCAGCCCCGCGCCGACACTCGCGTTACCGGAGGTCTCCTGCCCGAGCTTGTAGGCGGTCGAGGCGGCAGCCCCCATGGATGTTCCAGCGCGAACCGCGCCGAGCCCCGCGCCGCCGATCGCCCGCGCCCCGCCGGCAGCGAGGCCGCCGCCGACCGCCATCGTCCCGAGCGCCGCAGCGCTGGTCCCGATCGCCGCGCCAGCGCCAAGCTGGGGCGCGCCGGCGACCAGGCCCGAGGCAATGCCGGGTCCGAAAATGCCGAGGCCGAGCAAAGCGAGGCTTGCAAGAACCAGGCTCATCGCACCCATGAGGTCCGGCTGCCCGCCGCCTGCGGCCGCCCTGAACTCGGAAAAGAAGCCCGAGCCGATGCCGACGATCACCGCCAGCACCATCACCTTGATTCCGGAGGAGACGACATTGCCGAGCACCCGCTCGGCAAGGAAGCTGGTCCGGTTCCACAAAGCGAAGGGGACCAGGATGAAGCCGGCGAGAGTCGTCAGCTTGAACTCGATGATGGTGATGAACAATTGGATTGCGAGGATGAAGAAAGCGAGGATCACGAACAGCCAGGCGATCATCAGCACGGCGATGGTGAGAAAATTCTCGAAGAAGGCGACCGGCCCCGTCAGCGGACTGACCTGGTCGAGAAGCGGCTTGGCCGCGTCGAAGCCGGTCGAGGCGATGAAGCCTGGCTTCAGCAGCTGGTCGGCGCTGATCGCACCGCCGCCGGCGGTGATCCCGAGGCCCGCGAACGACTTGAAGATGATGTCGGCCAGCGTCGAGAAGCTGCCGATGATGAAGGCGAAGGCGCCGACATAAAGGATCTTCCTCAAGAAGCGGCCGATGACATCGTCCTCGCCGCCCATCGCCCAGAACAGGCCGGCGAGCGTGATGTCGATCCCGATCAACGTGCTCGACAGGAAGGCGACGTCGCCGCGCAGCAGCCCGAAGCCGCTGTCGATATATTGGACGAAGGCCGCCATGAAGCGGTCGATGACGCTCAAGTCACCCATGACACTCGCTCTCGCAGATGTGATCGGGATGGGTGCCGCGGGGCTTCCCGAAGGGGAGTCAAGAAGCCCCGCGGCGGACGTGAGGCGGCAGGGAAGCCGCCGCCCTCGCCCATTCGAACCCTAGTTGGCCGAGGGGCCCGCCCCATTGAGGAAGCGCCGGGTCGCCGCCCGGCCATCCTCCTCCGCTTGCGCCCGCCGAGCCCGGTCGATCGCCGCCGATCGATATTCGGAGGCCATCAAATTCTGGAGCTGGAGCTGCTGCTTGACGCTGAGCGCCATCAGCTGGTTGGCGGCCTGGCTCACCTGCAGCGCGCCCACCGAGCTTTGGCTGCTCGCCGCAAGCTCGTTCAACGTGCCGGCGTCCGCCTGCACATTCTCCACGACCTGCGCCTGGACGCTCATCGCCTGACGATAGGCCGCGGTCGCGGCGTCGAGCTCGGCGCGGGCCTGGACGACCTGCTGATCGCTGGTGAGCGCCTTGTTGAGCGCGCCGGGGAACAGGCCTTTGACCTGGCTATCGAGCCCAGCAACCTTGAACTGGATGCTTTGGGCCTCGCTCATCAGCTGGTCGATCTGGGTCATCGCCGAGGTGAGCTTGCTCAATTGGGGGAAGCTCAGGGTCTTGAGATTGGTCGCCATGTTCCGAAGCATGCCGGCTTCGTTCTGGAGCGACTTCACCTGGTTGTTGACTGCTTCAAGCGCGCGTGCCGCCTGGAGCAGATTTTGGGCGTAATTGGTGCCGTCGAAGACCGCCATCTGCGCCGACGCCGGAGCGGTCGGAACGACCAATGTTCCGCAAAGCGCTACGGACACGAACGCTCCCAGTCCAATGGCGCGACTGACTCTCTTCATGCTCATTCTCCTTCGCTTGAGGGTGATGGAAACTGGTCGAGAAGCGCGGCCGCCCAGCCAAGATCACGCGCTTCGAGAAAGCGGGCGAGGAAGCTCGCTCGCGGCCCCTCGAGAAGCCGGTCGATCAGGCGCTGCGAAGCGGGATCGGAGCTTGCGCACAGCCCGAGCGCAATGCGCCCGAGGGCGAGGTCGAACAGGCGGTTGCCGCGCCGCGACTGGAGGTAATAATCGCGCTTCGGGGTCGCCCGCGCGATTAGCTCGATCTGCCGCGGGTTGAGGCCGAAGCTCTCATAAGCCGCCCGCGCCTGCGGTTCGATCGCGCGCTCGTTGGGGAGGAAGATCCGCTGCGGGCAGCTCTCGACGATCGCCGGCGCGATGCTGCTGGCCTGAACGTCGGCGAGCGACTGGGTCGCGAATATGACCGCGACATTCTTCTTGCGAAGCACCTTCAGCCATTCGCGGATGCGTGCGGCGAACAAGGGATTGTCGAGGAACAGCCAGGCTTCGTCGAGCAGCAGCAGGGTCGGCCGGCCGTCGAACTTCTCCTCGAGCCGATGGAACAGGTAAGAGAGGACCGGCGGCACCGCTCCGGAGAGGCCCATCAAGGTCTCGGTCTCGAAGCAATGGACGTCGGCCAGCGACAATTGGTCCTCGGCGCCGTCGAGCAGCTGCCCGAACGGCCCTTCCAGCGTGTAGGGCTGCAACGCGGCCTTGAGCCCATTGGACTGGAGAAGCAGCGACAGGCCCGTCAGCGTGCGCTCGTCCTCGGGCGCGGTCGCGAGGCTGAGGAGCGCCGACCACAAAGCATCCTTGATCTCGGGCGTGACGGCGACTCTCTCATGTTCGAGCAGGCCGGCGAGCCATTCGGCCGCCCACGCCCGCTCGCTCGCCTGGTGGATGCGCTTCAGCGGCTGGAAGCTGAGGCCGCCGTCGCCGGCGCTCGCCGCGAGCTCATGATGAGCGCCGCCCATGGCGAGGACCGCGGCGCGTGCCGACCAGCCCTTGTCGAAGATGAAGACCTGGGCGCTCGAATAGCGCCGGAACTGCATCGCAAGCAGCGACAGCAGCACCGACTTGCCGGCGCCGGTCGGCCCGACGATGAGCATATGGCCGACGTCCCCGACATGGGTCGAGAGGCGGAACGGAGTCGAGCCGCCGGTCTCGGCGAACAGAAGCGGCGGCCCGTCCAGATGACGGTTGCGCTCGGGTCCCGCCCACAGCGCCGACAAGGGCACCAGATGGGCAAGGTTGAGGGTATGGACCAGAGGCTGGCGGACGTTGGCGTAGACCTGCCCCGGAAGGCTCGACAGCCACGCCTCGACCGCGTTCATGCGCTCGCGCTTGACCGTGAAGCCGAGCCCGTTGACCACCCGCTCGACCGCCCTCACCTTCGCTTCCGCGGCCGCGGGGTCGACATCAGCGACGGTGATCGTCGCGGTCAGATGGCCGAAGGCGACATGGTCGCCGCCAAGCTCCTGGAGCGCAAGGTCGGCATCCGCGACCTTATTGTCGGCATCGCTGTCGGTGAGCTGCGCCGGCTGGTTGTACACCACCTCGCGAAGCAGCGCGGTGACCGACTTCCTCTTGTTGAACCATTGCCGGCGAAGCCTGGTCAGCGCCCTGGTCGCTTCGGCTTTATCGAGCGCGATGAAGCGGCTCGTCCAGCGATAGCCGAAATCCAGGCCATTGAGCGCGTCGAGGATCCCGGGCCGGCTGAGCGAGGGAAAGCCGAGCAAGGTCAGGGTCCGCAAATGAAGCTCGCCGAGCATCGGCTCGAGCCCGCCGGTCAGCTCCGTGTCGACGAGCAAGGCGTCGAGATAGACCGGCGTCTCCGGCACCCCGACCGGGTGGCGCCGGTCGGACACGGCGTTGTGGAGGAAGGTCAGGGTCTCGGCATCGTCGAGCGCCCGCACGTCGGGCATCAGGCCGGCCAATAGGTCCAGCGCCCGGTCAGTGTCGGCGGTGAAGCTTGCCAGCGCCTCGCGCCAGTCGCGGCCCTGTTCGGCGGCGCTCCCCTCGACCAGCGCCCTCCCGGCGCGCGCTTGCACATCGGCCGGCGGCAGCCAGAGGAGGGTCAGATGATAGAAGCTCTCAAAATGGTCGCGGCCGCCCTCGAAGCTCGCCTGCCGCTCCATGTCGACCAGCCATGACGCGGGATCGGGGAATCGGCTCTCGGGATAACCCAGGGCTTCGACGCGCTCGGCGTCGAAGAACAAGGCCCAGCCCGAGCCGAAGCGCTTGAGCATATTGTTGACCCGCGCCGCGACCGCGACCAGCTCGGCCTCGGTCGCGCTCTCGAGGTCGGGGCCGCGAAACCGCAGGGTGCGCTGAAAGGTGCCGTCCTTGTTGAGCACCACGCCCGGCGCGACCAGCGCCGCCCATGGCAGATGGTCGGCGAGCCGGTCGCCGCGACAGCGATATTCGGCGAGGTTCAGCATGTGAAATGTCCCGGAAGCCGCAGATGGCGGACGAGCACCGGCGCGAACTCGCTATCGGACCGGGCCGCGATCACCGCGATCGAATGGCCGACCGCCCAGACCAGCAGCCCCGCGAGCCATTGCTGGAGCCCGAGCCCGAGCGCCGCAGCCACCGTTCCGTTGACGATCGCGATCCCGCGCGGCGCGCCGCCGAGCAGGATCGGCTCGACCAAAGCGCGGTGCACGGGCGCCTCGAAGCCTTCCGGGTGGGTGGCATGCGTGCTCACGAGATCAAAGCCCCGCCGCCGAAGCTGAAAAAGCTGAGGAAGAAGGATGAGGCGGCAAAGGCGATCGACAGCCCGAAGACGATCTGGATCAGCCGCCGGAACCCGCCGGCCGTCTCGCCGAACGCCAAGGTGAGCCCGGTGGTGATGATGATGATCACCGCGACGATCTTGGCGACCGGTCCCTGGACCGAATCGAGCACCTTCTGAAGCGGCGCTTCCCACGGCATTCCCGAGCCGGCCGCCTCGGCCGAGCTGGCGATCAGCACGGCCGCCGCGAACAGAGCGGCGCGCGCGGCGTGCAGGGATCGGATTGGTGCAAGTGCAGGCATGGTCGGTCTCCTCATGAGCTGATGCGTTCGGGATCGAGGGCGCGGAGCGCATAGTCGCCGGCGGCATCGAGCCCCTCGACGGCCTCGATTGCCGCGATCCTCCGGCCAAGGCCGCGCCCTTCGATGAAGACGATGAGGTCGATCGCCTCGGCGATCAGGCGCCGCGGGACGGTGACCACCGCTTCCTGGATCAGCTGCTCGACGCGGTAGAGCGCCGAGCGGGCGCTATTGGCGTGGACCGTGGCGATCCCGCCCGGGTGCCCGGTGTTCCAGGCCTTGAGCATGTCGAGCACCTCGCCCCCGCGCACCTCGCCGACGATGATCCGGTCGGGCCTCAAACGCAGGGTCGAGCGGACCAGGTCGGCCATGCTGACCACGCCCGGGCGGGTCCGAAGCGC
This sequence comes from Sphingomicrobium sp., assembly GCA_036273235.1. GTDB lineage: Bacteria > Pseudomonadota > Alphaproteobacteria > Sphingomonadales > Sphingomonadaceae > Sphingomicrobium. Next base: position 3,126 of record DASUIB010000159.1, on the reverse strand, counting down.
CACCGTGTCGGGCGCCGCGCACTGCAGCTCGCGCGTGTCCTCGATCAGGATCACGCGCTCGTCGCGAGGCGCCAGTTCGGCGAGGAGTGCATTGGCGAGCGTGGTCTTGCCCGAGCTGGTGCCGCCCGCGACCAAAAGGTTGCGCCGTTCCACCACCGCCAGCGACAAGGCGCGAGCGATTTCGGCGGTCATGATCCCGTCGCTCACATAATCGGCGAGCGTGTAGATGCGGCTCGCGGGCTTGCGGATCGCGAAGCAGGGCCCCGGCGAGACCGGCGGCAGAAGCCCCTCGAACCGCTCGCCGGCGAGCCCCTCGCCATGCGGCGGAAGCTCGGCGCTGACGATCGGTGCCGCGCCATGCACTTCGGTCCGCACGTGGCTCGCGACCAGCCGGATGATCCGCTCCGCCTGGGCCGGCTCGATGATCACGCCGGTATTGCTCCGCCCCGCGCCCAGGCGGTCGAGCCGGAGCGCGCCGTCGGGATTGACCATGACCTCGATCACCAAAGGATCGGCGAGCGCGGCCGCGATATCCGGCCCCATGGCGGTGCGCAGCATCGCCCGCTTGCGGTCCAGGGATTCGGCCGCGCTCATCGTTCGTCCTCGGGCAGCAAGGCCGGCCGCCCGCTGGCGAGCTGCTGGCCGACCCGCTCGACGAAGGCCGCGAAGCGGTCGCGGCCGATCGTCTGCGCGCTTCTGTCGCGCTCGGGCAGCGGGGCATTGACCCTCAGCATGTAGCGCGCGAGCACGTCCACGCGCTCGCTCAGCGCTCGCTGCAGGAACGATTGATGGCGGACGAGATCGGCGCCGGCCATGCTTCAGCCCTCGAAGCTCGGGATCAGCTCGCTGCCGCGATCCGATCCCTGGTTGATCGCGTCGGCCGCAAGGACCGGCGCGAGCAGGCGCATCCGCGCGAGCAGGGGCGCCGCGGCCGCGAGCTCGTCCTCATCGTCGCCGAGCCCGAGCGGATCGGCCCGTTCGGGCGCGATTCTGATGCTTTCCTCACCGGGCAGGCCGGGATGCCGCTGCTGCTGCAGGCTGCCGTCGCCGCCCGCTTCCCCTTCCGCTTCCGCGGCAAGCAGTGCCGGCGCGGCGCACAGGCCAGCCCAGTCATGCGCGCGCTCGACGGGGCGATCGGCATAGTCGCCGTCGTTCAGCGCCGGCGGCGGCGCAAGCCGGGCGGTGAACCGGCGGTCCTCATAATAACGCAGCTTGCGCGCACGGACCGGCGGGGTGCCCGAAAGCAGCACGACCGCGTCGCTCGCCGGAAGCTGCATGACCTCGCCGGGGGTGAGCAGCGGGCGCGAGGTCTCCTGGCGGCTGACCATGACATGGGCGAGCCAGGGCGAGAGCCGGTGCCCGGCATAGTTGCGCATCGCGCGCTGCTCGGTCGCGGTGCCGAGCGCGTCCGAGATGCGCCTGGCGGTGCGCTCGTCATTGGTTGCGAAGGCGACCCGCACATGACAATTGTCGAGGATCGAATGGTGCTCGCCATAGGCTTTCTCGATCTGGTTCAAGGACTGGGCGATGAGGAAGGCGCGGATTCCGTAGCCGGCCATGAAGGCGAGCGCGGTCTCGAAGAAGTCGAGCCGTCCGAGCGCCGGGAACTCGTCGAGCATCAGCAGCAGCTGGCGCTGATTGCGGCCATCCGCGGACGGCAGCCGCTCGGTCAGGCGACGTCCGATCTGGTTGAGCACCAGCCGCACCAAAGGCTTGGTCCGCGAGATGTCCGACGGGGGCACGACCAGGTAGAGCGACACCGGCCGCTCGGCGGAGATCAAATCGTCGATCCGCCAGTCGCAGCCCGAGGTGACCTCGGCGACGGTCGGGTCGCGATAAAGCCCCAGGAAGGACATGGCCGTAGACAGCACGCCCGAGCGCTCATTGTCCGACTTGTTGAGCAGCTCGCGCGCGGCGGAGGCGACTACCGGATGAACCGCGCCCCCGAGATGCGGCGTGGTCATCATCACCCTGAGGGTTGCGGCGAAGCTCCGCTCAGGATCGGACAGAAGGCAAGCGACCCGCGCCAGCGTCTTCTCCTCCTCGGCATAAAGAACGTGGAGGATCGCGCCGACGAGCAAAGAGTGCGACGTCTTCTCCCAATGGTTGCGCCGCTCGAGCGCGCCTTCCGGATCGACGAGGATGTCGGCGATATTCTGGACGTCGCGCACTTCCTCAGGCCCGCGCCGAACCTCGAGGAGGGGATTGTAGCGCGCCGACCGGGGATCGGTCGGATTGAACAGCAAACAGTGCGAGAAGCGCGCCCGCCAGCCCGCGGTTAGCGCCCAATTCTCCCCCTTGATGTCGTGGATGACCGCCGAGCCGGTCCAGCTGAGCAAGGTCGGGATGACCAGCCCGACGCCCTTGCCGCTGCGGGTCGGAGCGAAGGCCATGACATGCTCGGGCCCGTCGTGGCGGAGGTCCGCGCCGCCGAACGATCCGAGGAACAGCCCGGCGCCGCCGAACAGCCCCGCGCTGTGCATCTCCTTCTCGGTCGCCCAGCGCGCCGAGCCATAGGTGGTGACCGCGCCCGACTGGCGCGCACGCCACAGCGAGCCTGCCACTGCCGCCCCGCAGCCGAGGAAGCCGCTTGCCGCCGCAAGCGCCCCGGCCTTGTTGAACACCGCGGGCGCATAAGCCTCATAATGGAACCACCAGGGGAACAGCGCCCACGGCCGATAGAAAGGCACCCGCATGAGCTCGAACCACGGGTGGCCAAGCTCGGGTTGGTAGGCGAGCATCCATGCCGCCCATTGGGTCGCCGCCCACACGCCGAGCGCCATGATCGCGAACACGACCAATATCTGTCCGATCAGCAATCTGGTGGGCGTCATGTCCGGGATCCCCGCCGCCGGACCCGCGCCGGCAATGGACGGACTCATCCGCCGCGGCCGCGAGTCGGGGATAGCGCGTCCCCGCCGAACCAATGTGCCGCTCGGCGAATCTCAGCGCGGGACCGGGTCCAAACCCCGTTCAGATCTAGATTCCGCTTTCCATCTGTGGACGCCCCTGAAGGTGCAAGCGGTTTGTGAGGGGTTGGTGCGTAGTCGGATGCTGCCATCTGTCCGGCCTTTGCTGCAGCACATGGCTGCTGGCCCGTATGGGAGTTCGCGGACCGGGGCCACA
>DASUIB010000158.1:0-12505 GCA_036273235.1 Sphingomicrobium sp. | reverse complement strand
GAATGCGCTCTTCTACCTTCATCCCAGCTTCGGAAAGGCCGTCCGGTCGGTGGCATTCGGCGCCGACGGCCGCGCAAATCTGGTTCTCTACGCTTATGGCGCCTTCACGATCGGGGCGGTTCTCGAGGATGGCACCAGGCTCGAGCTCAACCTTGCGACGCTTCCCGGCGCGCCCGACCAGTTCAGAAACTCATGAGGATCATCGATGTCGCGTAACATCGTCGTATTTTCAGATGGCACCGGCCAGGACGGGGGCGTTCGCCCCGACCAGCGCCTCAGCAATGTCTACAAGCTCTACCGGGCCACGCGGATCGGCCCCGAGAGCCCGATCGACCCTTGCGGGCAGGTCGCCTTCTACGATCCGGGGCTCGGAACCGACGACGATGTCCATGGATGGGAGAAGCTGACCCGCTCGCTGAAGAAGCTGCTTGCCTCCGCTGCCGGCCGCGGGATCGGGACCAATATCGCGGACTGCTATGAGTTCATCATCAATCACTGGTCGCCCGGTGATCAAATCTTCCTGATCGGCTTCTCGCGGGGCGCCTATACGGCGCGCTGTGTCGCTGAGCTTCTCGCGCTCTGCGGGGTTCCGACTCATGAGCCTGGCGAGCCGGGCGCCCCGTTCCGGAGATTTTCGAGGAGCGCGCGCAAGACCGCCGAGCGCGCCGTGCATCAGGTCTATGAATATGGGGCCGGTCGCCCGCTCCTCGACCTCGAGGATGAGCGCGAGGAGCTTGGCCGGCGCTTCCGGGTCGAGCTTGGGGCCGACCGGGAAGGCGAGCCCAACGCCGCCCCGCACTTCATTGGCGTGTTTGATACAGTGGCCGCCCTGGGGGCCCAGGGCTGGAAATATTATGGAGTCCTGCTTCTGATCGGGCTGCTCGGGCTGATCGCGATCATCCCTGTCGCGGGAATCATCGCGCTGCTGGGCTATCTGTTCGGCTTTGACGGCTGGCCCGTCTTCTGGACCGTCTCTGCCGCGATCGCGATCTTCCTCCTCGTCCGCGCCGAATGGCAGTCGTGGCGCTATATCGATAATTGGCCGACGCCTGGAAGCAGGCGCAAGTGGCACCGGATCGAATGGCATGCCGAGAATTACGATCGCGGGCTTAGCGAGCATGTCGGCTACGCCCGCCAGGCAAGTGCGATCGACGAGGACCGCGCCGACTTTCCGCGCGTGGGCTGGGGACGGCAGGCCCATATCCGGGCAAGGCAGCCGGGCGAGCCGCCGACAGCGGTGCAGCTGTGGTTCGCCGGCAACCATTCGGACGTCGGCGGCAGCTATGCCGAGGAAGAATCCCGCCTGTCCGACATCACGCTCGAGTGGATGATCGAGGAAGCCACTTCCATCCCGGGACCGCTGATCGTCGATCGGTCCAGGCTTCGGACTTCTCCCGACCCTGCCGGAATGCAGCATTCGGAACGCCAGAGCCTGATCGACTGGAAGCTCTGGTGGGTGCCCAAATGGGCTCCGGCCTGGCTTCGGGACGGCTGGACTCCGGGCGCCCGCAAGCCCCAGGGCTCGCCCGTCCACCCTTCCGTCTTCGAGCGCTTCGCGCAGGAATCGGTCACGCAACCGACGGGCGCCGGTCCGTACCGGCCGGACAATCTCGAGCAAGACGAGCGCTTCGCGTCTTATTATTCCTCAAGCGCCTCCGCGGACCCGATGGGCCTGCTGGGTGCGAACTACAAGGCGGAGGACGGCTCGTTCAAAGGCTCGCTCGCCGAGCTTTCGCAGACGCTCGCCAGCCTGATGAAGAATGCGAAGACGGAGACGGCCGCCATCGTGATGCTCCCGCCGAACCCGATCGAGGAGCATGACGACTATCGCGATGCGCTCGCGCTTCGCTGTCTGGACGAGTTGATCGGGAGGGGCGGCTGGAGCGCCACGTCGCTGAGCTGCGTCGATGGAAAGGACCAGAACCAGGCTCGAAAGGGGCGCCTGGTCTTCGGGCCTGATCCGGCGGCCGCCCTGAAGCTCGCGCGGTCCATCGGCCAGATGACCACCATCATCATCGCCGCCGACGGCACCGCCGGCAGATTGCCGTCGATCGCTGCTCCGCAAGCGGCCGCACCCATGGGGACAGCTTAAAAGCCGGTCTATTGGCGACGTGACGCAAGGCGTTAGAAAAAGGCCCTAATGTTCTAACAGCAGCTTGCGACTGCTGTCCAAGGCGCTATTGCACCTGTTAGAAATATATGGCGTATTATCTAACAAGGACGAGGGAATGTCTGCTGTCGGCAATCGGATCATGAAGCGGGTCGCCGGGAAGGGCCGCGGGTGGGTGTTCACGCCCAAGCATTTCGCCGACTTGGGGACCCGGGCTTCGATCGACATGTCGCTGTCGCGCCTCGCCAAGTCGGGCGAGATACGGCGGATCGGCCGCGGGCTCTATGATTATCCGGTTCGGCACGACCGGCTCGGCGACCTGACGCCCGACCCGGGCCAAGTAGCCCGGGCGCTTTCGGCGCAAAGCGGCGCGAAGCTCGCGGCCTCCGGGCCCGCCGCCGCGAACAGCCTCGGGCTTTCCGACCAGGTGCCGACGAAAGTCGCTTTTGCGACCAGCGGCAAGTCGGCGACCAAGAAGACCGCCGGCCGGAGCTTTTCACTCAAGCACAGCCGGGCGCCGGTGCTCGACCACGTTCCGGACAGCGTCAATGGAATCGTGCAGGCGATCGCCCATGTCGGGAAGGACAATATGGACGACGACGCCATTCGCCGGTTCGCCGACCGCATTGGCAAGGACGACCTCCGGCGGCTGAACCGGGCCCGGCCGCAGATGCCCGGCTGGATGAGCGATGTCGTCGGCAAGATCGAGCGCGCGCGCGGTGGATGAGTTCGCTCGGCTGCCTGCTGACGAACGGCGGGCGTTCATCGGGGAAGCGGCCGCCCGGCGCGGGCTCACCGCGCTCGTGATCGAAAAGGACTTCTGGGTCTGCTGGACCCTTCGCCGACTGATCGAAGCGCCCGATGTTGCCGGTCACCTGACGTTCAAGGGCGGGACATCGCTCTCGAAAGCCTATGGGATCATCCGCCGTTTCTCGGAGGACATCGATCTCACCATCGGCCGCTCGGCGCCACTCGTCGGCGAGGTCGCCTCACCGATGGAGGACGGGGTCACAGGCAAGGAAGTGGAACGGCGGATCAAGGCGCTGAAGACGGCCGCGGAGCGGTTCGTCGCGGAGGTCGCAACGCCCGCACTTAGGAGGGCGATCGCCGAGGCGCTTGGGACGAACGACGGCTGGGAGCTCGCACTCGATCCCGACGACCGCCAGAATCTGCTGTTCCGCTATCCGGGCGCGAGCCCGGAGGAGGGCGGCTATGTCAAGCCCAGGATCAAGCTCGAGTTCGGTGCGCGCGGCGAGGCCGATCCTTTTGAAAATCGCAATATCGTCCCTTATGTCGCGGAGGACTTCCCGGACGAGATCCCGAATGGCTCGACCACTGTCCCGACCCTCGCCGTCGAGCGGACCTATTGGGAGAAAGCGACCATCCTCCACGCGCTTCACCACAATGGAAAGCTGCGCGCGGGGCTGTCGCGCCATTATTACGATCTCCTGATGCTCGACCGAGCGGGAATCAGCGGGATCGCTTTGGCAAGCGACGGGCTGCTGGAAAGCGTGGTGCGCAACAAGAGCATCATGTTTGCCGATAAGAGCGCATCCTACGCAACGGCGGCGCCGGGCACGCTTCGACTGCTCCCGCGAGATGAGGATCAGCCGAAGCTGCGCGATGATTATGAAGCGATGGCGGAGATGTTCATGGCCGACCCTCCCGCATTCGCCGACCTGATTGACGGGTTGCGGGCATTGGAAAGCAGAATCAATGATAGGAGCGGGCGATCCGCGACTGGGTAGGATCGGTTCGGTTTGTGGCAAAAATGTATCGGAAATTGGGACAAGAACCGGACCGGCGTCAGGCGCCGTGTCGGAGCGGCCTTCTTCCGAATGTAGTTTGGGCGGGCGGTTGATTATATTTTCGTCAACTGCATAGTGGCGGTGCCGAGTCGACAGTCACTTGTCGGAGTCCCCGATGGGCGCATTCCCGAAGTTGCTTGGCAAATTGCGCCCGCTCAGCCTCCTCTTTGCCGCCGCTCCGCCGGGCGGAGCTTCGGCCAATCCTCTGGGCCTTTCCATTCCCAACCAGGAACAGGACAATTGGTGCTGGTGCGCGGTCGGTTTGGGCATCGGCGACTATTATCATGGCCCGTCGATGGCCCAGTGCGTCTTTGCCTCGGCCGTTCTCGGCAAGGGTGCGAACGGCTGCTGCGGGACGATCTCGGGAGGGCCCTGCGACAAGCCATGGTATCTCGACCGCGCGTTGACGACGGCGCGATGCTTCGAGCGGGTCGATGATGTGAGCACGAGTCCGACGGGCTTTGCCGATGTCCAAGGCGAGATCGATCATGGCCAGCCTTTGGGCGTCCGTATCCAGTGGCAGAGCGTGGGTGCGCATTTCATCGCCATTTCCGGCTATCGAACGTCAACCACGGGCGAGCAGCTCGTCACGGTCGAAGATCCGTACGGACCCGTGACCTCGACCTTGCCGATCGGCGATCTTCACGGCTCCTACGGAAGCGACGGCGGCGACTGGACCCATAGCTATTTTACCGCCCGGAACCCGATGGGCGGTGGGGCCCGGCCCATCGACGATCCCGCACTTCTCGGCGGCTGACAGATGGCGACGCTGCCTCCCATTTCGCCGCACGCCCGCGTCCTGGCCCTCGTTGAAAGGACCGTTGGCGAGTGGGCAGCGAACGACAGGACGATGCTGGCCGGCGCGATGCCCGAGCATATCAGCGATCCCATTCCGCTCTACCGTGTCGATCTCGATGCGCTGAAGGAAGCCGGCGACGAGCTTCCCGTCCATCAACAGGGGTGGCGCACCTTGCTGATCGCGCCGGTCGGCGGCGCTCGTGCGGCCGATGTGCGCGGCGTGGACTCCGAGCTCAGTTTCGCAAGGCTCGCGAGCGGCCCCGGCATCGATGCCATGCTTGCCGCGGCGCAAGAAGCCGAGGCGGCTGCGGCGGTCGACGCGAAGCAGGAGATCAGGCTCATCGAATCCGATGCGCTCAAGGTCGCCGCACTGTGGGTGCATGGGGAAAAGAGCTTCGTCCGGCCCTATCTCGGACTTCGGCCCGATCATTATTCCGAAGGACGGTTCCGCGCCGTTCTGGCTGAGCGCTTGAAGCAGATAGAAGCGCAGTACCGGCCGGACGAGTATGGAGAGCCGGTGGGCGTCTAGTCGGCTATTTTTGGGGGGAATGATGTCGATCGCGACGATCACGAGGCGCTGGTACGATCGAAAATATGGGCTTGGCGGCGCAGCGGGGGAAAGCCAGCCGTTCGACCAGCTGACGCGATACATTCCGACGGAATCCATCGCGCTCTTCGTTCCCACCATGTCTTTCATCGGCGCCGCTGCGGCGCCGAGGCAGGCGACCAATGTCAGCTGGATTGCCTACGGCCTGTTCATTGCGGTGGTCACACCGGGAATCGTGCTCCTCGTAGCGCTTGGCAAGCAGAAGTCCGCGGGGCAGCCATTCACCTTCCCAACCTGGCCGATGCTGTCGGCGTGCCTCGCATTTGCAGGTTGGGCGCTCGCAGTCCCCGGACTTCTCACCGGACCGGGCTGGAAGATCGGAGCGGGCGTGATCGCTTTGTTCATCTCGATTCTTCTTTCCCTGCTCGAGCCATTGTGGGAGTGAAGGCATGAAAAAGACCATGTTCGCCGCGACCGGACTGGCCGCGGTCGCGCTGATGCCTGTCGCCGCCCACGCTCAGGCGGCGGATCCCAACCAGGCGGTCAAGGATGAGACTGCCCGCATCCAGGCCGAAACCGCGCTCGAGAATGCCAGGAGCGACAATGCCAAGGCGCAAGCGGCCCGCATCGAGGCCCTCGGATTGCCGAGCTTCGAAGGCAAAGCCGAGCTTGGCGCGAACGCGGGCGCGATGGAGGTGAACCTGCTCGCCAGCAGGGCGCTTGGCGCAGCCGCCGACAAGATCGCGACCGATAATCTGGGCTCAATGATTCTTCTTTCGAGCGACGAGGTTGTCGATTTCGGCGCTGCAGACAGCATGAAACTCCAGATGGACGCGATTGCCGCCCTCTATAAAATCGCGGGAATCAAACCACCTTCGCCTGGCGGGAAGCATGGCGGTCCTGCCCCAACAGCCGGCGCTCTCCCGGCGGCGATTGCGGCTTTTTCAGCGGTTGCGGGACTGTTCCGATCGGACTCGACGCTCACCGGCGCCGATGCTTCCGCAGTGACCCAGCAGATGCTCGTCGCGGCGGTTGCAGCCAAACTCGCTATCTTGAAGCATCCGGCAGTGGTTCCGGCCGCGCTCGTGTCCGGCATTCCGCCGCAGGGGAAGAAGCTTTACGACGACCTTAACGATCTTGCCGAGCTGCGGCTCATCGCCGAACAGCGCAAGGCAGCGCTTAGCGCGATCGAGAAGCCGAGCGCGGCCGAGAAGGCGGAGCTTGCCGCCATCACGGCCGCGACCACCCGCCACGACGCATTCCTCGCCAAGGTCATGGTGCCCGATGACAAGGGCGCCATCCCCTTCGCAACAGCTGCGCGCCTTGCGGGCCTGCTCGGCACCGACCGGTCCGTGCTTCGGGTTTACGTCAACAAAGCCGGAGGGAGCATCGTCAACACCAAGAACATCGCGACGACGTTCGGCGTCGATCCCCTGAAGATCAGCGGGGGAGTCGTCGTGAGCTATGTCCGCTCTACACCCTCCACCGGCGAAATCACGGCAGCGGATGTTCTGTCATGCGACACGACCCTGACCAGCGTGCGATCGATCCAGGAGCGCCGGTGGATCAACAAAAGGCCGCAAGCCATCAAGTCCGCACTGTGTGTGAGCATCCTGTCGCCGCCAAGCTGATCGTCCCCCACTTCGCGCACCCGATCGAAAAGGAGTCGTTCGGGATTCCAGCGCCTAAAGCGTGCCTCCAGGCTGCGCACGATCGGGAAAGCCGAGGAGCTTTCGCTGCAGGGACCAATCCATGGGCAGGTTCGCGCTTACGAGTTTTGATCGTGTCAGCGCCGGCGGATGCGTTCCGTCGATGATCGACGTGATGATGTCGGGAGCGAGATAATTGAGCCTGAGCACTCGAGCGAACCGCCAGGGCGTGTAATTGATCCCGGCGGCAAGTGCATGAAGCTCCTTGTCCCTTTGCTCGTCCACGAGCCGCTGGCATTCGCGTGCTTCGCAAATGAGACGCTTGAGACCGGGCGCCGGATGACGAGCCGGACAATCGCGCCGCGGTTCGATGGGCATGACCAGCTGCTGGCTATATTTGATGGCTCCGGCAGGCACGTCGAGAAGCCAGGTCCTGCTGCGCTCCCATTCCGCCGAGTTTCCCTTGAACAGGCCCACACCGTCCCAGACAAGAAAGCGTTCGATCTCGCTCGCCCTGAGCACGATCTTCACGCGTTCGAGCGACAGCTCGATTCGTACGATAAGCGCCTTGAGAATCCACCCCAGCCGCTCACTTGTGCGCTGTCTCAGTCGATGGCCTGCTTCTGCGCCGCGGCGCGAAAGGCGATCGAGCGCCCCGTCATGACGGCCCAGCATCAGGAGCATCGATCGGACTTTCTCGCGATCCGAGAGGAATGTCCGGATCGCCGCAACCACGAGCTCCTCGATCTCGTCGGCCTTCGCGCGAAGCCGTTTGAGGTTCTGCCGCTTTCCCCATGCGCTCTGACGGGAGATGTAGATTCGCGACGGTTTCGCGAACCGGCCTTCAACGAAGTTGCGGCTGACGCTCATCGGCCGGCCGAAGCAATCGAACAGAATGTCGGTGAGGACATGCTCTTTGTTGCGCCATGCCTTCTTCCTGGCCTGTGTCGCGCGAAGTGCTTGAACCTGTTCGAATATCGCCCGATCGACGACCGGCGCATGCAGGCCAGGATAAGTTTCGTGCCTGTGGCGAATTTCGCCGAGGTAGACGGGATTGCCCAGGATATGGTTGATCAGGGATTTCGTCAGTGGGCCGCCGCCGACCAGCCTTCCCGCGCGGGTCCGCCATTGCTTGCTGCGCATTCCCGCGTCCCGAAACTCGCGGAACAATGCCGTCAGGTTGCCTAGCGCCAGATAGCGTTCGAAGATCTGCCGAACCCGTTCTGCTTCCTCTTCGTTCACATGGAGGCGCCGGCGGCTAAGGTCGTATCCATAAGGCGCAGGGCCTCCAGCCCACCGGCCGGACTGCTTCGTCGCAAGCACTTTGTCCCGGATCCGGTCGGCGGCCATCTCGCGCTCGAATTGCGCAAAGGTCAGGAGGATGTTGAGCACGAGCCGCCCCATGCTGTCCGCCGTGTCGAAGTTCTGGGTGATCGAGACGAAGACCACGCCATATCGCTCGAAAAAGTCCACCAGCCGGACAAAATCGAGCAGGGTCCGAGTCATCCGGTCGAGCTTGTAGACGACCACGACATCGACGAGGCCGCGCTCCACGTCGCCCAGGAGCTGCTGCAGCTGCGGCCGGTTGAGCGATGCCCCGGAATAGCCGCCATCGTCATAATGGTTCGCCAGCTCCAGCCAGCCTTTATGCCGCTGGCTTGTGACATAGGCCGAGCAGATCGCGCGTTGCCCCTCGAGCGAGTTGAAATCGCGCCCAAGCCCCTGCTCGGTGCTCTTGCGGGTGTAGATCGCACATCGGCGATCGGCCCTGGCGATGAGTGACGGTGGAGCTGGCATGGGAGATTCCTTGTCCGACGCCCCCGCATTGCTCCCTATCACGCATTGCGCTGGACGCGCGGCGCCGATCGTTGCCGTTATTGGCCTTGGCCTGCCTTTGGAGGGCGGGCGCCCGAGGGACATGAGTCCATAATGGCGGGTTTCCTCTCTCTGGCGGAACGTCCGTTTCGGCCATTGCGGTGTTATGGCTAACAGCGCGTAAACCTTTTTACCGGATCAAATCATCGCACGTGATGCCAAATGCGGAAGTCGCATTCGGTGAATAGATGTTGATTTCTCCGGTAGAAGGATATTGAAAATGCGCCTCCATTCCAGGCATGTCCTTCGCAAGATCGGGCCGGTTCCGACAAGATATCTTGCATGTGCCGCTGCATTACTTGCTATGCCATCATGCGGTGGGGGCGGTGGTGGTGGAGTTGACACAGCTTCTTCGTCGGCTCCGCCGCCGGTGACGACTGCGGGCCTGATGAGCGCAAGCGACTGGGAAATCGGTCCGGTCATCGACGGGAAGAATTATTCCCACGGAGTTCCGCTTCACCCGATCGCCGACGATCAGGGCTGGCACATCGACCTGCCGCAATCGGACGGGGTCCATTATGTCACCCGCCAGTTCGGATCGCTTGCGGGCAAGACGCAGATCACCATCCGCTACCGTGTCGAAGCTGCCGATGGCGTCAAGATCGTGCCGAGCAGCGACCCCAGTCTGCCCTCGCTGGGCCCGACCCTCTACTTCCAGCGCTCTGGCGACGACTGGAGCACCGACGGCTGGCGGTGGTGGGCGACGTTCACAACACCGGCACCCATTCAGCCAGGCGAATATGAGATCACCGCCCCGCTCGACGGGCCCTGGACCTCGGTCGAGACCGAAACCGCAGCCAACAACCCGGGCGATTTTGCCGCAGCCAAGCAAAATGCCGGCCGGGTCGGCTTCACGCTCGGCGGCGGCACCGGATACGGCCACGGGGTCTATGCGACCGGACAGGCTCGAATCACCGTGACCGATTTCACGATCGACTAGTCGAGCTCGAAAGGACATCAGCAAATGAACGCCACGCGCACTCACGCAATCGCTCTCGCCTCGCTCGGCGCGATCGCTTCTTCGCCTGCCCGAGCAGCGCAACTCTATTCCGACCCGCAAGGATCAGGCGCGATCGTCGCTGCAATGAGCTGGCTCCAGGGCACGATGCTCGGAACGCTCGCAACGGTCGTCGCGGTCATCGCCGTCGCGACGGTCGGGTTCATGATGCTCACCGGCCGGATCAACTGGCGGCACGGGGCGACGGTCGTCCTCGGCTGCTTCATCCTGTTCGGCGCATCGAGCATCGTTGCCGGGATCCACGCGTCGGCGGCGCTCGGCCAATGAGCATTGCGCTCGAGCGCGACACCTTGTTCGTGGCGCTGGCGCGCCCGCAGATGTTCGCGGGCGTCACCTACAGCTTCTTCGTCATCAATGCGGTGGCGACGACCGAGCTGTTCCTGATCGGCAGGTCGGTCTGGGTGGTTGGCGCCGCATTGCTCGTCCACGCTGGCGGAGTCCTCGCCTGCGCGAGGGAGCCGCGCTTTTTCGACCTCTGGCTTGCGCGCCTCTCGAAATGCCCGCGAATCAGGAATCACAGGGTGTGGAAATGCAACTCGTACCGCCCCTGAGCGAGGATCCGAAAGCCGCTGCTCGAGAGCAAAGCGCGGGTACGCACCTGCCCTACGCCCGGCACGTCGATGATCATACGGTCGAAACCCGCGACGGGCTTCTCTGCCAGATGATCCGAATTCGCGGCCTTTTGTTCGAGACCGCCGACGGCGACGAGATCGTGCACCGGAAGCGGCTTCGGGACGCGACGCTCCAGGCGATCGGCTCGTCGCGCTTCGCCATCTATCATCATATCGTCCGACGCGAGGCGATCCTGTCGCTCGACGGGGACTATCCCGCCGGCTTTGCGAGCGACCTCGACGCGCGCTGGAGCGACCGGCTCGGGACGCGCAAGCTCTATGTCAACGATCTCTTTCTGACGCTCGTCCGGCGGCCGGTCCAGGGCCGGATCGGCCTTGCCGACCGGCTCCTTGGACGATTGGGCAAGGTCTCGAAGCAGCTCGACAGCGGCCGCTTCGAGCTTCAGCAGCTCAATCAGGCCCGCGACGCCCTGATCGCGTCGCTCAGCGCTTACGAACCGCGCCTGCTCGGCGTCTACGACAGCCCTCAGGGGCCATGCTCGGAGCCGCTCGAATTTCTTTCCTCGCTGGTCAACGGCGAGATGCGGCCGGTGCTGATGCCGGCGCAGGACATTGGCGATTATCTGCCCTACCGGCGGATCAGCTTCGGGGAAGACACGGCCGAGCTTGGCCGCGCGGGCGCCGCGCCGAGGCAGTTCCTGGCGCTGGTCTCGGTCAAGGATTATCCGGGACAGACCGCTCCTGGAATGCTCGACGAGCTGCTCCGGCTGCCGTTTCAGCTGACCATTTCCCAATCCTTCGGCTTCGTCGACCGGCAGACGGCGCTGTCACGGATGAACCTCGCGCTTCGCCGGATGCGCTCGGCCGAGGATGAGGCGCTCAGCCTCCGCGCCGAGCTCGCCGAGGCCAAGGACAGCGTCGCTGCTGGACGCGCGGCATTCGGCGAGCACCACATGACGATTGCGGTTAAGGGCAATGCGCTCGATGAGCTCGACCAGGGCGTGGCCGAAGTCCAGGCGGCGCTCGCGGATCTCGGCATCATCTCGGTGCGCGAGGACATCGGGCTCGAGCCGGCGTTCTGGGCGCAATTCCCGGGCAACTTCAACTATATCGCGCGCCGCGGGCTGATATCGACGAGCAATTTCGCGGGCCTCGCGAGCGCTCACAATTTCCCGCTCGGCCGTCCGGACGGCAATCATTGGGGCGAAGCGGTGACTTTGCTCGAGACGACCGCGGCGGGACCTTATTTCTTCAACTTCCACCAGGGCGATCTCGGCAATTTCACGATCATCGGACCGTCGGGCTCGGGAAAGACCGTCGTTCTCAATTTCCTCCTCGCCCAGGCGCTCAAATTCCGTCCGAAAATCGTCTTCTTCGACAAGGACCGAGGGGCCGAGCTGTTCATCAGGGCGATCGGCGGAGCCTATGACGAGCTCCGGCCGGGTTCGGCCTCGGGCCTGAACCCGCTCCAGCTGCCGGACTCGCCCGCCAACCGCCAGTTCATTTCTGACTGGATCGCCCTTCTTGCCGGAGGGACGAGCGGGACCGAGGCAGAACGCGTTCGCGACGCCGTCGCCGCCAATTACGACCAGCCTTCAAAGCACCGCCGGCTGCGTTATCTTGTCGAATTGTTCCGGGGCGACAACCGGCCGCGGAGCGATGACCTGTGGTCGAGGTTGCGGCCGTGGTGGGGCGACGGCGAACGGGCCTGGCTGTTCGACAATGAGTTCGACCGGACCGATGTCGCAGCGGATTCGGTCGGGTTCGACATGACCCGGATCCTCGACGACCCCGCGCTCCGCACTCCGGCGATGATGTATCTGTTTCACCGGGTCGAGGAACGGCTCGACGGAAATCCGGCGATCATCGTCATCGACGAGGGCTGGAAGGCGCTCGACGACGATCTGTTCGTGCGCCGCCTCAAGGATTGGGAAAAGACGATCCGCAAGCGCAACGGGATCGTCGGATTTGCGACCCAGAGCGCGCAGGATGCGCTCGAGAGCAGGATCGCAAGCGCCATCGTCGAACAAGCCGCGACGCAGATCTTCATGTCGAACCCCAAGGCGCAGGCGAGGGACTACATCGACGGGTTCGGGCTTACCGAGCACGAGCTCGAACTTGTCCGCAC
>DASUIB010000157.1:0-10377 GCA_036273235.1 Sphingomicrobium sp. | reverse complement strand
CGGCTTGGGCGGGCGGCCGAAGCCGCCATGGACCTCGATATAGACTTCGTGCTGCCTGGCGGTTTCGTCGACCGCCTTGGCGATCAGCCGTCCGGCGATCTCCTGGTCGTCGGTCGTCCGCGGCCGCATGTTCACTCGAAGGATCGCGAGATCCGGAACGACATTGCTCGGGCTGCCGCCCTCGATCCTTGCCGGATTGACCGACAGGCCCGGCGTTTTCGACATCGCCAGCCGGAGCGCGAGCTCGCTCGCGGCGACGACCGCATTGCGCCCGTCCTCGGGATTGCGGCCGGCATGCGCAGAGCGCCCGCGGATGACGAACGAGAAGTTGCCGCTTCCGGGGCGCGCTCCGGCAAGGGTGCCGTCCGGCAAAGCCGCCGGCTCATAGGTCAGCGCGGCATGCTTGCCCTGCGCCGCCTGCTTCAGAAGCGCAGCCGAGGCGAGCGATCCGACTTCCTCGTCGCTGTTGATCACCACCTCATAGCCGAGCCGGTCGGCGAGCTTGCTCTTCTCGACGGCTTTGAGGGCGCCAAGCATGACCGAAAGCCCGCCCTTCATGTCCGCGACTCCCGGTCCGTTGAGGATGCCATCCTCCAGCCAGCGCGTCTGCTGAAAGGGGTGGTCCGCGGCGAACACGGTGTCCATGTGGCCGGTGAGAAGCAGCTGCACCGGCGCCGTCGGCCGGACTGTCAGGTGAAGATGCCGGCCGTGCTTGAGCTTCGCCGTCTTGCCCGCCGAATTGACGGTTTCCACGGTCTGCGGATGCTCGAGCCTCAACACGCCCGGAAGCGCGGCGAAGGCGTCGGTCAGCATCTCGGCCATGCGCTCGAGCCCCGTCAGGTTGCGCGAGCCGCTGTTGATTGCGGCCCAGGCGAGCACTTGGTCGAGCATCGGTTCTCCGCTGGCGCGCTCGACCGCCTCGCGTTCGATGGACGACAATTGCCCCATGGCAGAGCTCCTAGCCGCGCCATTTGCGGAATGCCACATGGCGCACTTAAGGAACGGGCGCTCTTCTATTCGGCGGCTTGGGCCATACCGAGCCGGTGTTTTGCCGATGCGAGCATATCCTTGAAGCGCGGATCGTCGCGGAGCGGATCGAGATCGGGATCGGCTTCGAGGTGACGGATATTCTGCGCCGTCTTCACACGTTCGAAGAAGGGTTGAAGAGCGTCGAGGGCATCAACGACCGCCCCATTATCGTGCGCCAAAGCGCACGCCAGGTTGTAGCACATGATGAGATTGTCGGGGTCCAGAAGCAGTGCACGACGGCTCCAGTCGCGTGCGCGCTCGGTATCGCCGAGGATCATGAGTGCATTGGCTCCGGCGGCGAGCGCCTGCCCGTTTGTCGCCTCCTTGCCGACAGCGCGCTCCGCCCGTTCGAACACCATTTTTGCGGCCTCGCGCAATTCGGCCTTGTCACCGGTCGAAGTGTAGCAGGTGAGCAGCATCAGGGGATTGTGCCAATCGCTTTCGAGCACGGACGAGGCTTTGCGGAAGAAGGGAATCGAGTCCGCCGCACGACCGCGGCGGAACAGCATCCGCGCGGCTTCGCGATTGACCTCCCACGAATCTGGATCGAGCTTGAGCGCGGTGCGGATTTGATTTTCGGCTTCGTCGGCCTTGCCCTCTTCTTCGAGATAACGTGCCTTGATGCAGTGCGCTTCGGGGAGCGCTGAATTCAGCGCGATCGCCCGATCGGCTGCCGGGAGCGCGTTTTCGTCCTTTCCGTGAACGAAGCGCAACTCCGCCTGCGCCAGCGCCATCAGCGCCCAGGCTTGCGCATAATCGGGATCGAGCTTCGTCGCTTGCCTGCAAACCCTGACGATCGCCTCGTCGCGCCGGGGATCGCCGGAATTACCGCTGACCCACTGTTGCCGCGCCATCAGGTACAGATTGTACGCGTCCGCATTGGTCGTCCCGCGATGCTCGATCGCCTTTTTTTCTTCCGGGAGCAGCTTGATCTTGAGGGCATCGACGATTGCCTTCGAAATCTCGTCCTGGATCGCGAAAATGTCATCCAGGTCGCGATCGTAGCGGTCGGCCCAGACATGGTCGCCGGCGGCGCCATCGATCAGCTGGGCGGTGATCCTGACGCGGTTGCCGGCTTTGCGGACGCTGCCCTCGAGAACGTAGGTGACCCCGAGAGTCTTGGCGACTTCCTTCACGTCGACCGACTGGCCCTTGAAGGTGAAGGCGGTGTTGCGCGCGACGACGGACAGCGCCGACACCTTCGAAAGGTCGGTGATAATGTCCTCGCTGATCCCGTCGCTGAAATATTCCTGCTCCGCCTCGCCGCTCATGTTGATGAACGGCAGTACGCAGATGGACGGCTTTTTGGCTGCGGCCGGCGCCTTCTCGCCGCGCACGCCGGAATCGGCACGCGCTCCGCTGCCACAGGTGCGCGTAATCGCGTCGAGAAGCTCCGCGATTGCATTGGGCCGGCCGCTCCCATTCCAATCGCCGAGATCGATCGTCTGAAACTGGCGGAAGCCGAGCGGCGGCTTTGCCGATCCGAGCGACACGGGCACCAGCCGTCCCGAGTCCCGCCCTTCGGCGGCTTCGTCCTGCACCCATGCGGATTCGACCGACGTCGGCGACCACAGCACGACCACCGCCTCGGCGTCCTTCAGCGCGCGATCGATCTCTGCGGCAAATCGCGAGCCTCCGTGGAGGTGCCTGTCCCACCAGACGTCGTGGCCCGCCTCGCCGATACAGTTCGCCAGCTGTTTCGCAGCGTCCAGATCGTCACGGGCATAGCTGAGAAATATCCGAGCCACGCAATCTCCCCGAAGAGCGGACTCTGCCCGGATGCGAGTTAACCTGCAAGCGCTCGCAATGTGTTAAATGACGTTTAGCTTCTCAGAAGTTCGAGGAATTTGGGGGGCGCTATTTCCCCGGCTTCACGAATTTCAGCGCATATTGGTCGGTGTGGCCGCGGATCGAGGGATCGAAGATCGGCTTCGAATGATCGTCGGCGGGGTTGCGGAGGAAATTGCCTTCGGCGGCGAGCTTGAACCCGACGGAAGTCACCTCCTTCACCACCTGGTCGCGATTGATTCGGTGCATCTTGGCGATGTCGTTCGGAGTAAGCCCGGCAGGCCCCTGATGGTCGAGGATGAAGAAGATTCCGCCGGGTTTCAGCGCGGCATAGACCGCGCGGTCGAAAGCCACGGTGTCGACCGCCCGGCCGCCTGGGCCGTACTTCGGGATCTTGAGGTCATGATAATTCTGCGTGACCCAGGCGAGGTCGAGCGGCTTGGGGAATTTGACCGTGCCGAATGGCTCAACGTCGAGCGAGACGTTCTTCCACCTTCCCTCGGCGAGCATCTTGCGGTCGTCCTGGACGCTATCGTTCCAGCCGGCATTCTCGATCGCGTAGATGTGGCCGGACGGGCCGACGACATCGCTCAGCATGCGCGTGAAGTAGCCGCCCGCGGGGTAGAATTCGCCGACCGTCATGCCCGATTTCACGCCGGAGAGTTGAAGCGTCTCGGCCGGTTTGCGGAACTTGTCCGCGGTCCTGAATGCCGCCGGCCGCGCGGGATCGCTGACCGCATCCTGGATGCCGGTGCCGCTCTGCGGCGCTGCGGCTTTGGTGCAGGCAAGCGGCAGCGCCAGAATTGCTGCCATCGTCATCAGGGTGATCGGCCGCATGCGTCCCTCCACTATTGATCGAGACCGGCTAGCGCTCCGTTCGACAAGCGGAACGGTCATTCGACAGGCGGCCGGAGATAGTCGGCGAACTCGTCGAGCAGCCTTCGGTAGAGCTCCCGCTTGAACGGGACGATCAGCTCGGGCAGCCGCTCGGGCTCGATCCATCGCCATTCACGGAACTCGGGATGGGGGGTGGCGATGTCGACATCGCTGTCGCCTCCGAGAAAGCGGCACAGGAACCAGTCCTGTTCCTGTCCCACCCAGGGCTCCTTCCAGATGACTCCGACCAGCTCCGGCGGAAGCTCGTAGCGCAGCCGTTCGGCGCAGGTGGCGACCCGTTCAACCAGATGCGGCGGGATGCCGGTCTCTTCCTCGAGCTCGCGGAGCGCCGTCGCCCACGGCTCTTCGCCCTCGTCGATCCCGCCCTGCGGCATTTGCCAGGCCTCGGCTTTATTATCGATCCGCGCCCCGACGAACACCTTGCCCTCGCGGTTGAGCAGCATCACGCCGACGCCTCGGCGGTAAAGTTTCTCATCGCACATCAAGCGGCGCCATAGCTCGCCGGCCTTGGATAAGGGAGCAGCAATTGCCGGGGGAAGTAGCGTTGGCACAGTCCTGAAGCCCGATGTCGTCGAGTCGCTCGCCGGAGCGTTCGAGATGCGCCCTCCACGGGCTCTCCGAACCGCCGCCGGGGAGTCGATCGCGTGGATCGCCGAGGGCGTGCGCAGGGAATAAGTTCAATTTGGACAAGCATTTAGGGAAGCCTGCACGATTTTCGGGCGTACATTCCGTTACTTGGTTTTGTCGGAGTGATCGTGGTGGCGTCCAGCTTTTCCGATGAAGAGGTTCGGCAAGGTCCGACGATCTCGTCGCATCAGCTCGCTGCGGCGACCACGCCCGGCCTGCCCACGACCGAGCTCCTCGGCAATTTCGCCGATCTCGGGAGGCTGTTCGATCAGTTCGAGGAGCCGGTGCTGATCGAGCTCGGCAATCCGCTTCCCAAACCAAAATATATGCCCAGGAGGCGGGTGGGCAGCTGTCCCGCCGCGCATAACGACGCGCTCCTCGGCAATCACGATTAGGAGCGGTTTCGCTCGCGCAGCCTGGCGATCGTGGTCGCGTTGCTGATCTGCTCGACGTCGGTCTTGCAGTGAATAAGGCGGATGCCCTTGCGCTTCAGCGCTTCGTCGAGCGCGGGGACGAAATCCGCGGTTTTCTCGACGGTCTCGCCCCAGCCGCCATAAGCGCGCGCAAGAGCTGCGAAGTCGGGATTCTTGAGCTCGGTCCCGCTGATCCTTGTCGGATATTCGCGCTCCTGATGCATCCGGATCGTGCCGTAAGAGCCGTTGTCCACCAGAACGATCAGCAGGTCGGCGCTATATTGCGCCGCGGTCGCCAGTTCCTGGCCGTTCATCAGGAAATCGCCGTCGCCGGCGATGCACACCACCGGGCGATCCTCGAAGCGAAGCGCGGCGGCGACCGACGCGGGGACTCCATAGCCCATCGTCCCGCTGGTCGGCGCGAGCTGCGTCGGCATCGCGCCGTAGCGCCAGTAGCGGTGCCACCAGCCGGAGAAATTGCCTGCTCCGTTGCAGATGATGGTGTTCTCCGGAAGCCGCTCGCGCATCGCGGCGACGCACGGCCCGAGGTCGAGCTTCACGCCTTCGCGCGGCTTCGGCTCCGACCACTCAAGCCATTCCTTGTGCGCCTCCTCGCCGCACGAGAAGCGGACGAGGTCGGGATCGATCCATTCGTCGATCATCTCGGCGAACTCGCCCATGTCGGCGCAGATCGGCAGGTCGGCGTGGTAGACTCGGCCGAGCTCGTTCGGGTCGGGGTGGACGTGGACCACGGTCTGCTCGGGGTGATCGGGCGTGATCAGCGTGTAGCCGTCGGTGGTCGCCTCCCCGAGCCGCGGGCCGACGGCGAGGATCAGGTCGGCCCCGCGGATGCGCTGCTGAAGCTTGGGATTAGGGCCGTAGCCGAGCTGGCCCGCATAGACTCCGCACTTGTTGTCGATCGCGTCCTGCCGCCGGAAGGCGGCGGCGACCGGGATTCCGTAACGGAAAGCGAAATTGGCGAAGTGATGCGCGGCGCGCGGGCTCCAGTCGGCTCCGCCGACGATCGCGACGGGCGAAGCGGCCTCCTTCAGCAATTCGAACAGCGCCTGGATCGCGCCGGGATCTGGCGCTTCGGCGAGCGGCGGGACGCAAAGGCGGTCGGGCGCGTCGACCTCGTCGCGGAGCATGTCCTCGGGCAATGCGAGCACCACCGGGCCGGGGCGGCCGGCAGTCGCGACGCGATAGGCCCGCGCGACATATTCGGGAATCCGCCGCGCATCTTCGATCCGCGCGACCCATTTTGCGACCGGCGCAAAGAAGGCGGGGAAGTCGATCTCCTGGAACGCCTCGCGGCCGCGGTCGCCGCGCGCGACGTCGCCGATGAACAGGATCATCGGGCTCGAATCCTGGAACGCGACGTGGACCCCGCCGCTGGCGTTGGTCGCGCCCGGCCCGCGGGTGACGAAGGCGATACCCGGCCGGCCGGTCATCTTGCCGTCGGCGTCCGCCATATAAGCCACGCCGCCTTCCTGCCGGCAGACGACGGTTTGGATTTCCGGCGTGTCGTGGAGCGCGTCGAGCACCGCGAGGAAGCTCTCGCCCGGCACCGTGAAGATACGGTCGCAGCCCTGGACTTTGAGCTGGTCGACGAGGACGCGTCCGCCGGTGCGCATGGTCATGGGCGCTGCGTTAGCGACGCGGTGCCATGTTAGGAAGATACGCAGCAGGAGAGGCGGGAACGATCCTAACATATGTGGGTTTTGCGGCCATGTCGGAAGACTCCGACCGGTTCCGCACCCGCGCGCAGGAATGTCGCCGCCTCTCCCGTGATGCCAGAGACGAGGAGACGCGCGCTCGACTGGCTCAAATGGCTGAAGAACTGGATGAGGAAGCCGACATGATCGAGGCGGAAGAAGGCAACGAGACCGGGCCAAGGGCTGCCTAGCCTACCGTTTCGGTTCGTGCCCTCGGGCAACAAACGACCTAACTCATGTGACTTAGCGGAACGTCGCCGGCCCGAGAACGATACGTCTGCGTGCCGACATTCCGAATCACCGTCATCAATCAGACATTCAGCGCCTGCGATGAACACGAACTGCCGTCTTTCGAGGCTGCCAGGATGCAAGGCATCAAAGCTGCTCTCGAAATCGGCAGCGATGAGGTCGCCAACGGAAACCCATTTTTCGCCGCTGAAGTCCTCGTCGCGGATGGCGACGAAACGCTTGGGCGGTTCGTGGTCTCGATCGGGGCGTCATCGATCCAGTAGCGTCGATTTCTCCGGCCTATGGTGCGGAACCGGAATTGGGAATAAAAACTGTAAGTTGCTGGCTTTTCGTGGCAGTCCAGCGACGGCGAGCTGCTCCGGCCCGTCGCCCGGAGAGTTTCCATGGACGCACCTGTCCTTGCACCGATGCTTCGTAAGCTCAGGCTCTGGGTCAACCTGACGCCTGAGCAGGAGCAGGCGCTTCTCGATCTGCCGCATAGCGTGAGCGTTATCGAAAAACAGAAGGTCGTGGTTCGCGAAGGCGACGATATCTCGCACTGCTGGGTGGTTCTTTCGGGCTATTGCGTCCGCTTCAAATACGTCGGCAGCGGAGGCCGCCAGATCGTCTCCATCCACATGAAAGGGGACCTGGTCGACCTGCACAATGCGCTGCTGGGGGTCGCCGACCACGGCGTTCAAACCTTGACGGCCTGTAAGATGGCCAGACTGCCAATCGAGGCGGTCAAGCGCCTTTCCGATAATGATTCAGCGATCAAGGATGCGCTTTGGTTTGACACGCTCGTCGATGCCTCGATCTATTGCGAATGGGTTGCGAACGTTGGTCGGCGCGATGCGCCCACACGCATTGCCCACCTGCTGTGCGAGTTCGCCCTCAAACTGGATGCCGTCGGCCTTGAGCAGATGCACTACGAACTGCCCATGACGCAGGATCAGCTCGCGGACGCGACTGGCTTGACCGCCGTGCACGTCAATCGAGTTTTACAGGCTCTCGAAAAGGATGGGCTGATCGAGCGAGCCACTGCGAAGTCGGTGATCATCGGCGATTGGAAGAAGCTTGCCGCTGCAGGTGATTTTCAGAGAGACTATCTGCATTTGGATTCAATCAAGCGCAGAAATCGACAGCGCTAATTGTCATCCGAAGGGAAGCGGGGCCGTTCGCCGTGAAGAGGCGCGCGCAAGGGATGGACGTTGTGCCCGTCTAATCGCGCAGCGCCTTGCCGATCCGCCAGTGCTTCGAAGCTCGAGTAAGTCCGCTCCAGCGTTGCCAATGCTGCCTCGAACGGCGCAGCGGCAGCTCCGCTTTCATGGATTCGGCCGCGCACGACTTCCGCAGCGATCTGCACCACACTCAGCGCATCGTTCTTGGTCAGAAGGCCCTTTTCGATCAGGCGATGAACGAGACTGTCGAAGAGCAAATATTCAACGCTGTTAAATGACTCGCCAACCATTCGCACCGGGCCGCCGTCAGCGGGATCAGTCATGTGCTCCATCCTATGATTCAGGCGGGAGCAAACGTCACTCTCAGCCGCCGACGCCCAGGGACCGTTGTGTCAGCGATCATGCGAATATGGGGGGAGAGCAATAATAAAGCAAACGCTCGACCGGAAAGCTAACAAATGTGATGAACCGAAAGGGAAAATTGGTGGATGACACTGAAATCGCCGACAATAGCCTCAGCGCGTCGGTGACTGAGAGACTATGAGCGCGCTCCCGCTACATCCGGGGAGCAGTTATGTCCGCCACTGACCGAGATTATTTCGAGCAGCGTGCCGAAGAGGAGACGGCGCGCGCCCAATCCGCAGCATCGGAGGCAGCAACCGAAATCCACCTGGCGCTTGCCGCCAAGTATCGCGCGCTCGTCGAGATGGCTGATGCGAGGCCGATGTTGCACGTCGCATGGGACGAGGGGGCGAGGAAGCAGGCTTAGGCGGCCCGTGGGCTGAGAACGGAGCGCCGGATTTCAATTGCGAATTTGGCTTCAGGGCCGTTGCTCAAGCCTGATGCACCGCCTTCACCACCTGGTAGCTCTCGAGCCCTTCCTTGCCGCCTTCGCTTCCGAAGCCTGAATCCTTGACCCCGCCGAACGGCGTGTCGGCGCCGCTGATGGCGAAGGTGTTGATTCCGACCATGCCGGACTCGATCGCGTCGCCGAGCAGATTGCCGCGGCGGCCGTTCTCGGTGAAGGCGAAGGCGGCAAGGCCGTAGGGCAGACGGTTGGCCTGGGCGATCGCTTCATCCATGTCCTTGAACGGACGCGAGACCGCCACAGGACCGAACGGCTCGGTGTTCATGATGTCGGCCTCGAGCGGAACGTCAGCGAGCAAAGTCGGCTTGAAGAAAAAGCCGCTGTCGCCCGGCTCGCCGCCCGCGAGCACCCTGGCGCCTTTCGAGCGCGCATCCTCGACCAGCTTGCCGATCGCTTCGGGACGGCGCTTGTTGGCGAGCGGACCCATCTTCGTGTCTTCGTCGAGGCCGTTGCCGATCTTCACCTTCTGGGTGCGCTCGGCAAAGCCCTTCACGAACGCGTCGTAGATGCCCTCCTGCACGTAGAAGCGTGTCGGCGACACGCACACCTGCCCGGCGTTGCGGAATTTCTGCGGAACGACCATGTCGAGCGTCCGCTCGAGGTCGCAGTCGTCGAAGATCAGCACCGGCGCGTGCCCGCCGAGCTCCATCGTCACCCGGGTCATGCTGTCGGCGCACAGCTTCATCAGATGCTTTCCGACCGCGGTCGAGCCGGTGAAGCTGACCTTGCGGATGATCGGCGAGGCGATGAGGTGCCGGCTGACCACGTCGGGGACCCCGAACACGATCTGGAACACGCCCTTGGGCAGGCCGGCATCGTCGAGCGCCTTCGCCAGCGCCTGGGTGCAGCCGGGCGCCTCCTCGGGCGGCTTGGAGATGACCGAGCAGCCGGCGGCGAGCGCGGCGCTGACCTTCTTCGCCAGCATGTAGATCGGGAAGTTCCAGGGCGTGAACGTCGCGACAGGGCCGACCGGCTCGTGCATCACCCGGCTGAGCTGGCCGGCGGGACGGACGAGCACGCGGCCGTAGTTGCGCTTGGCCTCCTCGGCGTACCAGTCGAACAGCTGTGACGAGCCCAGGACTTCGGCGCGCGCTTCGGGGAAAATCTTGCCCTGCTCCTGGGTCATGGTCCGGCCGATCTGGTCGGCGCGTTCGCGAAGCAGCTTGGCCGCCTTGTGGAGTATCGCGGCGCGCTTCTCGACGTCCGTGGCGCGCCATTCGGGGTAGGTCCGCTGCGCAGCGGCGAGGGCTTCGTCGAGGTCGGCTTCGGTCGCGAGCGGAAGCTCGGCGATCGGCTGGGCGTCGACGGGGTTGACGACGGTGAACCGGTCGCGGTCCTCGCCCGATTTCCACGCGCCGTCGATGAAGAGCTTGAGGTCGGTTTCGTATCCCATGCCGCGCGAGATAGGCGCGGGGTGGTTGCGCTGCAACTTGCGGGGAGTGGCCCCTCTGTCAGCGCTTTGCGCTGCCCCCTCCCCATCCCTTCGCGACGGAGAGGATGAGTCACTCCGGAAGCGCGAAAATGCGTTCGACGGGGGTTTCGAACAGGCGCGCGAGGATCAGGGCGAGGCTGAGGCTCGGCTCGAAGCGGCCGGTCTCGATCGAGTTGATCGTCTGGCGCGAGACTCCGGC
>DASUIB010000156.1:0-16547 GCA_036273235.1 Sphingomicrobium sp. | reverse complement strand
TCGGTGCTTCGGCTCGGCGAAGTGGAGTTGTGCCACGTGGTTCGACCGGAGACCGAAGCGGATGGGGCGAGCGGCGAAGATGGTTTGCGCGCCAGCCGTGTCGCAGCCGCTTCCTGATCGCCTCGCGGAGACTGCTGCTCCAAAGCCGATTGTCCTCAATATCGGCGTCACGGGTCACCGCGCGGGAGCGCTTACGGCGCCTCTCGTCCGGAGTTTGCGGCCGGTGGTCTACACGATCTTCCGCGAGCTTCGCGAAGCGACGCTGAGGCTTCAGGAGGCGGAGGACGCCCTGTGCAGCGAAACCGCCGCCCAACTGCTCCTGCACACACCTTTGGCCAGCGGCGCCGATCAGATCGCAGCCATTTGCGCTCGCTCCAGCGGCTATTTCGTTCGGGCGCTGCTTCCATTCGAGCCGCACGAATATCGAAAGGATTTCGCTCCGGGCGAAGAGCTCGATCGTTTCGAACAGGCGCTCGAGGCGGCCGACGAGATCGTTGCCCTTCCAGGGCAGCGCGAGGACCTCGAAGCGGCCTATGTGCTGGTCGGGGAATCGCTGGTCCGAACCGCGGACCTCATGATCGCGATCTGGGATGGTGAACAGGCGAGAGGACCCGGAGGAACGGGGTATGTCGTGGAGCTGGCCCTTCGGCAGGCGGTGCCCGTAATCCATATCCGCGTCGGCCGCGATTCCGACGATGTCGAAATTCGCTTGCTGATGGACGAAGCAAGCAAAGCGCCGGCGGGGTCACTCGACGATCCGGAACTCTACGGCCGGGTGCTCCGCGGCGCCTTCAGGCTCGGACCGGCTCCGAACCGCTAGTGCTGCAAGGACGCGATATAAGCTCGGGTCTGCTCCGCCTGTTTTAGCAGCCGCTGGGCGTCACGCTCCGTCGAGATTCCGCGCATCGAGGCTTTGAGCGTCTTCAGATAATTGTCGTAGTTCCTTGCCGTGTCGACGTTCTGGCCCTGGCTGGAGCGCATGACCTGCTTGGCCATCGAACGTGCATCGTCGACCGCCGCATTGAACTGCGCCATCGTTGCCGGGGAAATGCCGGCATCCGGCGCGGCACTTGCCTCGGTGGAAGCGGTCGCGGCCTTTGCAGCCTTCTTGGTCGTTGCGCTCGCAGCCAGCGAAGGCGTTTTGGCCGACGCCTTCTTCAGCGCAGCAAGCTGAGCTTGCGCTGCGGCGGTTTTGGCTTTCTCAGCCGCGAGCGCCTGAGCGCTGTTGGTTTGAACATCGGCCGGAGCGGGGCTGGCTGCGGTCGCAGGCTGGGCGGCATTGGCGACCGCGTTCGTGTCGGGCGCCCCTCCCGCCGGACCCACGGCAGCGACGGTCGCGGCTGAATTGTCGGCGCCGCTGCTGGCGATCTGCGTTCCGTTCGCGTCCGACGCCGAACTTCCTCCCCGCAACGCGAACGCCCCGACCCCGACGACGGCGATGAGGCCGGCAGCGGCAGCGGCGAGCACCATCGGGTTGCGTTTCTTCGCTTCAGGAGCGGCCGTCGGCGACTTTGATCCCGACCTGCCGGCGGCTTCCGCATCCTCACCGCTCGCCACCGGCTCGATCACGCGCGTCCGGCCCTTCTTCCCGCCGTCAGCAGCCTTCTCTTCCGATGCGGCCTTCTTTCGTGTGCGCGTTTCCTCCCCTGCGCGTTTGAACTCGGCTTGCTTGAGGTCCGCGGGAACGCCGGTTTCGACGGGGGTCTTCCCGTCGAGATCCGGAGTCGGAGGAACCGGGACGATCGCTTCCGTCTCGACCTGCTTTGCATAGAAACGGGTCGCTTCGTCGTCGGCTATATCTGTCGCCTCGGCGGGTTTGCCGAACATTGCCAGCCACGCGCTTAGCGTCTGCGGACGCTCCTCTGGTTTGACCGTCATCGCGACGTCGATCGCCGAAAGGAATTTCTTTCCGTAGCCGGGCCACTTTCCTCCGGCGAGCGGCTTGCCGAGACCGGCGTGAAGCCGCTCGAGCACCTCGGGCGGCTTTTCTCCGGTCACGCACTCGTACATCACCACGCCGAGCGCGTAGATGTCGGTCCATGGCCCCTGCGGATAGGTTTTCACATATTGTTCGATCGCCGCGTAAGGCGGCGTGTGGAACGTCACGGTCGTGCTCGTCGCTTCAGCGGTGTCAAACCGCGCTGACCCGAAATCGATCAGCACCGGCCTGTTATCCTCATTGATGAGGATGTTCGGCGGCTTGATGTCGCGATGGAGCACGCCGACTCTGTGAGCACGCTCGAGGCCGGTGGCGATCGGCTGGAGGATGTTCCACAGGCTGCGTTCGTTGAAGCGCCTGCCCTGCTTCAGCATCTTCGAGAGGGATAGCCCGTCCTCGAAGTCCATCACCATGTAGGCGGTGCCGTGGATTTCGAAGAGGCTTCGGACGCTGACGATGTTGGGATGGCGCGACGGAGTCGAGAGGTTCCACAGGAGCTTGGCCTCCTCGACGAATTTCTTGAGGCCGAGGGCGTGGACTTCCTCAGCCTCCGAATCGATCGGAACGACCGTGTCTTCGGAGTCGCGCTCGCTGATCGAGCTCGGGAAATACTCTTTGATTGCAACCAGTTCGTTGAAGTAGATGCCGCGCGCTTTATAGACGATGCCGAAGCCGCCGACGCCCAGCACTTCTTCGATCCGCCACTCGCGCAGCACCGTCCCCATCGGGAGTGCCTTGTTACTGTAAGCTTTGTTCATCGTCGCGCCCCCACGACCGACCTATCAAAAAGTAAATCGCATGAAGCTTCGGCGAATGCTAGTCAGTCAGTTGAACGATTGGCGGGGGCCTTCGAAAATGCGCTTCGACTGCGCTAGCCGCACCGATGTTGGGCTGAAGCGGAAGATCAACGAGGATTCCGTTCTTGCCGAATCCGGCCGCGGCCTTTGGGCCGTCGCGGACGGGATGGGCGGCCATGACGCAGGCGAAGTCGCGAGCACGATGGTCACCGACGCCCTCCGCTGCGTGCCGGCGACGGACGATGTCGACCAGGTCGCGGCCAAAGCGATCGATGCGCTGAGCGAGGTCAATCGCGAGCTGATCGCGCTCGCGCGGTCATCCGAACGGCAGCAAACGATCGGAACCACGGTCGTCGGCCTGGCAATCGCGAGCGATTCCTTTCGCTGCTTCTGGCTCGGCGACAGCCGCGCCTATCGGTTCCGCGATGGCGGGCTCAGCCGCCTCACCCGCGATCACAGCCTCGTGCAGGATCTCGTCGATGCCGGCATGCTGACGCCCGAGCAGGCGGAAACCCACGAGAATGCCAACCTCATCACGCGCGCCGTCGGCGTTGCGGAAACGATCGAGCCGGAGGTCGTCAGCGGCGACGCCGAGCCCGGCGACCGTTTTCTTCTCGCAAGCGACGGCTTGACGCGCCTCGTCCCTGATCCCGAGCTCGCCGGGGAGCTGCGCGCGGCAAGGCTCGACCAAGCGGCGGACCGGCTGATGGAGATGGCGCTCGCCCGCGGCGCTCCCGACAATGTTTCGCTGATCATCGTCGGCGTCGACTAGGCTCTTTGCGTCACGCGCAATCAGCCATATTGGGAATCGGATGAATGAGCCTCTCGATCCAGCCGGACGTTCGTTTGAGGGCGGCGGCGAAGCGGGGGCGGCTGCCGACGGATCGCAGTCCCTCTATGTGAACCCGGTCCTCGATTGCGACTTCCCGGATCCTTCCATCGTCCATGCGCCCGACGGCTATTATTATGCCTACGGGACCCAGACGCTGCGCGACCACAAGTGGATCAACATCCAGGTCGCGAGGTCGAAGGATCTGGTCCACTGGGACCATCTCGGCGACGCGCTTCCCGAAAAACCCACCTGGGCGCGGTCGACTCAGGACTTCTGGGCGCCGAGCGTCATCTTCGACGGCTCGACCTATTTCATGTATTTTTCCGCGACTCCCGACGTCTGCCACCACCATGAGCGCGGCCATGCGCTCGCGGTCGCGACCTCGAGCTCTCCCGCGGGGCCCTTCGTCGAGATGGGCATGCCGCTCCTGCTTGGAATGGGCTTCGAATATATCGACCCGATGGCCTTCGACGATCCGGCCACGGGCAAGCATCTCCTCTACTGGGGGTCGGGCTATCAGCCGATCAGGGTGCAGGAGCTTGCCCCGGACCGGATGTCTTTCGTTCCGGAAAGCGCGCCCATCGACCTCATCTGGCCCAACGGCAGGCACGGCTCCTTTCCGCGCCTGGTCGAAGCTTCGTGGGCGATCCGCCGCGATGAATTTTATTATCTGTTCTACTCAGGCGACAATTGTTGCGGGCCGGATGCCGAATATGGAGTGATGGTCGCGCGTTCGCGGAGCGCGACGGGGCCATTCGAAACGCTCGAGGAAGCGAAGGGCGTTCCGCACAGCCTGATCCTGTTCAAGAACGACCGCTGGCTTGCCCCAGGCCACAATTGCATCATCGATGACAAATCGGGCGAAGTGTGGATCGTCTATCACGCGATCGACGTGAACAGACCCCGGCAGGCCCAGGAGGATGAGATCAACAGCCGCCGAATCCTGCTGATCGACCGGGTCGAATGGCATGAAGGCTGGCCATGGGTCGGCACACCTTCGCACGAGCCTCAGCCCGCGCCGATCACCTAATAGCTGCGCCCACCGGCGACGGCGCGCGGCCGCCTCTTCGCCTGCGCCATCTCCGCGAAATGCTCGCGCTGACGGTCGAACTCGGCGAGCAATTTCTCATCGACGTGCCGGCTCCCGTCGGCAACCACGCTCGACAGCAGCCCGGTCTCGGCGTGCCGCGAATTGTCCCATCCCGGGTAAGCGGTGATCGGGTACCAGCAGATGCCGCGGATGTCCGCGCCGCGGCTCATCGCCTCGCGCACCTCGCTGCACACGTAATGGAGCCACGACGGCTTGCCGCTGCCTTCGGCGCCCGTCTCGGAAAGAAAAACCGGCTTTCGGTAACGCTCGGCCATTTCGATCAGCATATCCGCGAGCGGCCGATATTCGTGATGTCCCATCGGGATTGTCGGTCCCTCGAAATACCATTGGTTGTGCGGGTAGAAATTCCACCCGACCACGTCGACCAGCGATGGATCGCCGCCGAGCTCGGGCTTCGCCATTCCGGTGATCCAGTCATAGGCCTCGTACATGCCCTGAAGGTTGCGTTGCGCCCGGTGGATCGTTTCCCGGCGGCGGTTGTGCGGGGCGATGTGGATCAGGGGCTCGGCCCAGATGATCGTGGATTTGGGCCAGCGTTGCTTGATCGCGCGTGCCGCCCCGATTCCGGCGGTGACGAGCTGATGCTTGAACCAGCCCCGTTCCGGTCTGCGGCTGCAGGGAAAATAGCCCTCATCCACCGCCCAGGCGACGAAATTGATCTCGTTCAATGGGCACAGCAGCGGCGGCCGATTGCTCACCGACTGCTGAACTTCGACGGCCGCCATGGCGAAGTCGGTGAACCGCTGCGGAAAGTCTTCGGCACATTGATCGACGTGATCGGGCGAGCCGTAGTGGAACAGGTCCCAGATCACCTGGAGCCTGGCCTCCTCCGCCGCTTCGAGCATCGGCAGCCAGCTCGACCAGTCGTATTTGCCGGGAGTCTTTCCGATCAGGTGCCAGCGGAGACCGTCGCGGACGGTCCCGAAGCCGAGCTCCTTCAATTGTCGATAATCGCGAAGGACGTGCTTGTCGTGCGCGGTCGCCCTGATCAGGTCGAGGCGCACGCCGTCGCGCCGGCGATGCGACGAGCATTCGAACCCGGCCATCAAGAAACTCTCGAACGCGTTCCCCATCTTCGTGCCTCCGGGCAAACAACGCTGCCCGTTAATTGAGCCGTAAAGACGGCAAGAGCTGTCGGAGATGAACTTTCAAACGCTGGTCCTGCCGAGCCTGTTCCGAATGCCGTTGGTTACGCAGCGTAGGTCGTGCGTCCGCCCGCGACCGTGCGGACGATCGCGATGCCCTTGATCTTGCCATGCGGAACAATGTGGGGATCGTCGGCGAGCACGACGAAATCGGCGAGCTTTCCGCGAGCGATCGAGCCTTTCACATGCTCCTCGTGCGAATTGTAGGCGCCGTTGGCGGTATAGACGCGGAGCGCATCGTCGACGCTGATCCGCTGGTTGGCGCCCCAGGCCTCGCCGTTCCAACCGGTGCGGGTCACCATCCCCTGAATACCCATCAAAGGTGAGAACGGCCCGGGCGGGAAGTCGCACCCGCCCGCAACCCTGATCCCGGCATCGAGATAGGAGCGGTAGGGCATCATATGCTCCATCAGCGCCTCGCCGTAGAATTTAAACTTGTCGGGGTTGTAATAAGCGTAGCTGGTGAAGCAGGCCGGCACCGCGTCGAGCGCCTTCATCCGCGCGATGAGGTCGGGATAAGCAAGCGTCGCATGGGTGAACTTCGGCCGGACATCGCGCCTCGGGAACAGCCGCTGCGCGCGCTCCAGCGCCGTCAGATACATGTCGATCGCGATGTCGCCATTGACATGGCAGTTGGGCTGGATCCCGGAGCGCCAGACCCGCTCCACCCAGGCGTCGAGATCGGCCTGCTTGGTCGTGACGTTGCCATGATAATCGGGGCGGTTCGGGTAACCCGCGCGGATCGACATCGTCCGTTCGGAGAAGCTCCCGTCGACGATATGCTCCATCGTCGCGCCGAGGCGGATCCAATCGTCGCCGAAGCCGGTGCGCCAGCCGTTGGCGATCATCGCATCGAGCATCGGCTGGTCGGCCTCGTAGCTCACGCGGTGCATCAGGTCGCCGTCCTGCCGGACCTGCATCAGCGCCGAGAAATTGCCGCCCTCGTGGTGGACGGTGGTGAGGCCGAATCGCGCGAACTGCTTCGAGATATAGGCGATGCCGGCCTTGGCGCGCTGGGATTGCTCGGCCTCGCTGTACTTCGGGAATGTGCCGGCCTTCCATAAGAGGTCCTGCGCGTTATCGGTCACTCGCCCATTGAGCTCACCGTTGGCATCGCGGTCGAACGTCCCGCCGAAGGGGTTGGGCGTCGCCTTGGTGATTCCCGCGAGCTCGAACGCCTTGCCGTTGACGAACACCGTGTGGCCGCCGCGATGGATTACCGCCACTGGATGCACGCTCGACACGCGGTCGAGGTCGGCGCGCGTCAGCGGCCGCCCGTCCTTCACCTTGGTGTCGTCGTAGAACATCCCCTGGACCCACTCGCCCGGCGGGGTTTTGGCCGCCCGCGCCTTGAGCTTGGCGACGATCGAATCGATGGTGACGAACTCGACGTCGTAGGGATTGCCGACGAGCACATCATAGAGCAGCGATTCACCTTCGGGATGCAGGTGACAGTCGATGAACCCCGGCACGACCGTCATTCCCCGGGCGTCGAACACTTCTGTGCCCTTGCCGCGGAGGCCGCTGACCGCGTCGTTCGATCCGACGGCGATGATGCGCCCGTCCCGGACCGCGAACGCCTGTGCCTTCGGTGCTGTCGGCTCCATCGTATAGACACGCCCGTTGCGGACGATCAGCTCGGCGCTTCGGGGGTCGGTGAACGCGAAGGCCCTCGCCGGCAAAACCCCAAGCGTCGCGGCGCCGCCGATCACGCCGCGGCGGCTGAAGCCGATCACGCAAGCTCCTTCGACGAATCGGCGATCGCCCGACCGAGCTTCTCGACCATCTCTTCGACCTGCTGCTCGGAGACGATCAGCGGCGGCGACAGTGCGATCGTGTCTCCCGTCACTCGGACCAGCAGCCCGCCGTCGAATGCCCGGCGATAGACGTCGCTGCCGCGGGCACCAGTAGCGCCCTCGACCGGCTTGAACTCGATTCCGGCGACCAGGCCTATATTTCGCACGTCGGCAACATTGGGCGCCTGGCGAAGCATGTGCACCGCTTCTTCCCAATAGGTCTCCAGCCGCCGCGCCCGTTCGAACAGCTGCTCGCGTTCGTAAATCTTCAGCGTGGCCATCAGTGCACCGCACGCGGCCGGGTGACCCGAATAAGTATAGCCGTGGAACAGCTCGATCGCGCCGATCGGCCCTTGCATCAGAGCATCGTAAACGTGGCTCTGGACCGCCGCGGCGCCCATCGGAATGGTGCCATTGGTCATTCCCTTCGCCATCGCGATGATGTCGGGCGTGACCCCGAACCTTTGCGCGGCGAACGGCGCACCGAGTCGCCCGAACCCCGTGATGACTTCGTCGAAGATCAAGAGGAGGCCGTGCTCCGACGTGATCGCGCGCAGGCGCTCGAGATAGCCCTTCGGCGGCGGCAGAACGCCGGTCGAGCCCGCCATCGGTTCGACGATCACCGCCGCGATCTTCTCCGCGCCATGCTTTTCGATCAACCGCAGCAGGTCGTCGGCGAGCTCCGCGCCATGCTCGGGCTGCCCGCGAGAGAAAGCGTTGCGCGCGAGGTCATGCGTGTGGCGGAGGTGATCGACCTCCTGCAGAAGCGGCCCGAATGCCGCCTTGTTGTGCGGAATGCCCCCGACCGAAATGCCGCCGTAATTCACCCCATGATAGCCGCGCTCGCGCCCGATCAGCCACACCCGCTCGGGCTCTCCGCGAGCGACATGATAAGCGCGGGCGATCTTCAGCGCGGTCTCGGCCGCCTCGCTCCCGGAATTGACGAAGAACACGTTGCCGAAGCCCGTCGGCAGCAGCCTCTTCACTGCATCCGCGGCGGCGAACGCATAAGGATGGCCGATCTTGAACGGCGGCGCGTAATCGAGCTCGGTGATCGCCTCGCTCACCGCCTCGACGATCTCGCGCCGGCCATGGCCCGCGTTCACGCACCAGAGGCCCGCCGCGCCGTCGAGTACCGGCCGCCCCTCGGGCGTGAAATAATGCATACCCTCGGCGCGCGCGAGCAGCATCGGCTCGGCCTTGAATTGGCGGTTGGCGGTGAAAGGCATCCACCAGACGGAAAGATCGGAATTGGGTGCGTCCATGCGCGCGATCTGGCACCTCGCGCATGCGGCGTCCAGCGGCCCGACCATTCAAATCTTCGTCCGACAACCGTCACTTGACACTAGTCGTGAGCTTGCTAGATCGAAGCCGCGATGCGGATCGAGAGCATCCGGCACAAAGCCCTGCGCCGCTTCGCCGAGTCTGGATCGGTCAAAGGCCTGCCGAGCGGATCGGTCGATCGGCTCCGCAATATGCTGGCCTATCTCGACGCTATCGCTTCGGAGGACGAGTTGTTGGCGCCGCCCAATTTCGGAGCACACCGGCTGACCGGCGACCGCAAACGCGAATGGGCGCTGACGGTCACCCGGAACTGGCGGCTGACGTTCCGAGTCAATGCCGTCGGCGCGATCGAGGACATGGACCTGGAGGATTATCACTGATGGCTATTCAGCTTCATCGCAGCTTCGCGGTCCATCCCGGGGATTGGCTCCGGGACGAGATCATCCGGCCGACGAGCCTCAGCGTCACTGCAACGGCCGAACGGCTGCACGTGTCGCGTCAGGCGATGAGCAATCTGCTTAATGGCAACGCCGGACTTTCAGCCGAGATGGCGATCCGCTTCGAGAAGGCGTTCGGGCTGAGCGCCGAGACTTTGGTGCGGATGCAAGCCGCCTATGACCTTGCTCAGGCGCGGGAGCACGAGGACGATATCCGCGTGGACAAGGCCGCATGATGACCCTGATCGCCGACATCAAGTCGCTCGAGCCGTCGCAGCGTAGCGCGATCTGGGCGAGCTATCTCGGCTGGACGCTCGATGCGTTCGATTACTTTCTGCTCACCTTCATGCTCGCGGCGATCGCGAAGGAATTCCACACCGACGTCAAGGCCGTCGCGGTCGCGATCATGCTGACCCTCGCCGCTCGGCCGATCGGTGCCTTTGCCTTCGGCTGGCTGGCCGAGCGTTTCGGCCGCAGGCCGGTGCTGATGGTCGACATCATCCTCTTTTCCGTGTTCGAGCTGGCGTCGGGCTTCGCGCCTTCGCTGACCAGCCTGCTCGTCCTCCGCTTCCTGTTCGGAGTGGCGATGGGCGGCGAGTGGGGCCTCGGCGCCAGCCTCGCGATGGAATCCATCCCCGCACGGCTGCGCGGCCCCGTCTCCGGGCTGCTCCAGAGCGGCTATCCGTCGGGCTATTTCGTTGCCAGCCTGGTCTATTTCCTGCTGTTCGACACAATCGGCTGGCGCGGAATGTTTATGGTCGGAGTCGCGCCCGCCTTTCTCGTCCTCCTCATCCGAATTCACGTGAAGGAGAGCCCCGTCTTCGAGGCGCAGCAGCGCAAGCCGCGGGTCAATCCCGTCGCGGAGCTGCTCCGTTACTGGAAGATCGCGCTTTACATGATCGTGCTCATGGCGGCGTTCAACGGGCTCAGCCACGGGACGCAGGACCTCTATCCGACCTTCCTTCAGCAGCAGCATCATTTCTCTACCCATCTCACCGGCACGCTCACGGCGATCATGAACGTCGGCGCGATCGTCGGCGGAATCGCCTTCGGCATCTGGTCGGAGCGGATCGGCCGCAAACGCGCGATCATCATCGCGAGCCTGCTGGCGCTACCCGTCGTGCCGCTATGGGCGTTTACCGCGACTCCGCTGCTGCTGGGCCTGGGCGCGTTCCTGATGCAGGTCGCGGTGCAGGGCGCGTGGGGAATCGTTCCGGTGCATTTGAACGAGCTTTCGCCGGCGGGGGCGAGGGCTTTGTTTCCGGGCTTCGCCTATCAGCTCGGCAATCTGATCATGTCGCGCAACGGCGTGTTCCAGGCGCAGATCGCCGAGAGCCATGGCAATAATTACGGCCTGGCGCTGGCGATCTTCGGCGGGGCGATGGCGGTGCTGATCGCGGTCTGGACCGCGTTCGGCCCGGAACGCAGCCACGCCGACTTCATGGCCGACGCGCAGACCGCGCACGAATAGAGGCAAGCAAACTTTCCGGCAAAAGGGCGTTTGTCAGCTCGAAGACGGACCCTTCGAGATGTCCAGCTACACCGGAACCGCGGGCCGGCCCGACCAGGCCAAGGCCATCATCGCCGTCGTCGCGGTGCACGCGGCGCTGGCGTTCATCATCCTCTCGGGGCTCAACGTGAAAACCGTCAGCGAAGCGGTCGAGGCGCTGAAGACCTTCAACCTCGCGCCGCCGCCGCCTCCGCCGCCCGTTCCCCCTCCGCCGCCGAAGCCGCGCCCGCGGCCCGAGATGAAGAAAGCCGCCGGCGCTCCGGCGAAAAGGGCTGAGCCCGCGCCGATCGTCGCGCCGCCGCCCAAGATCCCCGCGCCCTCACCGTTACCGGCGGCGAAGGTCGCGGGAACCGGCACTGCTTCTAGCTCAGGCGCCGCCGCGGTGGGCAACGGCACCGGCGGGGGCGGCAGCGGCAACGGTCCGGGCGGTGGCGGCTATGCCGATTACTCGCGCTTCACCCCGGCGCGGCTCGTCAGCAACATCCCCAATTTCGAATATGGCCGGCTGGCGGCGACCGGCATTCCGAGCGGGCTGGTCGGAGTCCACATTCTCGTGAACCCCGACGGCAGTGTCTCCAATTGCCGGATCGCGCGATCGAGCGGCGATTCTTCGATCGACGGCCTGGTCTGCGCTCTGACGGTCCGCTACGTCCGCTTCTCCCCCGCGCGCGACCCGAGCGGCCGAGCGGTCGCGCAGGACATCACTTACTTCCCGAACTGGCGACGGCGATAATTAGGCATGCGTAGCGTCCTCAACCTGTATTGCGTGTATGATACACACCAAGTAAGTTAGAGCTTCCGCAATTCGAATAGCCGGCAAGGGGGCTGGGATGGGAAGCAGCTTTGGGAAGCATCTTACCATTGCCTCCGCAATGATCGGGTCGCCGGCAGTGGCACAGCAGTCATCGTCTGCATCCCGCTGGCTGATCATCCAGGATGTGACGATCGTCTCACCGGAGCGCCCGGTTCCGCTGGATCACGCGGACGTGCTTATTCACGGAACGCGGATTGCCCAGATTGGGCGCCGGCTTCAGCCCCCGGCTGGTGCCCATCGAATTTCCGGAAGCGGACGCTTTCTCATCCCGGGCCTGATCGATTCACACGTTCACGTTGGCCATTCGGCGGCGCTGACCGACGAAGAGATCGACCGTCACCCCGAACTTTGGGCTGCCTACAAGGCGCAAGTCCCGCGCGCTTTCCTGGCGTTCGGCTTCACGACGGTCGTCGATCTCGATTTGCCGGCTGGGGTCAAGTCCTGGTTCGAAGGAACGCCGCTTCATCCCAACTTCTATAGCTGCGGCCCGGGGGTGAAGGTTGCAGGCGGCTATCTGGCTCAGCATGTCCCGGCCGATCCCAAGTCGCCGCACTTTCCAAACCTGGTCTATGAGCCCGCGGAAAAGAAATATTGGCCAAGCACGCTGAACCCCGACGATTTTGCGCCGGAGAAGGCAGTTTGGCGCGCATTGGCTCAGGGCGCGATCTGCCTGAAGGTGTTCGACGAGCCAGGTTATGGAATCTTCAATTGGCCGGTCCCCCACGCGGCGACGCTCCGGGCGCTGCGTCAATCCGCCAAACGCCACGGGTTGGTGATGATGGTCCATGCCACCGGCGTCAGCGCTTGGCAGACCGCGCTGGCGGCCCACGCCGACGTCATCGCCCATGGCCTGTGGGTCTGGCCAGGCTCGCCGGCCGATCCGAACCCGCCTGCGGTTGCGAACGAGGTGATCGCGGCCGCGGCAAGGCAAGGCGTTCGCGTGCAGCCGACGATGCAGGTGACACTCGGGGAACGCTCGATGATCGATCCGGCGATCCTCAAGGACCCGCGGCTTGCTTATTCCTTGCCGCCCCAGCTGATCGCCTTCCTGGGAAGCGCCGAAGCACGTTCCGATGCGGCGGAACTGCTCAACGAATATCGGAGCGCGACACCAGCGCCGTACAAGTTCGAGGACCTGCTCGAAACGGTGTTCAAGCGTGTCCGCGCCACGTTCCGCTTGATGCTCCAGGACAAGGTTCGGCTGATCCTCGGCACCGACACGCCTGCGGGCGACGGTATCGGCAACCCGCCAGGACTGAACGGGCGGATCGAGATTCAAAACTGGGCCGATGCGGGGGCGACGCCGAGACAAATTCTTCGCGCGGCGACAATCGAGAATGCGAGGGCCTTAGGCCTGGAACATTCGCTGGGAACAGTCGAAGCGGGCAAGCAAGCCAACCTGTTGCTTCTCAAGCGAAACCCTCTCCGCGGCGTCGACGCTTACGACACGATCGAAACGGTTATCCTCAATGGGCAACCAATCGAACGCGATACGCTAAAACCGGTCGACTGATCGATCTTCAGCGTTTTCCGCTGGTGGAGCCGCTGCTCGCATCGCCTCCTGCAAGCTGCGCTTTGTCGCGGCCGTAGGCGTCGTCGTAATAGGCCACCGACTGGCCGTCGGGAACCGCGGTCAGATAGGTGATATAGACCGGCACCGGCTGCTCGAGCGGCACCGGCTCCTCGGTGCCATGGCCCTCCCACGTCAGCTCGCGGTGGAACAGCCAGCGGCTCAGCCGCCACGCATCCTCGAGCCGCACGCAGCCGCCG
Source organism: Sphingomicrobium sp. (assembly GCA_036273235.1). Taxonomy (GTDB): domain Bacteria; phylum Pseudomonadota; class Alphaproteobacteria; order Sphingomonadales; family Sphingomonadaceae; genus Sphingomicrobium. The sequence goes on along the minus strand of DASUIB010000156.1, from coordinate 3,112 downwards.
CTGAAATAGCGCACCGACTGCTCGAACAGCTCGCGCCGCGGATTGTCGTGGAGATAGACCCCGAACTGGTTGGGGAACATGAACTTGATCCGGCCCATGAAATTCTTGGCGCCGGGCTTCTGCCGGATGTTGATCTGGACCTTGCCGTCGTTCACGGCCTTCCAGTCGATCGTCTTGGGATCGATGATCGTCGGGTTCGAGCTCCAGTCCGACACGATCTCGTAGCCATATTCGTCGAGATATTTGAGACCCTGCTTGACCACGTATTGGGCGACGTCCTCCGGCGCGAGGTCCGGCGGCACATACCAATAGGGATTGAGCGCCGCGTAGCGGATGTAGGCGGAGAGCATGGGCGTCGGCCATTTGGGCTTGCCCACGACCACCACCATCGAATCGACCGCTTTTCCGTCCTCGTACATATAGAGGCGCTGCTGGGCCGCGTTGACCAGGACGTAGCGCTGCTTCCCGGCCGGAAGCGCCCGCGCCCGCTGAAGGTTGAGCTCGAGCACCTCGCGCTCATGGTCGTCCGTATATTGATGCTGCGCGAGCGCCTTGCGAAGCTCGCCGTAGAAGGGGTGCATCCAGCCGAAGTTCCGGACATAGTCCGGCAGCGACGGCGCCGCGGCGGCTTCGAGCAGCGCGGCGAGCGGCGACGGGGGCGCCGGCTTGAGGCTCGGATCGACATAGGTGATCCCGACGCCGGGATCCTGCCGAAGGTCCTGAACATAAGCGACGAAGGCCTGCGAAAGCGCCTGGTCGGCGCGAATTGTGTATTTCTTCTTGCCGGAGCGCACCGCCTGCAGGTCCGATTCGAGCTCGGGCGTGTAATATTTCTGCGGGCTGAGCCCGTCGAGGCCGGCGCTCTCCAGCACGTCGATCAGCTGCTGCGCGGCATCGCCGGCGGCGGGCGTCAGCCACAGCGGCGCGTTCTTCCGCGCCTGATAGAAATCGGCGATCGTCTGTCCCATCGCCGACGCTGGAGCCGCCGCAACCGGTGCCGACTGGGCGGCGGCGGGCGCAGGCGCAACGACGGCCGCGGCACCGAACATCAGCGCCGCGGCCAGTCCACCCTTGCTCTCAAATGAGTGCACCGGCCAACGGCCGGTGCACCAATTACGCAAACTTCTCACTTGTTCTCCGATACTTGGCTCGCGCTTAGCCGCGTTCGCCACTCCGGGCCGGCGCCGCATAGGTCGGAGCCGGGGCCGGCATCGGAGCTGACGTCGACGGTCCACCGGCATAATATTGCCCGTTGTAGACGTATCCGTCCACCACGCCGTCATTGTTGCGATCGGCCCAGATCGCGCCGGCGAGACCGCCGACCGCAGCACCGATCACCGCGCCCGCCGGGATGCTGATGCCAGGAAGGACCGCGCCGGCGACCGCGCCGACCGCGGCGCCGCCGAGCGCGCCAGTCACGACCGCGTGGGTCGTCGGGTCATAGCCCGCAGGGGTGCCAGAATAATATTGGCCGTTGTAGACGTAACCGTCGACATAGCCGTCATTGTTGTTGTCGGCCCAGACCGCGCCGGCCAGGCCGCCGATCGCCGCTCCGACCGCCGCGCCGGTGATCGTGCTGATCCCTGGAGCAACCGCGCCGACGACCGCGCCGCCGGCCGCGCCGACCGCCGCGCCCGTCGCGATGTCGGAGTTCATCCGCGGATTCGCCGTGCACGCGCCGAGGGCCGCCGTACCTGCAAGCGCCATGGCTAGAATGGATTTACGCATCGCTCTTTCTCCCGTTCATGTTGAGCTGCCTGAACATGCGCCGCACGCAGCACGACCGCCGCGCGGCGGTGCATGTTACAAGCGCAGGAACGACGATTGCCGCTCATCGTTCCGCAGCCGCGACAATGATGGGCCGTGAGAGTCGTTTCGAGCACTCAACGTATTTAGCTAAGCCACTGAATCGCCGATGGAAAGAAAGACCGAAATGAAGGCAGTCATTTATCACAACCCGATGTGCGGAACGTCGCGCAAGACCCTCGACATATTGCGCGAGTCCGGCCGCGACGTGCAGGTCCGGGAATATCTCGCGAACCCGCCTTCGCGCGAAGAGCTGAAGCGCCTCTACGACCGCGCCGGGATCAGCCCGCGCGAGGGGCTGCGCGCAAAGGAGCCGCTCGCCGAGGAGCTCGGGCTTAAGCGCCCCGACGTCACCGACAATGAAATCCTCGACGCGATGATCAAGCACCCAATCCTGATCGAGCGACCGATCGTCGAGACCGCCAAGGGCGTCCGCCTCTGCCGCCCGCAGGACAAGGTCAAAGAAATCCTCTGATACGTCATCCCCGCGAAAGCGGAGGTCCCGCTTTATTGCGTGCGCTCGTAAGAGAGGTGGGATTCCCGCTTTCGCGGGAATGACGGATAAAGTTGGTCTATGAGTCGCCTCGACCCTCGCCTGCTGCTGCAGGGCTATGCCACCGGCATTTTCCCGATGGCCGACAGCCGCAACGCCGACGAGCTGTTCTGGGTCGAGCCGCGCAACCGTGCGATCATTCCGCTGAACGGGTTTCACGTCTCGCGCTCCCTGAGACGCACGCTGCGGTCCGGCAAGTTCCACGTCACTCGCGACCGCGACTTCGCCGGCGTGATCGCCGCCTGCGCCGACCGCGAGGAGACCTGGATCAATGCCGAGCTCGAGCAAGCGATGCTTGCGCTGCACGGATCGGGCCACGCCCATTCGATCGAGGTTTGGGAGGGCGAGGAGCTGGTCGGCGGGCTCTACGGCGTGAAGCTCGGCCGAGCCTTCTTCGGCGAGAGCATGTTCAGCCGCCGGACGGACGCCTCAAAAGTCGCCCTTGCCTGGCTGATCGCTCGGCTCAAGACCGGGAACTTCTCACTTCTCGACTGCCAGTTCATGACCGAGCACCTGGCGTCGCTGGGCGCGATCAGCGTCACTCGCGAAACCTATGTCGCGTTGCTCTCCGCGGCGCTCGGCGGCGGGGCTGCCGTCGGTTTCGTCGAGGGCTTGGCCGCGCCGCCCGGCGCTCTCGCCGACTTCGCCGCGCTCGACAGGTTGCTCGAGCTTGCCGGCGCCGCGGGCGCCGGCGGCCCCGCCGGATATGTCATCGCGCAGCTCTTGGGCCAGACGTCATAGACCGGATTTTCA
>DASUIB010000155.1:0-7273 GCA_036273235.1 Sphingomicrobium sp. | reverse complement strand
GGGTTGCAATTGACCATGATGACTTCGAACCCGGCGCCGTCGCGGCCGAGTGCGAAGGCGGCGTGGCAGCAGCAATAGTCGAACTCGATCCCCTGCCCGATCCGGTTCGGGCCGCCGCCGAGGATCATCACCTTGCGCCGGTCGGACACCTCCGCCTCGTCCACCGGCTCGCCGAACAGAGGCGCCTCATAGGTCGAATAAAGATAGGGCGTCGCCGCATCGAACTCGGCCGCGCAGCTGTCGATGCGCTTGAACACCGGCCTGACGCCGAGCCGGAGCCGGTGATCGCGAACCTCGCTTTCCGTGATCCCGCCGGTCATCCCGCGAACGGCGCTGTGCACCGTACCCGATCCGTCCGCGGCAACCGCCTCGCCCATCTCCCGGTCGATATGCGCCGAGCGGAGCGCGAGCTGGGCCAGCCGAGCGTCGGAAAAGCCCATCGCCTTCAGCCGCCGCATGCCTCGCGTGTGGCTTGGAAGGCCATTCACGCGAACCTCCTCTTCCGCGTGAACAATTTCTTCCAACCGCTTCAGAAACCACGAGTCGAACCCCGAAATTTCGTTGATCCGCTCGACTGTGAAGCCCTGCCTGAGCGCTTCGGCTGCGACCAGCAACCGGTCGGGCGTCGCCCTAGCCAGCGCGCTCTCGATCGCCGCCGGCTCGGCATTTTCGAGCTCGCGCGCCCGGTCGAGCCCAGTGAGGCCGATCTCCAGCCCGCGAAGCGCCTTCTGCAGGCTCTCGGCGAAGCTCCGCCCGATTGCCATCACCTCGCCGACCGACTTCATCGAAGTCGACAGCAGCGGCTGCGCTCCCTTGAACTTCTCGAACGCGAAGCGCGGGATCTTGGTCACGACATAGTCGATCGTCGGCTCGAAGCTCGCCGGGGTCGCTCCGCCGGTGATGTCGTTGGCAATCTCGTCGAGCGTGTAGCCGACCGCCAGCCGAGCCGCGACCTTGGCGATCGGGAAGCCGGTCGCCTTCGACGCTAGCGCCGACGACCGCGACACGCGCGGGTTCATCTCGATCACCACCATCCGCCCGGTCTTCGGATCGACCGCGAACTGGACGTTCGAACCGCCTGTTTCGACGCCGATTTCGCGGAGCACCGCGATCGAGGCCGAGCGCATGCGCTGATATTCCTTGTCGGTCAGGGTCAGCGCCGGAGCGACGGTGATGCTGTCGCCGGTGTGCACCCCCATCGGATCGACATTCTCGATCGAGCAGATGATGATCGCGTTGTCGGCGCGGTCGCGCACGACCTCCATCTCATATTCCTTCCAGCCCAGCACCGATTCCTCGATCAGCACCTCGGTGGTCGGCGACGCCTCGAGCCCGCCAGTGACGATCTGGACGAATTCGTCGCGGTTGTAGGCAATCCCCCCGCCGGTCCCGCCTAGCGTGAAGCTCGGCCGGATGATCGCCGGCAGCCCGACCGTATCCAGCGCTGCCAGCGCCTCCTCGAGGCTGTGCGCGATCGCCGAGCGCGGGCTTTCGAGCCCGATCCGGTCCATCGCCTCGCGGAACTTCAGGCGGTCCTCGGCCTTCTCGATCGCCTGCGCGTTGGCCCCGATCAGCTCGATCCCGAGCCGGTCGAGAGTCCCGTCCTTATAGAGCGCGAGCGCCGTGTTGAGCGCCGTCTGCCCGCCCATCGTCGGAAGCACCGCATCGGGCCGCTCCTTCTCGAGGATCTTGGCCACGATCGCCGGCGTGACCGGCTCGATATAGGTCGCGTCGGCCAACTCCGGGTCGGTCATGATCGTCGCCGGGTTCGAGTTGACGACGATCACCCGATAGCCCTCGGCTTTGAGCGCCTTGACCGCCTGCGAGCCCGAATAATCGAACTCCGCCGCCTGGCCGATGACGATCGGCCCCGCGCCGATGATCAGGATGGAGGAGATGTCGGTGCGCTTAGGCATTGACGCTCCCCCAAAACCCTCTCCCCTCCGCGGGAGAGGGTCGGCGCGATAGCGCCGGGGTGAGGGGGCGTCGTGGCAAGGCGGCATTATCTGACCAGCAGATCGCGAGCGCTGCGCAAGAACTCGACCGATGCTGAACGCAAATTGTGGAGTGTCCTTCGCGCTCGGCAGTTGAACGGCTTTAAGTTCCGGAAGCAGGTCGAAATCGACGGCTACATTGTCGACTTCCTTTGCGCCGAGAAACGGCTGATCATCGAGGTCGATGGAGGTCAGCACACGCCCGAGCGCGACGCACGCCGAACCGCCTATCTCGAAAACCAAGGTTTTCGCCTGATCCGCTTCTGGAACAACGATGTGCTGCAAAATCTCGACGGCGTTTGGACCATGATTGAGCAGGCGCTCGGCACCACGCCCCCTCACCCGACCCGCTGACGCGGGCCACCCTCTCCCGCGGAGGGGAGAGGGGTTTAACGCCGATGCTGCCGGACCGTCCATCACCCCTCCGGGAAGCTCATGTTGACGAACACCGCCTTGAGCCCGTTCTTGCGCGCCCAGCGGGCGACGCAGACGCGCTGCTGCGGCGTCGCGTCCTGGCGGATCATCAGCAGCAGCTTCTTTTCGCTCGCGTCCTGGATTAGCTCGCCGAGCGCCAGCCCGCAGCCGGTCGCCACTTGGTTGAGCTGCGCCTCGTCATGCATCCGCGCCGGCGTCGCGCACGCGGAGAGGGCTGCGACGATGCAGATCGGAATGAAACGAATTGAACCGAGTCGCTGAAACATCATGGAACCGGCGGAGTGTGCATGAGACCATCATCAAGTGACATGTCGTGCAGAGTGTACCTCCAACGGGTCAGTTGGGCATCGTTCGCTGCCACGACTGAGCAAACAGCGGCAAGATCGCCTGAGAGCGATGCGGCGCCTTGATCAAGAATCCGCGAACGATCCACAGCGATGAGAATAAGATCGCCGCGCGGCTCGATGCTCACCGTCTGATCACCCGCCAATTTCGCAATGAAATTTTCTAGCTCAGTCGCGGACCGTTTCGCGGCGATCACCTCAAAAGACACCGAAGCCGCAGGCCAATGACCCTTGGCTTTTCGCGTCGTCACCTGATCGAAAAACTTGCTGAGGTCAGCATTCTCGAACTGCTGGCGGCATTCGGCGGCCGACTGCGGACGCAATTCGTCCTGTTCTTTTCGTGTGCATCCGGCCGATGACAGGGTCAGCAGCACCAAGCCAGCAGCTCTCCGCCTCATCCCATCGCCCCCACGAACTTCTCGAACAAATAGAAGCTGTCCTGCGGCCCCGGGCTCGCCTCGGGGTGGTATTGCACGCTGAACGCGGGGCGGTCGGTCAGCTCGATCCCGCAATTCGAACCGTCGAACAGCGACATATGGGTTTCGCGCACATTCTCAGGCAGGCCTTCACGCTCCACGGCAAACCCGTGGTTCATGCTGGTGATCTCGACTCGCCCGTCGGCGAGGCGCTTGACCGGATGGTTGGCCCCGCGGTGGCCCTGGAACATCTTGCTTGTCCTGCCCCCGACCGCGAGGGCGAGCATCTGGTGGCCGAGGCAGATTCCGAACAAAGGCTTCTTCGTCTCCAGCATCTGCCGGATCACCGGCACCGCATAGTCGGCCGTCGCCGCCGGGTCGCCCGGGCCGTTCGAGAGAAAGAAACCGTCGGGCTCTTGCGCCATGATCTCGTCGAAGCTCGCGCTCGCCGGGACCACCGTGACCCGAGCTCCCGCTTCGCTGAGGTTGCGGAAAATGTTGCGTTTCGACCCGTAGTCGACCGCGACCACGTGCGGGCGCTTCCCCTCCCTGCCAAGGGAGGGGTTAGGGGTGGGTAGCGCAGCGGCGGGCTCGATGCCCGGCGCGGAGCTGCGCTCCGCACCCACCCCCGGCCCCTCCCTTCCAGGTAGGGGAGATTCTACCTCGTAGCCCTGCCCCCACGCCCACTTGCCGCCCGTCCAGCGCTCGACCTGAAGCCGGCTGACCTCCCGTGCCAGGTCCATGCCTTCGAGGCCCGGCCATTCCGCCGCCATCCGCTGCAGCCTGTCGAGATCGAACGCGCCATCCGCGCGGTGCGCGATCGCCACCGTCGGCGGCCCTTCCTCGCGCACCAGCCTGGTCAGCGCGCGGGTGTCGACGCCGGCGATCCCGATCCGTCCCCATTTGCGCATCCACTCGGCGAAATGCTGGCTCGCGCGATAATTGCTCGGCTCGGTCACGACCTCGCGCACCAGGCCACCGAGCGCATGCGCTTCCCCGGCCTCAACGTCCTCGTCGTTGGCGCCGACATTGCCGATGTGCGGAAAGGTGAAGGCGATCACCTGCTTCGCGTAGCTCGGGTCCGTCATCACTTCCTGATAGCCGGTCATCGCCGTGTTGAAGCACAGCTCCCCGACCGCATCGCCCTCGGCGCCAAAGCCCTGACCCCACACCGTCCGTCCGTCGGCGAAGACCACGACTCCGGTCGCGCCCTCGGGTTGAGGAGCGCGCGTGGAGTGTGCGTCGGCCATGGGCGGGAGAAGCCTTCCGTCAGGGGTTTCGGCGATGTCGCTAAGCCATTCCCGCTATGCACTTTGTCGCGGCGGGTCAACGCTGGTCAGCGGGAAAATCCACAGCTATCCGGGCACGCGTGATCCGCGACGACATCAAGGCCGCGACGATCGCCGCGATGAAGGGTGGCGACAAGGAAACGGTCGGCACTCTGCGCATGGTTTCGGCTGCCATCAAGAACCGCGACATCGAGGCGCGCACCGGCGGCGGTCCCAAGGACGACGACACGCTCGTCACCGAGGTCCTCCAGAAGATGATCAAGCAGCGCCGCGAGAGCGCCGAGCTCTACCGCAAGGGCGGCCGCGAAGACCGCGCGGCGGCTGAAGAGCAGGAGATCGCGGTGATCGAGCGCTTCCTCCCCAAGCAGCTGAGCGACGCCGAGGCCGAAGCCAGGATCCGCGAGATCGTCGCCGAAACCGGCGCCAGCTCGATGAAGGACATGGGCCGCGTCATGGCACTGGTGAAGGAGCGGCTGGGCGCGAGCATCGAGCCCGCGCGGGCGTCGGGCCTAGTGAAGGCCGCGCTCAACTGACTCCCCTCCCGCGTGCGGGAAGGGGAAAGGAAGTAAAAGGGCTCCGCCAGGGTCACAGCGGAGCCCGGTACCCGGATCGAAGCTTTATCCGGCGGCCGCCGCGGGCGTTGCGGCAGGAGCCATCAGGCCCATCACGCCGGCCATCACCAGGTGATACATGCGAATGGCGATCGCCGTTGCGACCGCGCCGGCCATCGCCATCTGGAGGTTCAGCGCCACGGCGTTGAGCTGCGCCCCGACTGTCGGAATGTGGACCAGCGCCGTGCCGATGATCGGCAAGGCGATCACCAGCGCCACGTTCACGACCATTCGCTCGTCGGTCAGCGCGACTCCGGCGATCAGGCCCAGGACGACGAGTACCAGCGGCACATTCATCATGTTCAGGGCCACAAATCCGGCGACGATCGCGAGTATAATGGCGATTGCGCGGGCGAGCCCGCCGATCTTCATCAACATAGTTCCCTCCCTTTATGATCCCGAGCCTTTAGCGATCTTCCGCCGCTCTGTGCCGGAACCGAAACAATCTACCCGCAATCTCCACGCGTTGCTCCGTCAATTGTTCACCGCGAAGCCGGGGCTGCGCACCTGTGGATAAGTCGCGCCGCGCCCTTGCGGGCAGGTGATTCGCGCATAGGGTCGAATCCGTGACCCTCTCACCCACTTCGCCCGAAAGGCTGACCCCGTGAGCCTGTCCGCTCAGTGGCTCGATGAACTGCGCGTTCGGACGGTGCTTTCGGCGGTGATCAGCCCGAGCGTCAAGCTGATCCGCGCGGGGCGCGAGTGGAAGGCCTGCTGCCCGTTCCACAACGAGAAGACGCCCAGCTTTACGGTCAACGACGATAAAGGTTTCTATCACTGCTTCGGCTGCAGCGCGCACGGCGATGCGATCCGCTTCCTCACCGACCATCGGGGCATGCCCTTCATGGACGCGGTCAAGGAGCTTGCCGCCAAGGCGGGGATGGACGTCCCCGCCCCCGACCCGCAAGCGAAGGAACGCGCGGAGCGGACCGCGACACTCACCGATGTCATGGCCGAAGTCGCCAAATATTATTCGGAGCAGCTGAACGGTCTCTCCGGCGCCGAAGCCCGCGACTATCTCAAACGCCGCGGCATCGATGCGGGCACGATCCAGCGCTTCGGTCTGGGCTTCGCGCCCGACAGCCGCTCGGCGCTGAAACGCACGCTGCAGAAGCTCGGCGAGGACAGGCTGATCGAGACCGGCATGCTGATCAAGCCCGAAGAAGGCGGCGAGACCTACGACCGCTTCCGCGGCCGTCTGATGTTCCCGATCCGCGATCCGCGCGGGCGGGTGATCGGCTTTGGCGGGCGAATCCTCGGGGCGGGAGAGCCGAAGTACCTCAACTCCCCCGACACGCCGCTCTTCGACAAGGGGCGGACGCTCTACAACATCGACCGCGCCTCGCCCGCCAGCCGCGCCGCCAAAAGACTGATCGTGGTCGAAGGCTATATGGACGTGATTGCCCTCGACCGCGCCGGCATATCCGAAGTCGTCGCCCCCAACGGCACGGCGGTGACCGAGGCCCAGCTCGAGCGCATGTGGCGGCTCGATCCCTCGCCGATCATGTGCTTCGACGGCGATTCGGCGGGCCGCAAGGCGGCGATCCGCGCCGCGGCGCGCGCCCTCCCCCACATCCGGCCGGATCGGACGCTGCGCTTCGTCGAGCTTCCGTCCGGGCAAGACCCCGATGACGTGATCCGCACCGGGGGCCACGAAGCCTTCGAGGCTTTGATCGCCGAGCCCGAGCCGCTCGACTCGCGCCTCTGGCGGCACGAGCTCGAAGCGGAACCGCTGTCCACCCCTGAGGCCTGGGCGGGGCTCAAGGGGCGGCTCATCGCTTATGCCTCGACCATCGGCCACCCCGACCTCTCCCGCCTCTATCGCGAGGACTGGCTCAACCGTTTCTACGCGCTGAGGAGGCCCGAGGCGTCGCATCCAGGAGCCAATGGAGGCTTCGCTCGTCGTTCGCCCCGCGGCTCGTTCAGGAACGGCCGCTTCGTCCCGCCCGAAACGGCGCCCGGCGATATCATGCGCGGCATCGGCAGGGCCGGCGTTGACGCTCCGACCGCCCGCGCGCTCATCCTCGGCTTCGCTTATTACCCCGAGGAGCTTCCCGCCCATTGCGAGCAGCTCGCCGCGCTTCCGATCGCCGACAAATCCACGGCCAGGATGCGCGACGAGCTGGTCAACGCCGCCTTTTCGGGCGCGGCGCTTGATCGGCAGGCGCTTAGCCCCATATTGAG
>DASUIB010000154.1:0-9273 GCA_036273235.1 Sphingomicrobium sp. | reverse complement strand
TTCAATGTATAATGTGAGCCACGCTTTGGGCTTTTGCAAGAAATTCCATATGCTTCGCACACTGTAATCACATCGGCGATCGCCCAATCGGCGCGTCGATTTGCACGCATCGCATCCACAAGTTTCGAGCGTCGCGACAATGAAACGCCTTTAGGCGAGTCCGGCGTGCTCGAGCGCGGCATCGACCGCGCGCTTCGACGCCTCAGACGCCTCGACCAGCGGCAGGCGGAGCTCGCTTGGGAAGTCGTTCCTGATCCGTGACAGCGCATATTTGGTCGGTGCCGGCGATGCGTCGGTGAACAGCGCCGCATGGAGCGGATAAAGGCGGTCCTGGAGCTTCAGCGCATCGTCCCATCGGCCCTCCCGCATCGCGGTCTGGAATTCGGAGCAAAGCTTCGGTGCGACATTGGCGCTGACGGAGATACAGCCGACGCCGCCCATCGCATTGAATCCGAGCGCCATGTCGTCGTTGCCGGAAAGCTGGCAGAAACCTTCGCCGCAAGCGAGCCGCTGGGCCGAGACTCGGCCGAGATTGCCGGTCGCGTCTTTCACGGCGACGATCTTCGGGTGCTTGGCGATCTTCGCCAAGGTTTCCACCGAGATATCAGCGACTGTTCGCGATGGTACGTTGTACACCACGATTGGGAGCGGCGAATGCTCGGCCAGAGCAAGAAAATGCGCGGCAAGACCCGCTTGGCTCGGCTTGTTATAATAAGGCACCACCGCCAGCACGGCGTCCGCGCCGACGTCCGCCGCCGCCCGCGCGCGCTCGATCGAGGCGGCCGTGTCGTAGGTGCCAGCGCCGGCAATGACCGGCACCCTGCCCTTGGCAGCCTCGACCACGGTAGCGATCACGTGCCGGTGCTCCTCGTCGGTCAAGGTCGCGACCTCGCCGGTGGTCCCACACGGCACGAGCCCGTTCGACCCTTCGGCGATCTGCCAGTCGACGAACTCGCGCAATGTGTCCTCGGCGACACGACCGCCCGAAAAGGGCGTCACCAAGGCCGGAATCGAGCCGAAAAACATGAACTTACCTCCGGGTTTAGGAGTTGCTTGCTGCAGTAATGGCCGCGTTCACGGCCTGATAAGGAGCGGGACTGTAACATGTCCAGCATGTGGCGTGCTGTTCTGTTGGTGCCAGTTTTGCTGGCCCTCGCGCCGTCGAGTTCGGCGCAATATGCCGCGTCCTCAAGCTACTCTGCTGCTCCTTCCTACACTCCGAGTGTCGCTTATTCGCTCGACCAGTGGCGCCGGCTGCGGCAGAGCAGCGGCTACAGCTTTGCCGATTATGCCTCCTTCCTGATCCTCAATCCCGACTGGCCCGATGCCGGGCGTATGCGCAACTGGGCGGAAAAGGCGATGCGCCCGGGCGAGAATTCGGCGACGGTCCTGGCTTTCTTCGCGAGGACCAAGCCCGACACCGGCAATGGCTGGGCGCGGCTCGCCGATGCCTATGCGGCCAGCGGGCGTGGACCCGAAGCGCTCGAAGCGGCTCGCAACGCGTGGGCGTCGACGGACCTGAGCCTCGACGATCAGCAGGCGATCTGGGCCCGCTACGCGACCCGCTTCACCAGCGCCGATCATGACCGCCGGATCGACGCTTTGCTCTTCGCCAAGAAACCCGACGACGCCTCGCGCTTCCTCGCCTATGCGAGCCCCGCCCGGCAGCCGGTCTTCGCCGCCAGGATCGCCCTTTTGCAGGATACGCCCGACGCCGAGAGCAAATATCAGGCGGTCATGAGCAGCGTCACCAGCGACGCAGGCCTTATGATGGCCCGCGCCCGCTACCTTCGCGCGCACAATTACGACAAATCTGCCCAGGACCTCGTCGCACGAACCCACCATTTCACGATCAAGCCGGCCGATCCCGCGCGCTTCTACGACCTGCTCGTGGCACTCTCCGACGACGCGTCCGACGCGCATGACTGGGGAACGGTGTACGACATCACCCGGCAAATCGACGATGCGTTGCCCACGGGCGCTTCCGTTGCCGATCAGCCGCTCGACGTCCGCAACAATTACACGACCCTCGCCTGGCTCGGCGGCATGGTCGCGCTCGAGCGGATGCGCCAGCCGACGAGCGCGCTCGGCATGTTCGACCGCTATGCACGCGCGGGCCGCTCGCTCCAGCTCCAGACCAAGGGCGATTACTGGGCCGGCCGAGCCGCCCTTTGGGGAGGCAGTTTCCAGACGGCGAATGTCTATTTTCAGCGCGCCGCGGCCTACCCCGACCTGTTCTACGGCCAGCTCGCGCTCGAGCGGCTGGGCCGCGCGGTGCCGCCGCCGGCGGCGGCTTTGCCGCAATATACGACCACGTCTGTCCAGCGCGCCGCCTTCAACAGCCGCCGCCTGGTCCAGGCGCTGAGGATCCTTGCGCAGCAGGGCCGCCCGACCGAGGAGGCGCTGTTCGTGCAGGCGCTGGCTCGTTCGCTCGACAATGACGTCGACCGCAATCTCGCGCTCGAGCTCGCCCAGCAGCTTGGACGCCAGGACCTGCCGGTGTGGGTTGCGCGCCAGGCTCGGATCAACGGCTCGAGCTTCTACGTTCGTCAGGCCTATCCGATGCTGTCGACTAGTGTGTCGAGCAACCTCTGGTCGCTGGCGCACGGGATCAGCCGGCAGGAAAGCTCATTCGATCCTTATGCGCTGAGCTACGCCGGAGCGCGGGGGATGATGCAGCTGATGGTCGGCACCGCGCACGATCAGGCCAACAAGATGGGGATCGGCTTCGACAGTTCGCGGCTGCTGACCGATCCGAACTACAATGTCGCGCTCGGTTCGGCCTATTTTCAGCACGTGCTCGACGTCTGGGGCGGAAACGTCCCGCTCGCGGTTGCCAGCTACAACGCAGGGCCGGGCAATGTCTCGAAATGGGTGCGCCAGCTCGGCGACCCGCGCGGCAATATGGACGTCGTCGCCTGGATCGAGGCGATCCCGATCGACCAGACGCGCAGCTACGTCGAGCGGGTGATCGAAAACACCGTCGTCTACGATTCGATGCGCAGCCCTCAGCCGCAGCAGGCGGCGCTTCACGTGTCGCGCTATCTTGGGAAAGACAAGCCCGGCTGATAGTCAGCCCGGGTGGCGGACCGGTACATCACCCCCGAAGGCCTCGCGCGCATCCGCGCCGAATATGACGAGCTGTTCGGAACCGAGCGGCCGAAGGTGGTCGAGACGGTCTCCTGGGCCGCATCGCTCGGCGACCGGTCCGAAAATGCCGATTACATCTACGGCAAGCGGCGGCTTCGCGAGATCGACCGCCGGCTCGCCCATCTCGCCCGAATCATGAAGGAGGCGAAGGTCGTGGATCCCGCGCGGCAGCAGGCGCGAGATCAGGTGCGCTTCGGTGCTACGGTCGAGCTCGCCGACGAAGACAATAACCGCAGGATTGTGACCATCGTCGGCAACGATGAAGCGGACGCCATGGCAGGACGTATCGGCTGGAGCGCACCGATCGCACGAGCGCTTATCGGCGCTAGAGTCGGCGACGAGCGAATTGTCCGTCTTCCAGCGGGCGAGAAGAGCTACGAAGTGGTGACGATCACTTACCCGTCATCCCGGGCTTGACCCGGGATCCACCTTTCTTTTGAGAAAAGAAGAGGAAGATGGACCCCGGCTCAAGGTTGGGGTGACGGGCAGCCTTACTCTGGCGCGACTGCCTTCGCAGGATCGACCTTCGCCTGGGGAGCGGCATCGCCGACCACCCGGATGTGGAGCTCCTTCAACTGCTTCGCGGTGACCTCGGACGGCGCGTTCATCATCAAATCCTCGGCCTTCTGGTTCATCGGGAAGAGGATCACTTCGCGGATGTTGGGCTCGTCGGCGAGCAGCATGACAATCCGGTCGATGCCGGGCGCCGACCCGCCGTGTGGCGGAGCGCCGAACTTGAAGGCGTTGATCATTCCGGAGAAATTGGTGTCGACCTCTTCCCGCGTATAGCCGGCGATCTCGAACGCCTTGTACATGATGTCCGGGCGGTGGTTGCGGATCGCGCCGCTGCTCAGCTCCACCCCGTTGCAGACGATGTCGTACTGCCAGGCGAGGACGTCGAGCGGGTCCTTGCTCTCGAGCGCTTCCAGCCCGCCTTGCGGCATCGAGAAGGGATTGTGGCTGAAATCGATCTTCTGCCGCTCTTCATCGAACTCATACATTGGGAAATCGACGATCCAGCAGAAGCGGAACGCGCCCTCTTCGATGAGGCCGAGCTGCTCGGCGACACGGATGCGCGCCGCGCCCGCGAGCTTCGCGGCGTCCGCTTCCTTGCCGGCCGCGAAGAAGATTCCGTCGTCCGGCCCTAGCCCCATCGCCTCGGCGATGTGGTTCATGCCCTGTTCGCCATGGTTCTTGGCGATCGGGCCGCCCCACTCGCCGCCCTTGCGGGTCGCGTAGCCGAGGCCGGCGAAACCTTCGCTCCGCGCCCACTCGTTCATATCGTCGAAGAACTTGCGGCTCTTCTCGGCCGTCGCCGGAGCGGGGACCGCTCGGACGGCCGCGCCTTTCTCCACCAGGCCGGCAAAGAGGCCGAAGCCCGAGCCCTTGAACTGCTCCGAGACGTCGGTGATCAGCAACGGGTTGCGCAGGTCCGGCTTGTCGGTTCCGTATTTTAGCAGCGCTTCTTTATACGGAATGCGAGGATACTCACCCGCCGGCGTCACGGTCCGCCCGTTGGCGAACTCCTCGAACGTACCCGAGAGCACCGGCTCCAGGGCGGCGAACACGTCCTCCTGCGTCACGAAGCTCATTTCGAGGTCGAGCTGATAGAATTCGCCAGGGCTCCGGTCGGCTCGGGCGTCCTCGTCGCGGAAACAGGGCGCGATCTGGAAATAGCGATCGAAGCCCGCGACCATGATCAGCTGCTTGAACATCTGCGGCGCCTGCGGGAGCGCGTAGAACTTGCCCGGATGGACCCGGCTCGGGACGAGATAGTCGCGCGCCCCTTCGGGCGAGCTGGCGGTCAGGATCGGCGTCTGGAATTCGGTGAAGCCCTGCTCGATCATCCTTCGCCGGATCGAATTGATCACCGCGGAGCGCAGGACGATATTGGCGTGGACCTGCTCGCGGCGAAGGTCGAGATAGCGGTACTTGAGCCGGATTTCCTCCGGATAGTCGGCCTCCGTCGCTACCGGCATCGGCAACTCGGCGGCTTCGGACTGCACGGTCACCTCACGCGCGCGCACTTCGACCTCGCCGGTCGCGAGATTGGTGTTCACCGTTTCCGCCGAGCGGGCAACCACCTCGCCTTCGACGGTGACGACCGATTCCACGCGCAGGCGGTCGAGCGTCCTGAAGGCCGGTGACTCGGTGTCCGCGACCACCTGCGTGATTCCGTAATGATCGCGCAGGTCGACGAACAGCAGGTGGCCGTGGTCGCGCTTGCGGTGGACCCAACCCGAGAGGCGGACCGTTTGGCCGACGTCCCCGAGACGCAGCGCGGCGCAGGTGTGGGTGCGGTAGGCGTGCATATCTTGTCTTTCGTCATTCCCGCGAAAGCGGGAATCTACCTTTTCTTTGATTGGATCGAGCGGATTTCGCGCTGCGGCGCTTCATCCCGTCTCGTCACTCTTTGTCAACCCGCGAGGCCGGGGCTATGGCGCCCGTCAGACTCATGCGTATCCATCCACTGATTACTAAGTCCGAAGACCTCCAGGCCCTCGTCGAGCGACTTTCCGAGCACCCGTTCATCGCCGTGGACACCGAGTTCATGCGCGAGAACACCTATTGGCCCGACCTGTGCCTGATCCAGGTGGCGAGCAGCGATGAAGCCGCGGCGGTCGACCCCAAGGCCGAGGGCATCGACCTGAAGCCGCTCCTCGACCTGTTCGTGAACAATGAGGAGGTGCTGAAAATCTTCCACGCCGGCGGGCAGGACCTCGAGATCATCCACAACCTCACCGGCAAGGTCCCCCACCCCCTGTTCGATACGCAAATCGCGGCGATGGCGCTCGGGCACGGCGAGCAGATCGGCTATTCCAACCTGATCGAGAGCCTTCTCGGCCACAGCCTCGACAAGGGCGCGCGCTTCACCGACTGGGGGCGGCGCCCCCTCGACAAGCGCCAGATCGATTATGCGATCGCCGACGTGACTCATCTCGCGGCCGTGTTTCCGCGCATGGTCGAGAAACTGAAGAAGACCGGACGCGGCGCCTGGCTGGACGAGGAGATGGAGCGGCTCGCCGACCCGTCCAGCTTCGCCTTTCCTCCCAGCGACGCATGGAAGCGGCTCAAGCTTCCGAGCCGCAATCCGGTGGTGCTCGGACGCCTGAAGGCGCTCGCTGCGTGGCGCGAAACCGAAGCGCGTTCCAAGAATCTGCCACGCGGGCGGATCATCAAGGACGACACGCTCAACGAGATCGTCCTTCACCCGCCCAAGACGCAGGACGACCTTGGGCATATTCGCGGGCTCTCCGCGGGCTGGAAGACCAACGACATCGGAGGCAGGCTCATGGCCGCGATCGAATCCGCCAGACCGCTGAGCGCCGAAGAACTGCCCGACCGGGAGCCGCGTCGGCCTGGGCTGACCAAGGACGCGGCACTGGTCAGCGACCTCTTGAAGCTGCTTCTGAAGATCAGGGCCAAGGAGTCCGGAGTCGCCGCTCGGCTAATCGCCCGCTCCGACGATCTCGAGGCGCTTGCCGCGGGCGTGCGCAAGAACCTCAATATCCTCAGCGGCTGGCGCTTCGAGCAGTTCGGCAAGGACGCGCTCGATCTCGTCGAGGGGCGCCTCGGCTTCGCGATCGAGAATGGCAAGCTCAAGATGAGCCGGGTCCGCGACGAGGAGACCGTCGATGCATAAGCTGCTCATCTTCGCTCCGGCGCTGCTCGCCGCCTGCGCAACCGTTCCGGCGCAGCCGGTGGTTCACGGCGACACGCCCGGGCATGTCTGCACGGCCGACGGAGCCCAGCAGTTCATCGGTCAGTCCCGATCGGATCAGGTCGGCGCCGAAATCCAGCGGGCATCGAACGCGGCGGTCCTTCGATGGGCGCCTCCCGGCGTCATGCTGACGATGGACTATCGCGCGGACCGAGTAACGGTGTGGCTCGATCCTTCAGGCAAGATCACCCAGATCAAGTGCGGCTGAGCCGCTAGGCGGCTTCCCCGATCATTTTCGCTTCGCCGAGCGCCCGGCGCACCGTCGGCAGCGAGAGCCGCGCCCGTTCGGCAATCGCGAAGCGGTCGACCGCCTCGACCGCGCGTTCGGCGGTCCAATAGTCGCGGTGCAGCCGCTCGCTCATGAAGCGCAGCGCGTCGGCGGGGATATGCAGCCCGCGATCGGCGAAGTGCAGCTGGATCAGCGCCGCGAACAACGCGTCGTCGGGATGGTTGATTCGGCTGACCGGCGTGACCGCCAGCCTAGTCTTGAGGTCGGGCAGCGTTGGCGACCAGGTGGGCGGGCCCTCCTCGGCTACCATGATCAGCGGCCGTCCCGTGTCCTGCGCCTGGTTCCAGGCGTGGAACAGCTCCTCCTCGTCGCGCTGCTCGGCTTCGTCGAACAAGCGTCCGCCGACCCGCTCGACGAAGCTGCGCGCGAGCAAGGTCCGCCCGGAACGTCGCGGACCGCTGAGGATCGTCGCCTTGACCGGCCACATGCTCCATTGGCGGAAATGGTCGAAGGCCTCGCGGTTCGCATCCGAGACGATGAAGCGGGCGTCGCCCTCGCTTTGCGGCCAGTCGAGCGGAAGCGCGATCTGGTCGGCCGCCTGCTTCATTCGGCAGCGCCCGAATTCTGAGTCGCGGCCGGCTGCGTTGCGGGCGCAGGCTGCGGTCGCGGCGGCAGCGGCGGCGGCTTGTCGCCCGCGGGATGCATCCGGAGAACCGAGCCCGCAGCATCGACGATCCAGCCGCGCCCGCTCAAAGCCGCCGCAAGCTGCGCAATCGTGCCGTGATAGGTAACCAGGACATAGCTCGTCCCAGTCGGGTTGATCTGCTGCGGTGTCGCCGAGTCGATACCTCCGACCGTCCGCAGGTGCGCCATGGCGAAGTTGTAGACGGTCACATCGTTGCCGATGATCTGCACCTGGAAGCTATTGGCCACATTGGCCGGCTTCGGCGGCGGCGGCGGCGCGGCGACGGGGAGCTGCTGCACCGGCGGCGGAGCCGGCGTGTTCAACGACGGATCGCGCGAGAGCCGGCCGTCGGCGAGCGCCTGCGCGAAGATCGCGTCGATGCGCTGCGCGCCTTGCGCCATCATCGTCGGGAGCGCCTCGCTGTTCGGCGCCGTCAGGGTGAAGCCGCCGACAACCTCATTGTCCGGACCATGGCGGGCAATGAACCGGCCACGGACCGGTCCGCCGGGATAGGCATGCTGGAGCTGGACTTCGGCGACGAGGATATCCTGTGCTCCGTACATATCGAGCAAGGCGCGCCACCAGCCGCGGCCCGGCCGTGACGTCTGCGCCGCATTGACCAGCAATGGGTCCGCTCCGAGGCCGCTCACGCGCACATAGCTGATCGGGGACTGCGCGGTCTGGAACTGGGCCCAGGCGCGCTGCCACGCGTTGCGGAATTCGACGCTGGTTTCCGCGCCAGCAGTCACCGTGATCGGGACCAGCAGCATTGGAACCGAATGTTCGGTGACCTGGGCACCTTCGACTCCAAGGAAGGGCGCGGCCTTGTCGCGGTCGAACTCGACGCGAAGATCAGCGATATAGCGGTTAGGCCCGATTTCCTCGCGATCGACGTTGATCGAGCTCACGATCTGGTCGAGCATATTGTCGGGGAGGTTCGGCGCCTGATTGACCGGCGCATTGTGCATCCTGGCCCAGAGCAGGCGGAAGCCTTGCCGCTGGGCGACGCGCCAGCCGTCCAGCCGCGCGGTCTGCGCGTCGGCGGCTCCGACATCGACGTGGATCCCGCCGATCTCGAGCGTGTTCGACGTATCGAGCGGCAGGATTCCGCGGTCGGTGCTTTCGAGCTGCGCGTAGACCGCGACGCCGATCCCGGCGACGGCGAGCAGCAGCAGGAACGGAAGTGCGAGGCGGCGGCGGAGCATTGACGCCGCCTTTTGGCGACAACGGCGTGGAAATCCAAGCGGGATGTGGCTAGCAGCCACAGACCGCTTGCCCTGAGCCAGTCGAAGGGCTGCGTTTCTCGTTCGGCGCCAGAAAGACGAAACAGTGCTTCGACAAGCTCAGCACAAACGGTTTTGAGTCGATGGGACTGACGTACAAAGACGCCGGCGTGTCGATCGAGGCCGGAAATGCGCTGGTGAAGGCGATTGCGCCCCTCGCCCGCTCGACCGCGCGGCCCGGCGCGGATGCGGAGCTCGGCGGGTT
>DASUIB010000153.1:0-11489 GCA_036273235.1 Sphingomicrobium sp. | reverse complement strand
GGCGAGCGTTACGCGCCCGCCCAAATGGCAATGGTCGGCCGCGAAGCGCCGGAGAAAGCCGAAGCATAGGGCGAAGAGCTTACGGGCACGGGGATGTGCCGCGCGTTCATGCCTCGATATCGAAACGAAAGGCAATTCCCTCGCGGCGGACGTGTCCAGCGGTCGGATATGGAAAGTGAGAGCCGATCAGCAGACCATTTCGATCGGCGGCAAGCGACAACAGCTTGCGGCGGCTGGCTGCGCCGGCCTCCTCATCCTGATCCATCCCGCGGTCGGGAAAGGCAAGCTGAACGGGATGATGGACCGCATCGCCGGTAATGATCGCCTCGTTTCCGGCAGAGGAGATCAGGACCGAGAAATGACCGGGCGTGTGACCGGGCGATGGCACCAGCGACACTTCACCTGTCAGCCGTGTTTCGCCGTCAAGCAATATCAACCGACCGGCGCCGCCGACCGGCCGCACCGCAGTTTCGAACACTTGTCGGCCGAAGCTCCCTAGCGGACGCGTTGACCAATAATCGTGGTCTTGTCGCCCAACGAAATAGAGCGCGCTTGGAAAGGAGGGGAGAGCGGCGGCGCCTTTTCCGCTGACGTTGCCGCCGACGTGATCGGCGTGAAGATGCGTATTGATGACGAAGTCGATCGTATCAGGCGCGATCCCCTCCGCCGCAAGCAGCCCAGGCACTGCCGGTCCGGGGCGCGGCAACATCGGAAAACCCGAAATCTCGAAATCGCCGATTCCGGTATCGACGAGGATCCGCTTCCCCTTGGATTCGATCAGGTACGCTGCAATGCTGAGTGTGATCTGCCCTGTTTCATCCGTAAACCAAGGATGCAGCCACGGGATTGACGCCATCACTTTGGGCGTCGCGTCTGGGAAGAAGTGCGTTGGGTCGAGCCGAAGCACATCGCGCTCCCAGATGCGTCGCACGCGGACATTACCAACGCGCCATTGCAGCGGCTTTGGCGCGGCAGCGGCGAAAACACGGGCTGCGCGGACAGCACCAAGCGCCGCCAGCCAGGCGAGTTGTTCGCGTCGAGTGCAGAGCAGCATGAGAATTATCGGGCTGGGTGGCTGCGGGCCGAAGCGACAACCTCGTTCACTGCAGCGATGACCGCGTCCGGCTGGCTAAGCTGAATGTGGTGCGTGGCATTCGCGACAACGCGATTCGCTCCGCGGCTTGAGAGCTTGGCCATGCGATCATGCGCCTCCATCCAAACCCGATTGCGGATCGCCTGGTCAGCGTCGGGCGGGCTCGTGCCGCTGGCCGTGAGGATGATCAGCGGCAGGTCGCCCCATGAGCGCCGCGAAGCATCGATCTGTTCGGCGCTCCGCCCCTCGAACTCGAGAAGTTCAGAGAGCGCCATTCGATAAAAATCCGATGTTTCTCTTTCGACGAGCGCCTGCACGACGCCTGGCGGCAGGTCGGGATCCGGATCGACGATGCAATCCTTCCAGGTCTGCGATCCCGCGGCGGGAACTCCGCCGCGTAGCCGCCCAATGCAGGAGCGGAAGGTCGCGATCTGTTGCTCCGCGGAAGCGCGGGAGGCGGGAGTGACCTCCTCATATCGGGCGACCTGGTGCTCGAACGACGGGTCAACCAGGACCACGCCTGCAACATCGGGCAGATGTCGATCGACGAACAGCCGCACATGCAGGCCGGCGATCGACGCGCCTACGATGACATAAGGCGGCCGCAGCCGCGCCGCGCGGATCAGCCGTTCCAGATCATCGCTCAGAGCTGCAGCGCTGCGGGGGAGAGGCCCTGGATCGCTAAATCCATTGCCCGCCCGATCATAGGCGCAAACCTTCGTCGTGCGGGCGAGCTCGGAATGCACCTTTCGCCATGAGGTGATGTCATCGCCGAGCCCCCCGTCGAGGATCACCGTCGGGGAACCCGAACCGAGACAGAAGAGATTCAGCCGGCGCCCACCGCCGACGTCGACCAGTCGATGGGGCCGGGCATAATCGTTCCATGAAAATGCCGGCGAAGGACCTGGCGGCCCCGCCCCGGTGAGAAGCAGACACCCGAACGCCGCTGCCGCCCCGCACAGGCACTGATAAAGTCTTTTCATAAACCCAAGACTAGGTGATGCGCCGGGAACCGTAAGCCGTTTCACGGCCAAGCAGCGTCGAAATATCGCCAAAGGAGATGATGAGCTTAGGCTTCAGCCCGGGCTCGAGGAGCGACTTCGCGACAGGCGAATCTCTGGCGATACTCTCGCGGCGACAAGCCGATGCGTCTTCGGAAATGGTGCCGTAGCGCCTCGACCGTCGCAAACCCGGAGACCTGCGCAATTTGATCGACGCTCGACGATGTCGCTTCGAGCTGCTCTTTCGCGAAATCCACCCGGGTGCGGACCAGCCACTCTCCGGGGCTCATTCCGGTCGTGTCGCGAAATCGCCGGATGAATGTCCGCTCGCTCATTCCAACCAAGCTCGCGAGTTCGGAGAGGCGATATCGTCTGCCGAGGTCGCCACGCAGGCGGTCGAGCAAAGACGTCAGCCGCCCATGGGGGCCTGCGGGCATCGGCCGCTCGATGAACTGCGCCTGCCCACCCTGCCGGTGAGGCGCCATGACCATCCGCCGGGCGACCGAATTCGCCTTTTCAGGACCATGGTCGAGCCGGACCAGATGCAATAGGAGATCGATCCCGGCCGCGCTTCCGGCCGATGTGAAGATGGGCGCATTGTCGACATAGAGGACGTTCGGATCAACCCGGATCGCGGGGTAGCGCGAAGCCAGTGCCTCGGCATATCGCCAGTGTGTCGTGACGGTGAGCCCATCAAGCAATCCGGCCGCGGCTAGGACGAAGGCGCCGGAGCAGATCGAAACCAGCCTCGCACCTCTCGTGTGAGCTCGCCGCAACGCGGCGATCAGCTCCGCGGGAACGGGAACGTCGACGCCCGTCCATCCGGGTACGACGATCGTGTCGGCAAGCTCCAGCACCTCGAGGCCGAATTCCGGTTCGAATGTCAGGCCGCCAAGCGCCCTTAATGGCCCCGGCGTCGCCGCCACGGTGAGGAAGCGGTACCAGTCGGACCCCATCTCGGGCCTGTTCTGGCCGAAGATCTCGGCGGTGATCCCATATTCGAACGTGCCTAGGCGGTCGTGTGCGAGGCCCGCGACCGTGTGTTGGGTGCTTGCGGCGCGATTTGGCATGATCCTTACGATATATGTCAATCCAGCCAATAGCGAGTCTGCGCCGCTGCAATCATGAATACACCTCCACGAGGAGGCTGCTCATGACCAATCCGGTTACCGCCGTGCCCGCCGCTCCGTCCGAGACTGCCGTCATCCACTTCGAAAGCAGTCTTTCATTCGAGACGGATTGTTGGGATACCCATTTCGCGCTCCAGACCGGCGACCCTGGATTCGTGCTGCTGGATGTGCGCAGCCCCGAAGTCTACGCGGCCAGTCACATCCCCGGCGCGGTCAGCCTCCCGCAGCGCAAGATCATCAGCGCAACGATGACGCGCTGGCCTCCCGATACATTGTTCGTGACCTATTGCGCCGGACCTCATTGTAATGGCGCCGCCCGAGCCGCCGCGAGAATCGCCAGGCTCGGCCGCTCCGTAAAAATCATGGCGGGCGGAGTTACCGGCTGGCTCGACGAAGGTTTTCCGCTGGAGATCAGTAGCGGGCTAGAATGTTCGCCCGGGCCGCCGCATATTCCTGCGGTGTGACCCGGCCGTCGCCATCGCGATCGGCGAGCCTGCGGAACGCCTCGGCCGCTGCCTGGGCTTCCTCCGGCTCGATCAGGATGTTGTGGTTGGCATCATAATATTTGAGCGCCCAGTTCATCAGCACCCAGTCGCGCTCGAACAATTGCATCGCCGGAGGCGGCGCCTTGAGGCTCGCGGGCGTGGGTTGCGCAGCGAGCGGCGCTCCAAGCGCCAACAAGCATGCGGCAGTGATGCGCCCAGGCATGCGTCCTTCAACGAAGTACGGAGCGCCCTGTTCAATATCGATCGTCTTTTCCGCCTGATCAGCCCGCCGCCGGGCGAAGACCTGCTCGGCCGCGGTACAGACCTTCGAACTGCCGCAGCTCCTGCGTCGGGATGTCGGATACCGCGGCGAAATTCAGTCCGTCTTCGCTCCACTCGTCGATCGCGAAGCCGTCCTCGACGGACCTCCTGCTGCCGATCGTTTTGCCGCGCCAGACGAACAGGTTCACCGTGTGCAGGCGCCGGTGGTAGACGAGCGCTGCGACGGTCTTCCCATCGATGGAGTCGAGCCGGCCGCCGGCAAGCGGGAAACCCTGGTCGGCAAGCTCCGGAACCGGCGGAGCAAAATCGATTTTGCCGTTGAACCACGGCTTCACGATATGCTGGTTGGTCGTTTGCACGTCGGTGAGATGCCCCGGCTGGAGCGAGCGCACGTGGCTCGAGACGAGCTGGCTATCGAGCGCGGACTGTTGCTGAAGAGGGCCGACGAAGGCGACCATCGCCACTGACGCCGCAAGCGCTCCTGCAACGGCGGGAGCGAGCCACCGTGCCGCTCCGTGACGATCTCTTGAGGGCCTCGAAGACAGTTCCGGCAGCGCCGCGATGCGCTGCTCGAGACCGGCCGGCGGACGATAGCGGACGCCGTCGGTGCGAAGCAGGTTGCGGATCGCCTGCAGCCTTTCGAGCTCTTCGCGGCAGCCCTCGCACCGTGCCACGTGCGCTTCCATGAGCGCGCTATTGGCAGCGTCGAGCTCGCCATCGACGAGAGCCCCGAGCGTCAGAATCTGATCCTCACAGGCGGCCATTATTTTGCGCTCCTGGCAATTTCGTCGCCGCTCTTGCCTGCGGGCAGAAGAAGCTGCGCAAGAATGGAACGCCCGCGCGAGAGGCGCGACATCACCGTTCCGATCGGAACCCCAGTGACTTGCGCGATTTCCGCATATGACAGCTCCTCCAGCTCTCTAAGGACGATCGCTTCCCGGAACGGCTCCGGCAGGCTGTCGATCGCCTCATGCAGCCTCTCGGCGTCGGATTTTCGGACGAGCTCGTCCTCGGGCGACGGCGCAGGGTCCGTCTCCTCTTCGAGCCGCTTCGCGTCGTCGGGATGGAGAGCGCTTTCGTGCACGAGCGTGAGCCTGCCGGTCGTGGCCGACTGCGCCGTGCGGCAGCAGTTTCGCACGATTGCGAACAGCCATGCGCGATGCGAGGTGCCGCGGATCTGATCGAAGCTGCGGAACGCGCGAACGAACGCGTCCTGGACGATATCGTCGCTCAGCACGGGATCGCGGGTCAGGTAGCGGGCGAAATTATAGGCGCCGTCGAAGTGCGGCAGAATCAGGCGCTTGAACTCGTCGGCTCGGCCGCGGCTGTGGGGTGCCGCGGCCGAGCCCTGGCCACTCGATCCGGAGAAGAGCAAGCGCCGGATGTCCTTCACCGCTTCCCGATCATTCCATCACGCTTTCACGATGATCTTGCCCGTCATGTGCGGGTGGATGGAGCAGAAATATTCGAACTGTCCCGCTTTCGCGAAGGTGAAGCTGAAGCGATCACCGGTGTCGAGCACTTTCGACCTGAAGCTGCCGTTCTCGTCCACGACGGTATGCGGAATGTCGTCGTCATTGACCCAGGTGACGGTCGCGCCTGGATGCACCGTCAGCACCGGCTGATTGAAGGTGAAATTGTCGATGTGAACGACTGCTGCGGAGGACGCCGGCGCAGCCCTGGATTCGACGGCGACGACGGTCATTGCGACAGCCGAGGCGGCGATTGCGAGCGCCTGGAACGTGATCATCCGAAAAGCATGGTGCATGAAAGATTCCTTTGGTCAGGCGGCGAGCGTAGAATCGATGAGCGCGATGCGGTCCTTTCCGCGGACGAAGAGCGCGTCGGTAATTCCGAGCATGCCGGGCAATTGGTCCGCCGCGACTTTCAGCGGCCCCGGTGAGGGTGCGGTGCCCGGCGCCGGCTGCGGGAAGGCGGTCGAGCGGGCGGTGTGAAAGGCGATTCGGCCTTCCACCTTTTGCGCGATCTGATGGATGTGGCCGTTGAGCACGGTCACCGAACCGAAGCGGCGGAGAAGGCTCAGGGCTTCGGCGGCATCGTCCGTGCCCCAGCCCCAGTCCGCGTAAACCGTCCACAGCGGGATATGAGCGAAGACGACGACCGGCGTGGACGACGAACGGGCGTCGAGGTCGGCCTTCAGCCACTTGAGCTGCTCCGGCCCCAGATTGCCCATTCCCCCCGGTTTCAAATCGGCGACGTTGACCAGCGCGACGAAGTGAACGCCGCGATGGTCGAAGCTGTACCAGCCCGCGCCCTTCGAGCCCTTGCCGAAGCGCGCCAGGAACCCCTTGCCGCCGTCCGCATCGAGCATGTCGTGCTCGCCCGGAATGAAGAAGACCGGCAGACCGGTCGACTTCAGCATCTGGTCGGCGTCGTCGAACTCGTCGTCTCTGGAGAGCTGCGACACGTCGCCGGTGTGGATGATGAAGTCCGGGCGGATCGGCAGGGCCTTCACCTTGGCGATCGCTTCCGCAAATGTGGCACGCGCATCGGCGTTCGGAGGCTTGTTGAAGCCGATGTGACTGTCGCTCAGCTGGACGAACGTGAACGGCGGAACCGCCGGCGGCGCTTTCGGGGCTGCTATTGCCGCATCCAGCCCGATCGAACCGGCAACGCCGCCCTCGAACGCGAACAATGCGCCGGTCCCCGCCCACGCCATGCATTTGAGGAATTCGCGCCGAGCGCCGCGCTGATCATCGAACATTCGCTGGTCCTTTCATGTGACAGCGATGTGATGACCAAGGTCGCCGGGATTTTATTCCCCGGAGCTGCGAATTTGCCGCCGCTGCTTTCGGAGGGCTCCGTTCAGCCTTGCGGCGCGATCGCCGCGCGAACCGCCTTATGCAGCGCTTCGGCACGGAACGGCTTGGCGAGCAGCGGCGCGTCGGGCGCGGTGCGCTTGACCGCCTCGGTCTCGCTATAGCCCGAAACGAACAGGATCGGCTGGTCCGGAAGCTTCGCCCTGATCTTCCTTGCGACCTCCGCTCCGGACATTTCGGGCATGATGAAATCGACGATGACCAGGTCGGGCGTCTCGCGCTGGATTTCGGCCAGGCCCTGGCGGCCGTCGCCCGCCTGCCGCACCCGATAACCCTGCTCCTCGAGCGCGTCGGCAATGAAGCCGCGCACGTCCGGATCGTCATCGATGACGAGCACGGACGCCGCCAGCTGTTCGGGTTCGGCCTCGGCCTGCTCGGCGTCGGCGCTGTCGGACTCCCGTGCGGTGTCGCCATCCGCCTTGCGGAACAGCAGCTTTACCGCGGTGCCTTCGCCGATCCGGCTTTCGATCCGCGCCGCGCCGCCCGACTGGCGGGCCATGCCGTAGACCATCGACAGGCCGAGCCCGGTGCCCTTGCCGACCTCCTTGGTCGTGAAGAAGGGCTCGAACGCACGTTCGGCGATCTCGGGCGGCATTCCGACGCCGGTGTCGCTGATCGTCAGCTCGATATAATCGCCGTTCTCGAGATCGGGATCGCCGGAGACGGCGACCGGCCGAGTCGCGAAGCTCAACGTGCCGCCGTCGGGCATTGCATCGCGCGCGTTGATCGCGAGGTTGAGGATTGCGACTTCGAGCTGGGTCGGATCGGCCATCACCGGCATCATGGCTTGGTCGAGGTCGAACTGCTTGGTGATTCCGGGGCCAAGCACGTTCCGCAGCAGCGGGCGCATGTTCTGGATCAGCGGGGCGACGAAGGTCGGGCGGACTTCGAGCCGTTGGACCCGGCTGAAGGAGAGCAGCTGCGCCGTCAGCCGCGCGCCGCGCTCGGCGGCGGCAAGCGCATTCTCCGCATAGCGCTTGAGCTTGGGTTCGTCGGCGCGCTTGGCGATGATGTCGAGGCCGCCGACAATCACCGTCAGGAGGTTGTTGAAGTCGTGCGCGATCCCGCCGGTGAGCTGCCCCAGCGCCTCCATCTTCTGGCTCTGCCGAAGCTGCTCCTGGGCGGCCTTCAATTCGGTGATGTCGCGCGCCTCGAACAGCAGATAGATGACCTCGCCGTCGGCCCCGCGCACCGGCTGCACCGAGACGTCGAGATGCGCCGTCGCCGCCCCGCCCCGCTCGAGCCTGACCTCCTGCGTGAACAGCTTGCCCCCCGCCGCCTGCCGGATCGCCTTTTTGAGCAGCTCGACATGCTGCGGATACATTTTCAGAGTCGGCGCGTCCCACAGCTTCTCGCCCACCGCCTCGCGCGAATTCGCCGCCCGCCACGGTGCGTCCTTGCGGTTCAATTCGACGACGGTTCCGTCCGGCTCCATCAGCACCAGGACTTCGAGCACCGTGTCGAACACCGCGCGGAACCGGGCCTCGCTCAAGCTGAGCTCGCGGGTCTGCTCCTCGACCTGGCGGCGAAGCTCGAGCTCCGCCTCCTTCGCGAGCGTGATGTCGGTCGCCGCCCCGATATAGCCGACCAGCTCCCCGTCCGGCCCGAAGCGCGGCGAGGAGACGCTCCGGAGCCAGCGATAGTCGCCGTCGTGCCTCATGAAGCGCGCCTCGAACGCGATCGGCCGCCCTTCCGCGAACGCCGGCCCCTCGCTCAGCACCCGCTCGCGGTCGTCGGGGTGAAGCAGGCCGGTCCAGTCGGCCTTGAGCGCCTGCTCGGGAGTCAGGCCGGAGAAAGCGATATAGGCGTCGTTGACGAAGTCGCGGCTCCCGTCGCGCCGGGTCACCCACATCATCGCCGGCGCCGAATTGGCGATCCTCCGGAACCGCGCCTCGCTCTCCTTGAGCGCGCGCTCGGCGACCATCTGCTCGGTCACGTCCTCGACCAGCATGACCAGCCCCGCGACCGACCCGTCGCGCGCCGGCCAGGGCACATATTCGGCCTGGATCGCGACCGGCCCGCGCTCCGGATGCTCCTGCTCGGCGACGAAGAACTGCCGCTCGCCGCCAAGCGCCGCCTCGATCAGCGGCCGACGCGCGGCATAGACCTCCTCGCCCATCAGCTCGGCGACCGGCCGGTCGATGAGCTTGCCCCGAGGCTGCCCAAGATAATCGGCCATCGGCTTGTTCAGGAAGCGCACGACCTGGTCGCGGTCTAGGTAAGCGGTGAGGATCGGCAGAAGATCGGCGAGCGCGAGGAGGCCGGGGCCGGTGAACATCTCGGCCGGCATGGTGCCGGGCAGCGGCTGCTCGAGCATGTCGTCGATGGTGAGCTCGAGCGGAGGAGCGCCGGCGGCGCTCCGAGCATCGAGCTCGAGCGGAGCGGCGAAGCCGGCCGCCGCCGCCCGCTTCGCCCGCGCGGGCGCCTTCGCGCCGCCTTTCGTCCGCCGCTCCGCCATCGCCGCTAACATTATGAATTTTTTTGGAAGAGTCGATGACATGGGTTGTTAAGCACAACGGGAAAGCGGGGGTTATTGGGGCGGGCGGGTGCGGGGGGTTAATGCGGGCGGAGAGCAATTCGAAAGGGGTGGCGGAGCGCGGATTGGGTGAGTTCTCTAATGTTCTGAGTCACTTAGAGACATTCCGTGAACATCCTTGCTAAAGACCTGATTTTGTTAGATTCTGTAGAGTGCCGAACTGGAGGACAGAGTGGCGCAGACATCCAAGATCGAGTGGACAGACGTGACGTGGAATCCCGTTGCTGGCTGCACGATCGAGAGCGCAGGATGCTCGAATTGCTACGCGATGAAGATGGCCGCGCGGCTCGCCGCTATGGGCAACGAAAAGTATATGGGATTAACGCGTAAGAGCGGCGGCCGTTCGGTCTGGAGCGGCAAAATTGCCCTGGACGTGAGGTCCCTGAGCGCCCCGTACAAATGGCGGAAGCCGCGAAAGGTCTTCGTCAATTCAATGTCGGACCTTTTCCATCCATCCGTGCCGGACCAGTTTATTGAGCGGATATGGCGAGTGATGACGGAGACACCACAACACACGTATCAGGTGCTGACGAAACGTCCCGGCCGCATGCGCGAGCTGCTGCTCAAATCGACGTTCGGGGCAGCGCCGAACATCTGGATCGGAACTAGCGTCGAAGACGCCGCTGTGCTCGACAGAATCGAAGAGCTTCGGGCGATACCCGGATTCATCAGGTTCATTTCGTTCGAGCCGCTGATTGGACCGGTAGGTGCTGTGGACCTGACCGACATTGATTGGGCAATAGTAGGTGGCGAGTCCGGGCCTCGGTCGCGTCCGATGAATTCCGAGTGGGTCCAGCAAGTAGCAGATCGGTGCAGTGCCTACGGCACAGCCTTCTTCTTTAAGCAGTGGGGTGGAACGAACAAGAAGGCGGCCGGGCGCACGCTCAACGGCCGGACTTATGATGAGATGCCATCTCTCTGTAATGCCTGACCACCCAAGTTGCACCTCGTGCGATTAGCGCCCGCGCATTCGGATACGGATTGTTGCTCATACAGTAGAGCAGGAAGTAATCGTCATGCGCCCCGACAGCGAGCGATAGGGGGTCGGATACGTACGCAAAGAGACCTTCCAGTCGCTTACGGTGGTAGGCCGCGATAGCGACTTTATCGACGTTTCTGAACCCGCGGCTCTCGGGCTCTTCTGAGAAGAGCTGCCCTTGGCGATTGTCAAATTCATAAAACTGAGCTTCCCAATCATGTGTACCGAAGCATCCGTAGAGCGCCGATCGCTTGTGGGCGTCGAGCGCCCCATGATCCTTTGAGAGTTGTTGAACAGCAGCTTTCAGATTTACAAGAAACCACACGTCGGCTCGCTTACTTCTCGCCAGCGCGGTAAGCGTGCTCCACTTCACAGACATTCCGTACGGGTCCAGAAACACGAAAGCACGCGCAGAACCCCGCCCCATTGACCCCTCGGCCAAAGGAGGCTCCCCAAATAGCTTTTGTAGAGCGACATTCGCATCTCCGGGTACGATGCGAATGTCCTTGCCTGGATGCTTGTTACGGAGCTCCGCTAAAGCTTTGCGCCGATCCTTCCGCTCATCGCCAAATACGAAATGATCAAATGGCGGCTGTACCGAGAGAGCTCTCGCAGCACTGCCGGGGTACGAGACTAACTCCTCCGCGGTTGGTCCGTTTTTGGATAATAGTCCCACGGAGCGGATCTCTTCGCGCGAACCGGTCCCGGCGAATGGATCAATGTACCAGAGATCGAAGGCGGTCGCTTTCAATGCGCCGGTAAAAAACTTCGAATAGGCGCTGATCGCCTCCAGCTTAAGCTCAGTCCAGACGCCGCCGAAATAATGAGGCGTATCAACCATCACCTGCTCCAAAACAAAGGGGAAAACGGTGACCGAGCGAGGTATTGCTACGCAAATCCAGCCGCTTGCGTCAAACCGCCGTACACCGGTTGTCAGAGAGAGGAGTTCTTCCCATGGCACTTGACCCTGGATGGGCTGGTATAATTGGCACTGCCCTAGGCGGCTTCCTCACCGTCGGCGGTAATGCCGCTCTTGAAAAACAAAAGAGCCGCAGAGCTCAGTCTCTAGCGCAGAAAAGGAGGGAGCGCCTTCGGCAAATGCTGAGCGGCGACAGGTATACATGGAGGAGCCTGAAGGTACTT
>DASUIB010000152.1:0-7899 GCA_036273235.1 Sphingomicrobium sp. | reverse complement strand
CGAGCTCGCTTGCGAGGAGGTGCCGCTGGCCAAGATCGCGGCCGAGGTCGGCACCCCGGTTTACGTCTATTCGAGCGCAACCATGTGCCGCCATGTCGAGGCGCTTCGCTCGGCGCTCGAGCCGCTCCACGATCCACTGATAGCTTATGCGGTGAAGGCCAACCCCAATGCTGCGGTGCTGGCGACGCTGGCGATGGCGGGCCTCGGCGCGGACGTCGTCTCCGGCGGCGAATACCGGCGGGCGATTGCCGTCGGCGTTCCGCCGGACAAGATCGTCTTTGCCGGCGTCGGCAAGACCGAAGCCGAGATGCGCCTCGCGCTCGAAGGCGGCCTCTACCAGTTCAACCTGGAGTCGGTCGCCGAGGCGGAGATGCTCTCGTCGGTGGCTTTGTCGATGGCCAAGACCGCGCCTGTCGGCTTCCGCGTCAATCCCGACGTTGCTGCCGGAACCCATGCGAAGATCACCACCGGCGCGGCCGAGAACAAGTTCGGGATTGCGATCGGTGAGGCAGTGGAAGCTTATGAGCGCGCCGCGCGACTGCCTGGCCTGGAGGTGCAGGGAGTCGCGGTTCACATCGGCAGCCAGCTCACGAGCCTCGACCCGTTCGAACGCGCCTTCACCCGTATCGGCGAGCTGATCCGGACGCTGCGCGAAGCCGATCACGACATCCGCCTCGCCGATCTCGGCGGCGGGCTCGGCGTTCCGTACGATCCTGACCTGCCGGCTCCGCCGAGTCCGGCCGATTATGGAGCGATGGTCCGCCGCGTGACCGGCGACTGGAACGGCCGCCTCGTGTTCGAGCCCGGGCGGCTGATCGTCGGCAATGCGGGCGTGCTCCTCTCGCGCGTAATCCGGATCAAGCCTGGTGCCGCTCATCCGTTCGTGATCGTCGATGCGGCAATGAACGACCTCATGCGCCCCGCGCTTTACGACGCATGGCACAAGATCGACGCGGTGCGTCCGTCGGGTGAACGCTGGATCGCCAATGTCGTTGGACCGGTGTGCGAAACAGGCGACACTTTCGCCATGGCGCGCGAGATGGACCGTGTGAATGCAAACGACCTGATCGTCTTCCGCACCGCGGGCGCTTACGCCGCAGCCATGTCGAGCACCTACAATTCGCGCCCGTTGACTCCCGAAGTGCTGGTCGACGGCACGCGCTGGGCGGTGGTGCGGCCGCCTGTCGACGTCGAACGCCTGATCGCCGCCGACCGCGTGCCCGACTGGCTGTCAGGTTGCGCGGGAACGCCCAGCAGCTAAAGCCGCGCCGCAATGGCGCGGCCAAAAGCAAATCGGATCGTAATGAAATTCGGCGGCACGTCGATGGCGGGGATCGAGCGCATCCGCCACGTTGCCGAGCGCGTCCGGCGCGAGGCCGAGGACGGCGACGAAGTCCTCGTCGTGGTCTCGGCGATGGCCGGCGAGACCGACCGCCTCGTTCAGCTGTGCCGCGAGGCCGCCCCGCTTCACGACCCGACCGAATATGACGTCGTCGTCGCCAGCGGCGAGCAGGTGACGGCGGGCCTCCTCGCAATGACCCTGCAGGCGATGGGCGTAAAGGCGCGCAGCTTCATGGGCTGGCAGCTGGTCCGCGCCTCGGGCGTGCACGGCAATGCGCGGGTCGAAGCGGTCGAGAGCGCAATGCTCGATGATGCGCTGAGCGCCGGCACCGTCGCCGTAATTCCAGGCTTTCAGGGCGTTGCGGCGGATGGTCGGCTCGCGACTCTCGGCCGCGGCGGCTCCGACACGTCGGCCGTCGCGCTCGCCGTCGGCGTGAAAGCGGACCGCTGCGACATCTACACCGACGTCGACGGCGTCTACACGACCGACCCCCGCATCGTTCCGAATGCGCGCAAGCTCGACGCGATCACCTTCGAGGAAATGCTCGAGCTTGCCGGTGTCGGCGCCAAGGTGCTTCAGACGCGCTCGGTCGGGCTTGCGATGCGCGAGAATTTGCCGCTGCGCGTGCTGTCGGCGTTCGAGGACAAGCCGGGAACGCGCGTGCTCGCGGAGCTTTCAGGAGCGGACATGGAAAGAAACCAGATCGCCGGAATTGCCGCCGACCGCAACGAGGCGCGGGTCACCCTGACCGGCGTGCCGGACAAGCCTGGCACGGTGGCTGAGGTGGTCACCCCACTCGCCGAAGCGGGCATAGCGTTCGACATGATCGTCCATGCGGCGACGCCCGACAGCGGCGCGTCGGACCTCACCTTCACCGTCCCGCGCGCGAGCCTTGCCCAGGCGATGGCGGCGATCGAGCAGCGCAAGGGTGAGATCGGCTATGACGGGCTGATCACCGACGACGCCGTCGCAAAGGTGAGCATCGTCGGCGTCGGCATCCGCTCGAACCCGCAGCTCGCGGCGAGGATGTTCGAGGTGCTCGCCGAGCGCAAGATCAACCTGCTCGCGGTCTCGACCAGCGAGATCAAGGTCAGCGCGCTCATCGCCGAGGCCGAGCTCGAGCTTGCGGTGCGCGTGCTCCACACCGCCTTCGACTTGGACTCGAAGGAAGCGGCATGAGCGGCGAGGGGCTCATTGCCGAACCCAGGGC
The DNA here is from genome assembly GCA_036273235.1 of Sphingomicrobium sp. GTDB lineage: Bacteria > Pseudomonadota > Alphaproteobacteria > Sphingomonadales > Sphingomonadaceae > Sphingomicrobium. The sequence continues at coordinate 5,347 of DASUIB010000152.1, read as the reverse complement.
GGTGCATTCGACCGAGGGTCACGCGCGCCTCGCCGAGCTGATGCGCCGCGGCACCGAGTTCCTCGGCTGCGACGTCGCGATCATGGGCGGAGCCATGAGCTGGATCAGCGAGCGCCATCTCGTTTCCGCCATCTCCAACGCCGGCGGCTTCGGAGTGATCGCCTGCGGCGCGATGGGCCCCGAGCTGCTCGACACCGAGATCGCCGAGACCAGGGCGCGAACGAGCCGCCCGTTCGGCGTCAACCTCATCACCATGCACCCGCAGCTCGCCGAGCTGATCGACGTCTGCGCCAAGCATGATGTCGGCCACGTTGTGCTCGCCGGCGGCCTCCCGCCCGGCTGGGCGATGGACAAGATCAAGGGCCGGGGCGCGAAGCTCATGGCCTTCGCCCCGGCGCTTGCGCTGGCGAAGAAGCTGATGCGCTCGAACGTCGACGCGCTGGTCATCGAGGGCATGGAGGCCGGCGGCCATATCGGCCCGGTCTCGACCTCGGTCCTCGCGCAGGAGATCCTGCCCAACGTCGCCAAGGACATTCCGGTTTTCGTCGCCGGCGGGATCGGTCGCGGCGAGGCGATCGCCGCTTATCTCGAAATGGGCGCCGTCGGAGTCCAGCTCGGAACGCGCTTCGTCTGCGCGACCGAGTGCATCGCGCACCCGAGCTTCAAGAAATCCTTCATCCGCGCCTCCGCGCGCGACGCGATTCCGAGCGTGCAGATCGACCCGCGGCTGCCCGTCATCCCAGTCCGGGCGCTCAAGAATCGCGAAATGGAGAAGTTCGCCGCCAAGCAGCGCGAGATCGCCGACCTGCTCGACAAAGGCACGGTCGAAATGGCCGAGGCGCAGCTGCAGATCGAGCATTATTGGGCAGGTGCACTACGACGTGCGGTGATCGACGGCGACGTCGAGACCGGATCGGTCATGGCCGGCCAGTCGGTCGGCATGGTCAATCGCGAGGAGCCGGTCGCCGCGATCATCCGGGAGCTGGTCGACGAGGCCGCTGCCGCGCTCGAGAGCCGGGGCTAGCAAGGAGAGGAAAATGGCAACCACAGCAGCCGCCGTCGGCGCCGCAATGCGCAGGGTCATATCGCATTTGATGGGTGCCAATGCGGTGAGCCCCGAAAGCGCGGTCTATTTCGTTCCCGACCGGCGGCTGCAGGGCCGAATGATCGCGCGGCTGATCCGCCGCGGCGTGATCGTCGAGACCAAGCCCGACACTTATTATCTCGACATCCCCGTCTACGACCGCTGGCGGCGCAGCTTGCGCGGCCGCGCGGCGCTGTTGATCGGCGGCGTGGTTCTCGTAGGCGCCGTTGCAGCGCTGCTCGCTTAGCCGTTCCTCACTGTGGAAGCTGCGCGCGAAGCGCGTTCCACCGCTGGGCGATTGCGTTCAGCGCGGCAGAGAGCGTCGCATAGCCGCGTAGCTCGTCGGGACTCGGCGCGCCGTCGGCGCTTTCGACTGCGCTTCCCAGCGCATCGAGCCGGTCGGAGATGCCGCGGAGCGTGGTCATGTCGCTGCTCCCCTCGGGCGGAGGCGCAATCCCGACGAAGGCGTCGATCTGCTGCGCTGCCGCGCTGCTCTTCGGCAGCTTGTCCTTGAGCGCCGCGGCGTCCTTGAGCATCGAATGGGCGAGCACGCGCGACTGCTCGATCCGCCGCGCAAGCTGGAACTGCGCGTCGAATGCGGCTTGAGTGATCGAAATGCGCGGGTCGGGCGCGATCGCCAGCGGCTGGCGAAGCGCCTGGCCGTCGACGTCGAGCTCGACGGTGTAGCGGCCCGGCGGCGCCCACAAGCCGTTGAAGCTGTCGTCGTCCTTGAACGCCGCCGGCTGTGCGTAATGCAGGTCCCAAACGAACCGGTGGGCGCCCGCGCTCGCGGCGGGTGGCGTCGGAGCGACGACCCATTCGGGCGCGATCGTCAGCTTTGACAGATCAATCGGCTTCACCGGATCGGCGCTGCTGAAACTGTTCACCAAGCCGCCGCTCGAATCGAGGATTCGGACGACCACCGGAGAGCGCGCAGCCGACGCGAGGTTGTAATCGATATACGCTCCCATCGGCGGGTTCGGCGCCATCGGCTCGTCCTTGGGCATCGGCGTTCCGGTGAACGTGGGCTCGTTGACGCGAATGGCGGTCGCGACCGGGTACAAGCGTGTCGCGCTGGCCGGAAGCGCGGCGAGCGAGCGCAGCGCCATCATATCGTCGAGCACGTAAAAGCCGCGCCCGTGAGTCGCGATCACCAGGTCGTCGCCGTGAACCGTGATGTCGCGCACCGAGGTGGCCGCAAGACCCTTCTCAAGCAGCTGCCAATTGTCGCCGTCGTCGAACGACACGAACAGCCCGCGCTCGGTGCCGGCGAACAGCAGGCCGCGCTGCACCGGGTCCTCGCGCACCACATTGACCGAATCGGGGCCGCCGGAGTTGGGCAGGCCATTGTCGATATCCTGCCAGCTCCGCCCGCCGTCGCGGGTACGCAGAATGTGCGGGCTCTGGTCCTCGATTCGGTGCCGGTCGATCGCCGCGTAAGCGGTGCCGGAGTCGAAATGCGACGGCTCGATGACGCCGACCTTCGACCAGGGCGTCAGCTGGGGCGGCGTGACGTTGAGCCAGTGCGCGCCCTCATCGTCGGTGCGCCAGATCAGCCCGTCGTCGGTTCCCGCCCAGATCAGCCCGTCTTTCACCGGCGAAGTGCCAATGTCGTAAACCACGCCGCGCCGTGGCCCCTTTACCGAACTGGTGTCCGCCGTCAGCGGATCGACATTCGACGGCACGGTCAGCGTCTGCCGGGTGAGGTCGGGGCTGATCGGCGCCCAGGTCTGCCCGCCATTGTCGGTGCGCCAGATGCGCTGGTTGGCGAAGAACAGCGCATGCTCGCGCTTCCCCCCGGTCAGCGGAAGCGTCCAGGTGCGGCGGTAATTGTCGGGAAAGCCGAGCGTCGGATCGACGTTGCGCACCTGGCCCGACTTGAGGTCGAGCCGGTCGACCCGTCCGCCATAGACCACGTCCGGGTCCCGCGGATCGGGCGCGATCTCGTCGCTCTCGCCGCCCGCCGCGACCTCGTGGAAATCGGTCATGGTGATCCCGTCGAACGAGCTGTCCGTCCGGCTCGGAACCGCCGCCGCGCCCGAATCCTGCTGCGCTCCGTAGATTCGGTAGGGGTAACGATTGTCGGTCGAGACGTGATAGAATTGCCCGGTCGGCTGATTGTACCAGCTGCTCCACGTCTTGCCCCCGTTCTGCGTCACCAGCGTCCCCTGATCGACTCCGAGGATCCGCCGGTCGGGATTGTTCGGGTCGATCCACATCGTGTGGAAATCGTCACCGGTCGGATCACCCTTCAGCGGAATGAAGTGCGCTCCGCCGTCGTCCGAGCGCAGGACGATCGTGTCGCTGACCCACAGCTGGTTCGCGTCCTTCGGATTGGCGTCGACCTCGCCGAAATACCAGCCGCGGTTCCAGATGCGCTTGTCGTTCGTGGTGTGGCGCCAGGTCGCGCCTCTGTCGTCGGAGCGGTAGAGGCCGCCCTGTGTCGGGTCCGCGCTGTCGACGAGCGCATAGACTCGGTGCGGGCTCGCGGCGCTCGTCGCCAGGCCGATACGGCCAGGCGCGGCGGCGAAGCCGTGGCCGACGATCTGGTGCCAGCTGCGCCCGCCGTCGTTCGACTTGTAAAGCCCGCTGCCGGGCCCGCTCGATGGCGGATAGGTGTTCCACGGCGGCCGCCGTGTCTGCCACATCGCCGCATAGACGATCTGCGGATTGCGAGGCTCGAAAGTCAGGTCGATCGCGCCGGTGTTCGCGTCCTTGTAGAGCGCCTTGGTCCAGTGCCGTCCGCCGTCGGTCGAGCGGAACACGCCGCGCTCGGCATTGGGCCCGTAAGGGTGCCCGAGCGCGGCGACGAGAACGACGTTGGGGTTCTTCGGATCGACGATGATGCGCGCGATCTGCTGCGTGTCGGCAAGCCCGATCGAGGTCCAGCTCTTTCCTCCATCATCGGAACGGAACATGCCGATGCCCTGCGCGATGTCGGAGCGCATGTCCGCTTCGCCCGTCCCGATATAGATTACTTGTCGGTTCGACGGAGCGACCGCGATCGCGCCGATCGACCCCACATTCTCAGCATCGAAGATCGGAGCCCAGGTCCGCCCGGCATCATCCGTCCGCCACACGCCGCCGTTCACCGCGCCGAAATAGAAGCGCCGCGCATCGCTGGGATCGCCCGCGACTGCAAGCACGCGTCCGCCACGAAACGGCCCGACCGATCGCCACTGCAGCTGTTGGAACAAGGTCGGATCGACTGTGCCCGCCTGAACGACCGAAGCCGCGCCAAGCAGCGGCATCGCAAGCCAATAAAGTGCGGATTTTCTGATCGGCATTCGATTCAACCCTTCCGAGAATCGGCGCTACCGATAGAGAAGCGTTGCGCTCTCCGCAAAGGAGGAGGCGCGGTCTTCGGCGCGTGACACGGCCTCGCCCGATCTGTTAGCCCTGCCCCATGGCCTCCACCGCCGCCGCTTCCGCTCGCGAGATCCTGACCGGTCTCCACGAGATCATGGCGAAGCGCGGCTCAGCGCAGAGCAAGCTCGACCGCGTGGTCGACCTCATCGCCGAGGCGATGGGTAGCGACGTCTGCTCGATCTACCTGCTGCGCGACAATGTTCTCGAGCTGTTCGCGACGCATGGGCTGCGCAAGGAAGCGGTGCACGTCACTCGGCTAAGGATGGGCGAGGGCCTGGTCGGAACGATCGCAGCCGAAGGCCGAATCCTCTACCTTGCCGAGGCGGCGCAGCATCCCGCCTTCGCCTATCGCCCCGAAACCGGCGAAGAGCGCTTCCACAGCTTTGCCGGCGTGCCGATCGTCCGCCTCGAAAGCCCGATCGGCGTGCTCGCCGTGCAGAACGCCGAGCCGCGGCGCTACGAGGACGTCGAGATCGAGGCGCTTCAGACGGTCGCGATGGTTCTCTCCGAGATGATCGGCGCCGCGCGGCTGGTTGACGGCGCGCGGCGAAGCCGGCTGCGCAGCGCTGGTCCGCTGCGCCTCTCCGGCCTCAAGCTCGTCGCCGGCATGGCCAAGGGGCAGGCGGTGTTTCACGAGCCGCGCATCGTTGTCGAGCATACCGTCGCCGAAGACACCGAGGCCGAGCGCGACCGCGTCTACTCGGCGTTCCGCAAGATGCGCGAGCAGATCGACAACATGGCCAAGGAGGCCGAGTTCGGAACCACCGGCGAGCACCAGGAGATCCTCGAGACCTACCGCATGTTCGCTTATGACGAGGGCTGGTCGCGGCGGATCAATTCGGCGATCGACAGCGGCCTCACCGCCGAAGCGGCGATCGAGCGGGTCCAGCAGCG
>DASUIB010000151.1:0-2522 GCA_036273235.1 Sphingomicrobium sp. | reverse complement strand
TCCGGCGGGCGAGCCGCAGCCGATCGAGGCGCTCTGCCTCTGCCACATCCGCTGCAACGCCGCCGGCGCCGACAACACCGACGAGGTCACCGAGCGTCTTCGCCGCAAGAGCGAGGCCGCGCTCCTCCCCAAATCGCGTCGCGCGAAGAAGCGGGCGTAAGCGGCCGCGATCTAAAGGCTAGCGAGTGCCGCCATCGCTTTGTCGATCACGTATCGCTGCAGATTCGGCCAGCGCTCGGGATGAGCGACATACGCCTCCCAATCGTCTTCCATCGCCGCCAGCAACCGTTTCTGTGGTCCGGCTGGGAAGTCGTTGGAGATCCTCCGGTCCGGCTTGCTGAGCCCGCATGCGATCGACGTCTTGACCTGCATGCACAGGCACATCGTCTCTTCCAAATCAACTTTGCGGGCCTGTGCCAGGGCAAGCGCAGAGGCTGCGCCGGGCTGAGAGGCAACTGGCGTTCCGACCGCCTCGGACCAGATCAAGTGGCTTCCCTCGTGGCCAAGGAACCAAGGCAGATTGGGCTTGTCGAACAGGGAGCTGAAGATCGCAGGGGGCGAATAATTTCCGCTGCCCGACGGGTGGAATGGCATGGCGAAGACCAGCAGCTGCGGCGCCTTGAGTGGCAGCCGCTGGAAGTTCGTCAGTACGCGCATCGGTTGAAGGTGCGAGTCCTGGTCGCGCCATCCGGCGATCTGGCGTTCCACAGCAGCTCGCACGTGCAGATTCCAATAGGCGCGGAACGCCGGATAATAAGAAGCGCCTGCGTCGATGACGCGCAGCACATCCGCGAGCGCCGGCGGGTGTTGGCTGTAGGAGAGAATGCGTGGGACCGGACGCATTACGCGCTTAGTGGGCAGCTGCGCGAACGCTCGGGCGACAAACGGATGGAGCGCCGTATAGCGGTTGAGGCCCGCGGAGGCGACGACCTCCGGAACGGCGACGAGCGCGTCCAGCTTGGGTACCTCGTCGAACCCTGGCGGGCTGAACGGCGGAAAGCCGTCGTGCGGCAGGCGATAAAGCAGGACATGGAGATAGTCGGCGAGCATGTTGCTGCCGAAGTCCAGCCGTGGCACGCGAACCGTGGGAACACTCAGCAGCGGCGCCGGTGCCAGTAGCGCCAGAGCCGCCCCAATGGCCGAGCGCCTGGTCAGCGCAAATTCGAACTCTTGCACACGCAACTCCGCAAAACCGATCGCTAGCATGCATTAGGTCGGTCGAAATAGGACAGCGAAATCTTCGCAGCTGTCAGCGAACGCTCAGGCCGGTTCGGGAGTCTTCTCCGCCGCGGCGTGGGCGAACATCTTGCGGTCATATTGCGCGCGGCTGCTGATCGCCATCCGGTTCCAGCTGTTGATCTGAACGATCGCTAGCGTCAGCCAGCCGATCTCGTCCTCGCTGAAATGCTCGTTAAGGGCATCGAAGCTCTCCTTGCCGGCGCCGCTGTCGGCGATCAGGGTCACTTCCTCGGTCCAGGCGAGCGCCGCCCATTCCTTGTCCGAATAGAGCGTCGATTCCTGCCATGCGTCGAGCAGCGTCAGCCGTTCGGTGGGCTCGCCGTCGCGGAGCGCCTCGTCGGTGTGCATCGCGAGGCAATAGGCGCAGCCGTTGATCTGCGACGCGCGCAGCTTGACGAGATGGAGCAGCCTGCGGTCGACGTGCTGGCCGATGACGCCCTCGAGCTGGAGGAAGCGGCGGTAGGCCTCGGGCGCGAGCTTCGACAGGTCCATGCGCAGCGGTTCGGCGGCCATCAGTTCCTCCTCCATCGTCGGGGACACGTTCGGCCGAAGTAGGTCCAGCAAAGCTGCGTTCAAGTTGAGAGCGACAGCATGAACCGAGCGCGTGACCGGCGGCACTATCGTCGGCTATGAAGTTCGCGGCTCGGGTCAGGAGGTTGCGGTGAAAGCGCTGTGCCTGTTCGCATCGTTTGGAGTCTTCGTGTCGACTGTCGCTGCTGCTCAGACGGCGCCGCAGCCAGCGCCCCTGCGCTCGGCAAAGCCTTGCGCAACGTGGTAACCAACCCGTCCGCCAAGAATTGCAAGAGCGATGATCCGGACCGGGTCGTTGTCTGCGGCCGGTCGCGGCATCCGTATCGCATCGACCCCGACGTGCTCGCCGCGGAGCGCGCAGTCGAGGCGCCGCCGGTCAGGGCGCCGCTCACCGCCGACGACGCGCACATGGCGTGCATCGGCGCCCAGTGCGGCACTGGCGGGGTCGTTCCGCTGGTCGGAATGGCGCTGACCGCGCTGAAGGCTGCGGAGCTCGCGGCCGACGGCGACGATTGGCGCGACGCATTCCGCACGCATCCCGACGAATATCGCGCCTATGAGCAGGCCCGGAGCAAGCCTTCGACCGGCGCCGGAGTGAGCGTCGGCGTCAGCGCCGGCAGTCACTAGGGGCTTTTCCACAGCTGCAGCGACTTGATCGCGGCGGGCGCCGGGGCCATGGTCCAATAACCCGCCAGTAACCACAAGCGCGTAGAACGGCGCTCGTGATCGAGATCAAGCATTCGAAGATTCGT
>DASUIB010000150.1:0-12589 GCA_036273235.1 Sphingomicrobium sp. | reverse complement strand
GCGGGCACCGCTCAGTTCGACGCGGACCGGACGCTCAGCTTCTTCAATCGTCCGTTCGCGGTCATGACCGAGCTCGATCCCGACTGGCTCGCGGAAAAGCCCGAGTTCGACCGCTTGATCGATCGGATGCGCGATAACCAGCGGTTGCCGGAAGTGCGCGACTTCCCCGCATGGAAGGAAGAGCGGCGTGCGTGGTTCACGAGCGCCAACGAAGTGATCGAGGAAGAATGGATGCTTGCGGGCGGCGACCATCTTCGCGTGGTCGCTCAACCCCTCCCTGACGGCGGCCTCAGGCTCTTCCTCGAAGACCGTACGGAGCAGCTGCGCCTCGCATCGGCCCGCGACACCCTGTTGCGCGTGCGCGCGGCAACATTCGACAATCTGTTCGAAGCGATCAGCGTCTTCGCCAGCGACGGACGGCTGTACCTGTGGAACAGCCGCTTCCTCGAGGATTGGGAGCTCGACGAGGAATGGCTTTCAACCCACCCGCGAGTGGACGAGCTGGTCCCGGCGATGGCGCGCAAGCTGGTCAATCCGACCGCCGCCGCGCAGATTCGCGAGATGGTCCGCCAGACGACCAACGAGCGCCGTTCGGCGAACGGGCGGATCTCGATGACCGACGGCCGGCACTTCCAGTTCGCCGCGGTGCCGCTGCCCGACGGCAACGCACTGTTCACGATGGTCGACGTCACCGACTCGAGCCGAATCGAAGCGGCGCTCCGCGAGCGCGCCGCGGCGCTCGAGGAAGCCGACCGGGTGAAGACCGATTTCGTCGCGAACATGAGCTACGAGCTCAGAACCCCTTTGACCTCGATCGGCGGCTTCGCCGAGCTCCTTGGTGGCGGCTATGCCGGCGAACTCGGCCCGAAGGCGAAAGATTATATCGAAGCGATTCTTGAATCGGTCGAGCGCCTGTCGAAGCTCATCAACGACGTGCTCGACCTGACCACTGGCGACGCGCGCGGCGTTCCGCTCGAAAAAGAGCGGGTCGATATCGCCGGCCTGTGCCGCGCCGCGGCGGAAACGGCAAAGCAGCGTGCGGCGGAAAAGGTGCAGAAGCTCGAGATCGAAATTTCACCGTCGGCGGGTCATGTGTTCGGCGACGCCAGAAGGCTGCGCGAGTCGGTCGAGCATGTGCTCCAGAACGCAATCGCTTATTCGGACCGGAAAGGGCGGATCAGGCTCATTGCGGACGGCGACAAGAAGCAGGCGGTGATCCGAATCAGCGACAACGGCCCCGGAATCCCGAGCGAGGATCTGCCGAGGGTGTTCGATCGATTTCACCGGGTCGGCGATAGTGATTTTCGCGGCGAGGCAGCGCTCGGGCTCGGTCTTCCGCTGACCCGCCAGTTCATTGAGGCACACGGCGGCACGGTCGAGCTGGAGTCGAAGAAAGGCAAAGGCACGAGCGTGACCCTAACCATTCCTCGCGGCTCGCGATGATCCTCGAGAATGAGCAAGCGACGGCGGCGATAGGAGCGCGCTTGGCTGCTGTTGTTCAACCTGGCGACGTGATCACCCTTTCGGGACCCCTTGGCACCGGGAAGACGACGCTCGCCCGCGGTTTCATTGGCGCACTCGGCTGCGAGGAGGATGTGCCAAGTCCCAGCTTCGCGATTGTCCAACCCTACGAGCAGTTGGAGCCACCGGTGTGGCACGTCGACCTCTATCGAATCCAGCAACACTCGGAAATCGACGAGCTTGGCCTCGATTCCGCCGCCGATGCCGTGCTGTTGGTCGAATGGCCGGAGCGGGCGGGGGAGGCGGCCTGGCCGGACGCCCTCGCCCTGTCGCTCGAGTTCGCGCAGGACGGCGAGAGAATCTTGACAGCGAAGGTGCCCCCGTCATGGGTCGGACGATGGCCTCCCCCATGAAACCGCCCGCCCATGCGCCTGAATTCCTTGCCGCTTCCGGTTGGGCGGGGGCCGAGATCCTCCCGCTTGCCGGTGACGCATCATTCCGCCGCTACTTCCGGGTCGTGAACGGCGACCGGACGGCGGTGCTGATGGACGCGCCGCCGCCGCATGAAGACCCGCGGCCGTTCATCGCTGTCGCCGAATGGCTGGTCGGCCGCGGTCTTAGCGCGCCGGACATCCTTGCGCGCGATCTGGAGAAAGGTCTGCTCCTTCTCGGCGATTTCGGAAACGTGCGGCTGCGTGAGACGCTCGATTCCAATCCGGTGCGCGAGCGCACGCTGTACGAGCTCGCGACCGACGTGCTTATCCACCTCCATCAGCATCCGCCGATGGACGGGCTGCAGCCGCACGGGCTCGACCAATGGCTCGAGGAATTGAAATTGTTTACCGATTGGTACTGCCCGGCGGTCGGCGCGGAGGTGGATGTCGAAGCTTATCGGCGCGTCTGGCACGAGGTGCTGGCGCCAGTCGCCGCGGATGGCCTCGGACCGGTCACCGTGCTCCGCGATTATCACGCCGAGAACATCATGCTGGTCGAGGGTCGCGACGGAGTCGCGCATCTGGGCCTGCTCGACTTCCAGGACGCGCTTTGCGGTCACCCGGTCTATGACCTCGCCTCGGTGCTCGAAGATGCGCGGCGCGATGTCCCGCCCGCGATCGAGCGGGCGATGATCGACCGCTATGTCGCGGCCACGGGCCATGGAGCCGCGTTCGAACATGCCTATTGGGCGCTTGCGGCGCAACGCAACACCCGAATCCTCGGAGTCTTCACACGCCTGTGGAAGCGCGACGACAAGCCGCATTACCGCCAGTTCCAGCCGCGCATGTGGGGCCTTCTCGAGCGCGACCTCGAGCAGCCGCATCTCGCGCCGGTTCGCGACTGGTTCGACGCCAATGTCGCGCCCGAGTATCGGCGCGAGCCCTGGAGGCAGGCCGCATGAGCCAGGCGAAGCGCGCGCTGCGCCTCCGCGCCGAAGTCCCCGCCGACGTGCCGAAGACGGCGATGATCATGGCCGCGGGCCTCGGCAAGCGCATGCGGCCGCTGACCGCGACCAAGCCCAAGCCGCTGATCGAGGTGGGGGGGAAGGCGCTGCTCGATCATGTGCTCGAGAAGCTACGCATTGCGGGCGTCGAGAAGATCGTGGTCAACGTCCACTATCTCGCCGGAGCGCTCGAAGCCCATCTGATGAGCCGCCCTCACGGGCTCGAGGTGGTCATCTCCGACGAGCGCGACCTGCTGATGGAAACGGGCGGCGGGCTCGTCAAAGCGGCGCCCTTGATCGACTGCGACCCGTTCCTCGCGCTGAACAGTGACAATCTCTGGATCGACGGACCGGCGGACGCGCTGAGGCTGCTCGCCTCGCAATGGGTGGATTCGAGGATGGACGCGCTGCTGCTTCTCGTTCCGCTCGCGCGCGCGCTCAACCACAAGGGGATGGGCGATTTCCACATGGACCGCACCGGGCGGCTTCGCCGGCGCGAGCGCAGCCACGTCGCACCCTTCGTCTTCACCGGAATCCAGATTGTTTCCAAGCGCCTGCTTCGCGATGCCCCGGACGGGCCTTTCTCGACCAACCTGCTGTGGGACCGGGCGATCGAGGAGGGCCGCTGCTTCGGCGCGGTTCACCAGGGCCTATGGTTCGACGTCGGGACGCCGCAGTCGATCCAGCTGACGGAAACGGCGCTCGAGAATGTCTGACCCCAAGCGGGTCAATGTCTACACCATCCCGTCGCATCGCTCGTTTGCCGACGCGCTCGCCGCCGGGCTGATCGCGCGCTTCGGCAAGGACCCGCTCGGGCTCGCCCGCGGGCGCATCCTGCTCCCGAACAATCGCGCGGTGCGGTCGGTCACCGACGCCTTCGTGCGGGCAAGCGGCACCGGACTACTGCTTCCGCGGCTGATCCCGGTCGGCGACCCCGAGATCGGCGAGCGCGTCGGCGGAGCGCTCGATCCGCTCGGCGCCGAACTTGTTTCCCCCGCGATCGATCCGACGGAGCGCCTGCTGACCTTGGCCTCGATCGTAGGCGGAGGAGGGACGGCGGAGAGCCTCCGCCTTGCCGCCGATCTTGCCCGAACGCTCGACGCTCTGCTCATCGAGCAGGTCGAGCCCGCTCGGCTCAGGGACGCTGTTACGGAAACGAACGACCTAGCCCGGCATTGGGAAAAGTCGCTCGAAAAGCTCCAGTTGATCTATCAGGTCTGGCCCGAGCTCCTGCGCGAAGGAGGCGCAATCGATCTTGCCGAGCGGCGCAACCGGCTGCTTCACGCGCTCGCCGAGCGGTGGAAGAGCGATCCGCCGGCCGGTTTCACCGTTGCCGCGGGCATCACCACCGCCGCCCCTGCGGTCGCGGAGCTTGTCCGCCGCGTCGCGCGAATGCCCGAAGGCACGGTCGTGCTCCCGGGATTGTGGCTGGCCGAAATCTTCCCGAAGGGAGAATGGGATGCGCTCGGGCCCGACGAGGATGGGCGCGGCGAAACCGCCCATCCGCAATTCCATTTGAAGCTGCTGCTCGACCGGATCGGCGTTGCGCGCGACGAAGTGCAGCGCTGGCGCTGGTCGGGCCGCGCGGCGTCGCCGGCGGCGAGATCGCGCGCCGTCGCCAATGCCATGGCGGCGTCCGACTTCTCGCACAAATGGGAGACGCTCAGGCCCGCCGAGCGGCGGCTCGGCGGCATCCGGCTTGCCGAGCTGCCCGATCCCGCAGCCGAAGCGCAGGCGATCGCGCTCGCGCTGCGGGAGGCGCTTGAGACGCCCGGGAAGACCGCGGCGCTCGTCACGCCCGACCGGCAGCTGGCGGGTCGAGTCTCGGCGCTCCTCCGGCGCTGGGCAATCCAGGCGGACGACAGCGCGGGCCGCCCATTGTCCGAGGTCGCGGCCGGCACGTTGCTGCTGGGCATTGCCTCGGCGGCCGCGGAAGAGCTCGCGCCTGTGCCGCTCCTCGCGCTGCTCAAGCATCCGCTGGTCGGCGGCGAGGGGGAGGAGAGGGCGCAATGGCTCGACCATGTCCGCGTGCTCGATATTGCCTTGCGCGGACCGCGGCCGCCGGTCGGTCTCGCCGGTCTGGATGCGCGCTTTGCCGAGAAAGGCGCAATGAGCGCGTGGAGCGCCATACGCGAACGCATCCCCGGCCTCGACGGACCGTTTCGAGAGCCGAGGCTGCTATCCGGACTCGCAATCCTCATCGCCGATGCGGCAACCGCACTTGCCGGAGAGGGCGCCTGGCGGGGGCAGGACGGCCGAACGGCCGCGGAGCTGTTGGCCGAGCTGCAGGCGTCGGAAGCCGCTTCTCAGCTGACCGTCAGTGCCGAAGACGCCGTGCCGCTGCTCCGCCAGCTGCTCGACAATCAGGCGGTGCGGCCGCCCTACGGCGGCCATCCGCGGATCTTCATCTGGGGCTTGCTCGAAGCGCGGCTCCAGCGCGCCGACTTGGTGGTGGTGGGCGGCCTCAACGAAGGCGTATGGCCCGCGCTTCCCGCACCCGACCCATGGCTTCCGCCGAAGGTACGCGCGATCCTCGGCATGCCGACCCTCGAATATCGAATCGGCTTGGCCGCGCATGATTTTGCGAGTGCGCTCGGCGCGCCGGAGGTGCTGATCACCCGCGCCAAGCGCGACAGCCGCTCGCCGACCATCGCGTCACGCTTCCTGCTGCGCCTCGACGCGATCAGCGGCCGCCTTCCGCGCGACCTCGTACTCGAACAGATCACCCGCACGCTTGACGACCCCGGTCCGCCGCTGCCCGCCGACCGGCCCGCACCCGCGCCGCCGCTGGAGCAGCGCCCCGACCGGATTTCCGTCACCGCCGTCGACCGCCTCAGGGCCGACCCGTTTGCTTTCTACGCCAACTCGATCCTGCGGCTCCGAGTCGAGGAGCCGGTCGACGCCGATCACACGGCTCGCTGGAAGGGCGAGGCCGTTCACAAGGTCTTCGAGGAGTGGCTGCTCCACGACGACTGCAACCCCGACAAGCTCCGCTCGCGGGCCGAGCGGCTGCTCGCCGACGAAGCGATCCACCCGATGCTGCGTGCGCTGTGGGCGCCACGCCTTCTCGAAGCGATCGACTGGATCGCCGAGCTCGAGCGCACGAATCAGTCGCAGGGGCGAAAGCCTTTAAAGGCGGAGGCCAATGGCGAAACGCCGCTCGCGGGCGTCACGGTGCACGGCCGAGTCGACCGCATCGACCGGTTGCCGGACGGAGGACTTGCAATCGTCGATTACAAGACCGGCAAGCCGCCATCCAGGAAGGCGATCCAGAACGGCTTTGCGTTGCAGCTGGGACTGCTCGGGCTGATCGGCCGGGCGGGCGGGTTCGAGGGTGTGAGCGGAGAGCCGGAGCTGTTCGAATATTGGTCGCTGATCCGCGACCGCGGCGGCTTCGGAAAATGCGTCCGCGCCGACAAGGATGTGCAGCAAGGCGAGTTCCTCGACCGCGCGTACCGCAGCTTCGCCGACGCAGCGGCGAGATGGCTGACCGGAGCCGAGCCGTTCACCGCCAAGCTCAACCCCGCTTACGCGCCCTACGGCGATTACGACCAGTTGATGCGGCTCGAAGAATGGTACGGCCGCAAGTGATTGCGTTAGCGCGGCTTTTTCTTGACTTTGGACGCGTAGAGCAACGCGGCGACGATCGCGGCCGATCCGATCCCCACCGCAACCCCCGCCTTCACCAGCTTCGTCCGGCGTTCCTCGCTCGCTTTGTCGCTATCGTCGCTCATGGGCTTTCATCTATGGCGTTCGCCGCCGCATTGGAAGCCGCATGAGCGCGCGATTCACGCTTCTTCCGCAGCTCGAGCGGGAACAGGCGCTCGCCGCCGATCCGAAGGTCCACGCCGCGCTCTCCGCCTCGGCGGGAACCGGCAAGACGCAGGTGCTAACGGCGCGCGTGCTTCGGCTGCTGCTGCAAGGCGCTCGGCCCGAATCGATCCTCTGCCTCACCTTCACCAAAGCGGCGGCGGCCGAGATGGCCAACCGCATCGGCGCCCGGCTCGCGGCCTGGGTCCGCCTTCCGGACAAGCTACTCCGAAAAGACCTGTTCGCGCTCAACGAGCGCGACGATCCGAGGACTCGTGAGCGCGCGCGCCAATTGTTTGCCCGCGTGCTCGATTGCCCGGGCGGGCTCAAGATCCAGACCATCCACGGCTTTGCCCAGTCGCTGCTGGCGGCCTTCCCGGCCGAAGCGGGGATCGTCCCGGGGTTCCAGCCGATCGAGGGAAGGGCGGAGCAGGAGCTGGTCCGCCGAACGCTCGCCGATTTGATGGCGGATGCCGAAGCGAGCGGCGATTCCGGGCTGATCGGGGACGTTCAATGCCTCAGCCGCCGCCTGGGCGAGTTCGGGGCGGTCGACTATCTCCAGGCTTGTGCCCGCCGCCATGAGGCGCTGTCGGCCTTGGGCCCCCGCGAAGGCATCGAGCCGCTGATCCGCGGGATCATGCGCCTGCCCGATGGAGCAGTCGAAGATTATTTAGCGGCCAAATGCGGGGATGACGGCTTCGACTGCGATCTCCTCCGCGCCATCGCTGGCGCAAACCGAATCTGGGGCACGAGCAAGGGCGCGAAGATCGTCGGCGACATCGAGCGTTGGCTGGCGATGGACCCCGCCGCCCGAGCGGCGGCGCTACCCGATTTGTCGCTGGTCGTCTTCACCGGCAAGGGAGAGCTCAGAAAAAGCTCGGCGGGGCAGCTCAAGGCGGACTCCGACTATGACCGCCATGTGCAACGGCTGGCAGACAATATCGCCGAGCTTCTCCAGGTGCAGCGGGCGTCGAAGCTTGCCGCCGACATGGCCGCGGGGCTGCGCGCGGGGCAGGCGTTCGCCAAGGTTTACACGAGCGCCAAGCGCGCCGCTGGAGCCGCCGACTTCAACGATCTGATCGAGTGGACTCGAGCGCTACTGAGGCAGCCGGGGATCGGCGACTGGGTCCGCTACAAGCTCGACCGCGAGGTCGACCATGTGCTCGTCGACGAGGCCCAGGACACCAATGCCGCGCAGTGGGAGATCATCGAGCGGCTGGTCGAAGAATATTTCAGCGGCTCGAGCGAGAGCGAGCAGAGGCGCCGGACCTTGTTCATGGTCGGCGACTTCAAGCAGGCGATCTACGGCTTTCAGGGCACCGATCCGAAGCGATTCCGCGAGGCGCGTGCGCATTTCAAACAGCTCGCCGACGAGCTTTCGGAAGCCGACGCCGCGACCCAGTTCCGGGACCTCTCGATCGCGGCGAGCTTCCGTTCCGCGCAGCCGGTGCTCGATGTCGTGGATGCGGTGATCGACAGCTTGGGCCCCGAGGCGATGGCGCTGACCAGGCCTCCTCCGCCGCATCGGGCACATCATCGCGAACGCGTCGGCCAGGTGGAGCTGTGGCAGCCGTTCGCGCCGGAATTCGATGAGGATGGCGACGAAGGCGAGGAGACCTGGGTCTCGTTGCGCGCGCGGCAATATGCCGATGCGCTTGCGGAGCGCATCCGCGACCTGGTCGAGGAGGCGCCGTACCTGCCGTCCAGGGACCGCGCGCTGACACCCGGCGACATCCTCGTGCTGGTGCGCAGCCGCGGCGAGCTCGCGTCGCTGATCGTCGCTCGGCTGTTCTCGGTGGGAGTGCCGGTCGCGGGCGTCGACCGGCTTCACCTTCACGAGCCGCTCGCCGTCCAGGACCTGCTCGCGGCGGTGAAGTTCGCCGTCCAGCCCAATGACGACCTCAGCCTCGCCTGCCTTTTGGTCTCGCCGCTGGTCGGCTGGGACCAGGACCGGCTGCGCTCGCTCGCTTTCGGACGGAAGAGCAGCCTGTGGCGCGAGCTTCGTCGGCGTTCGGCAGAATTTCCAGAAGCGCACGAGGCGCTGTCCGAGCTTCTGAGGATCGCCGATTTCACCACCCCATCGGTATTCCTCGAAACGATCCTTTCAGGACCGATGCGGGGGCGACGCAGGCTTTATTCGCGCCTCGGTATGGCAGCGCGCGATCCGATCGACGAACTGATCAACAGCGCGCTCGAGTTCGAGCGCAACGAGACCGCCTCGCTCGACCGCTTTCTCGCCTGGTTTTCCCGCGGCACGGTGGATGTCCAGCGCGATCCCGGCCGGCCCGGCAACGAAGTCCGGGTGATGACCGTCCACGGCGCCAAGGGCCTCGAGGCGCCGGTCGTCATCCTCGCCGACGCAACCGCCGATCCGGCGCGGCTCGGGCGAACGCCGATCACGCTGGAGATCGAGGTTGAGGGCAGGGGGGTGGCGCCGCTGCTGCGTCCGAAGAAGGAGGAGCGCACTGCCCCGTTCGAGGAGATGATCGTCGCCGAAGAGAAGCGCGATCTCGAGGAGCATTGGCGGCTGCTTTACGTCGCCCTGACGCGCGCGGCCGACCGGCTGATCGTTGCCGGCGTCGCGCCCAGGCCGAAGAAGGACGGTTCCGAGGCCCGGCCGATCAACTGCTGGCACGTCGCCGTGGAGCGCGCGATGGCTTCGCTCGAAGCTGCCCCGGCGAATCACGGAAAATGGGGCGGCGGTCTCGTTTATGGCGCAGCCGCGCGGCCGAAAGCGAAGGCGAAACCGAAAAGGGGTCCGGCTCCCAAAGCGCTTGTGCCTGATTGGGCGCGCACTCCCGCACCGCCGGAAGCACGTCCGCCGCGGCCGCTCGCGCCATCGGCGATCGCGGCGGACGATGAAATCACGCCACCGCCTGGCGAAGCCATGCGCATCGCCGCGCAGCGCGGCACGTGGATCCACCAATTGCTGGAGCGGCTGCCGTCCGTTCCGCCGCAGGAGCGTGCAGCGGCGGCGGATCGCTGGCTCGAGCGGTCCGGTCGCGTAACCGAAGCCTCGGTGCGTGCCGGCATTGTCGAGCAAGTCTGCGGAGTTCTCGCGGACAGTCGCTTCTCGGCGCTGTTCGCTGAGGGCTCGCTCGGCGAGGCGCCGCTCGCCGCGACCCTGCCTGACGGTCGCGTCATCGCCGGTACCGTTGACCGGCTGTCGATCACGGATGATCGCGTCTCCGTCATCGACTTCAAGACCGGTCGGGTCCCCACAAACGAGGTCGAAATTCCCAATGCCCATCGCGCGCAAATGCAGGCCTATGCCGAGGCGCTGCGGGTCATTTTTCCGGGCCGGCGGATCAGCGCGTCACTCTTGTACACAGCCGGTCCGAAGCTGATTGAACTGATCCCTTGAGGGACGAGGCCTCCGCGCCCATATGGCCGTTGACTTTCGAAGGAGATTCTCCCGCCATGGCCACCAAGACGGTTACCGACCAGAGCTTTGCAACCGACGTCCTGGGTGCCGACGGCGCAGTGCTCGTCGACTTCTGGGCCGAATGGTGCGGGCCGTGCCGGATGATTGCCCCGGCGCTCGAGGAGATCGCCAACGATCTCGGCGACAAAGTGACGGTGGCCAAGCTCAACATCGACGAGAACCCGGACACGCCGGGCCGCTATGGCGTGCGCGGGATTCCGACGATGCTCTTGTTCAGGGGCGGACAGCCGGTCGCCCAAAAAGTCGGCGCTGCCCCGCGCAGCCAGATCCAGCAGTGGCTGGAAGCCAACCTCACGACTTCCTCATCGTCCGCCGCCTGAGAGCGACGAATCGTCGGGCGGATCGGTCCCTTCGAGACCGGGAGTGTCCGGCCGGAACTTGCCATGTCTCGGCAGGCTGTCGGCCGGATTGAACCATTCGACCTTGCTTGACCAGAAGATGTGAAATTCGGGCGCGATCAGGTTAGGATCGTCCAATGTAACGATGCTGAAGTCGGTCGTGGCGGGCTGGTGATCGACCTCGACGTACAGTGGAGTGCCGCATTCCGCGCAGGATGACCGCTGGCCGAAGTTGCTCGATCTGATGGTGCGAATAGAGCCTGCGCCCGAGGTCACAATCCAGTCGTTGCGCTCGATGCTGGCGAACGCCATCGCCGGCGCTCCGCTGTTGAGCTGGCACGTGCGGCAGTGGCACCAGCCGCAATCGAAGGGATCGCTTTTGAGCTCGTAGCGCACCGCTCCGCACAGGCAGCCCCCGGTCAGTCCAGCCATTTGTTCACGGTCCCTTTAATTGACTAGCGCTAGGGCGCTCCTTACATCGCCCGCGACAATTTCCCAGAGCGTCGGCAAGAGGCTTCCTCGCGTCCCAAACGCCCGGGTTTTTAAGGAATTCATGTGTTCGCCGCAGTGGCAAAGAGCATCTTCGGATCGTCCAACGACCGCTACGTCCGCGGGCTTGGCAAATATGTCGACGCGGTCAACGCGCTGGAAACGAACATCCAGGCGCTATCCGATGACGAGCTGCGCGCCCAGACCGACCGCTTCCGCGAACGGCTGGCGAACGGCGAGAAGCTCGACAGCCTGCTCCCGGAGGCATTCGCGACGGTTCGCGAAGCGGCGATCCGGACGCTCGGGCAGCGCCACTATGACGTCCAGCTGATCGGCGGAATCGCGCTCCACCGCGGCGAGATCGCCGAGATGAAGACCGGCGAGGGTAAGACGCTGGTTGCGACGCTCGCCGTCTATCTCAACGCGCTCGAGCGCAAGGGCGTCCACGTCGTCACCGTCAACGACTATCTCGCCCGCCGCGACGCCGACTGGATGGGCCAGATCTACGGCTTCCTCGGGATGAAGGTCGGAGTGATCGTTCCGAACCTCTCGGATGAGGAGCGGCGCGAAGCCTATAACGCCGACATCACCTACGCGACCAACAATGAGCTCGGCTTCGATTACCTCCGCGACAATATGAAATACAGCCGCGAGCAGATGGTCCAGCGGCCATTCAACTTCGCGATCGTCGACGAAGTGGACTCGATCCTGATCGACGAAGCACGGACTCCGCTGATCATCTCCGGCCCGACCGACGACAAGTCGGAGCTGTACATCGCCGTCGACGGGCTGGTGAAGACCTTCGAGCCTTCCGACTATGAACATGACGAGAAGATGAGGAGCGTGGTCCTCACCGAGGACGGCACCGAGAAAGCCGAACGGATGCTCGAGGAAGCGGGCCTGATCGAAGGACGCAACCTCTACGACATCGCCAACACGCAGGTAGTCCACCACCTCAATCAGGCGCTCGCCGCCAACGTCCGTTACAAGAAGGACATCGACTATATCGTCAAGGACGAGAAGGTCGTCATCATCGACGAATTCACTGGCCGGATGATGGAAGGGCGGCGCTGGTCCGACGGGCTTCACCAGGCGGTGGAGGCGAAGGAGGGCGTCCCCATCGAGCCGGAGAACCAGACGCTCGCCTCGATCACCTTCCAGAACTATTTCCGAATGTACCCGAAACTCTCGGGCATGACCGGCACCGCGATGACCGAGGCGCCGGAATTCTTCGATATCTACAAGATGAACGTGGTCGCGATCCCGACCAACGTGCAGGTCCTGCGCATCGACGAGGACGACGTCTTCTACAAGACGATGCCTGAAAAGTTCGAGGCGATCACGCAGGAGTTGAAGCACAAGCAGGAGCTCGGTCAACCGGCGCTGGTCGGTACCATCTCGATCGAGAAGTCGGAGATGCTGTCCGAACATCTCGAGAAGGCCGGAGTGAAGCATTCGGTCCTGAATGCCCGGTTCCATGAGCAGGAGGCCCATATCGTCGCGCAGGCGGGGCGCCTCGGAATGGTGACGATCGCGACCAACATGGCCGGACGAGGCACCGACATCCAGCTCGGCGGCAACGTCGAGTTCCGGATCAACGACGAGCTC
>DASUIB010000149.1:0-3641 GCA_036273235.1 Sphingomicrobium sp. | reverse complement strand
CCGCGATCATGGCGCTGCTGGAGAGCGAACCCTTCAGCGAAGGAGAAAGCTCGGCGTTCTCCAACCTCATTGCCTATATGGGGCCGTGCCTGCGCGCAGGGACGAAGCTCGAAGGCAAACCTGAACCTCTTCGCGCAGCTTTGGCAGAAGCGCTGTATCAGCGCATGAAGAATCCGGCCGAAAGTTTTGCAGAGGCGGTCACGAAGTCGGCTCAAGCGAAGAGCAAATGAATGCTACTTCCCGGGAACTGCGTCCATGTCGCGCAACTGAGAATTAGACCCTGCTTACCTGAGTCGACAGCTCCATCGATCAGCGCGAGTAGAATTCGATCACGAGGTTCGGTTCCATCCGCACCGGATAGGGCACTTCGTCGAGCTTGGGCACGCGGGTGAAGCTCACCTTCGAGGTGCCGTCGGGAACGACATAATCGGGGATGTCGCGCTCGGCGAGGCCTTGCGCCTCGACCACCAGCGCCATCTCCTGCGCCTTCGGGCCGAGCTCGACCACGTCGCCGACGTTCACCTTGCGCGAGGCGATGTTGCACTTGACGCCATTGACGCGGACGTGGCCGTGGCTGACCAGCTGGCGCGCAGCCCAGATCGTCGGCGCGAACTTGGCGCGGTAGACGACCATGTCGAGCCGGCGTTCGAGCAGCCCGATGAGGTTCTGCGAAGCGTCGCCCTTCATCGCGATCGCCTGGGTATAGTTCTTCTTGAACTGCTTTTCGGTGATGTCGCCGTAATAGCCCTTGAGCTTCTGCTTGGCGCGCAGCTGAATGCCGTAGTCGCTGAGCTTGCCCTTGCGGCGCTGGCCGTGCTGCCCGGGACCGTATTCGCGGCGGTTGACGGGGCTCTTGGGCCGTCCAAAGACGTTCTCGCCCATGCGGCGGTCGAGCTTGTATTTGGCGCTGGTGCGCTTCGTCACGTTCGTTCTCCAATTCGCGTTTCGAGTCTTTGCCGCCACCCCCTCTTAATCCGAAAAGTGGGTTCCACTTTTCGGGAAGGGAGTGGTGCGCCCGGGACCGCACCGCCTGGCCGTGCGCCAGACGCGATCACCGCTTCACCGGGCATGCGGGATCAATTGCGAGGGGCGCACCTAGGGGTGCGCGACAGCCGCGTCAAGCTCAGTGCGCGGGCTGAGCGGTGCTGTTGAATTCGTCGACGGAACGGCCCTGGATGCGATCGTCCCATTGCTGTTGTGTAAGGCAGGTCCGCTTCACCATGTGCGAACCCGTATCGCCGTCTTCCACTTTGCAGATCAGCTTTTCCTTCTGCGGCTTTGCAGCAAGAGCCGGGGCGGTAGGAGCCGGCGGCGCCGCTTGAACAGTCGGATTGGCGGAAAGGAGAGCGGCAAAAAGGAGGAAAGACATCGGCAATATCCATCGTTTCTATAACTGCAGAGCGCTATGCGGCTCGTACTGGTCAATCCATCCGTGCCGCAGATCGCACGCTGAATTATTCAGCGAACGCCGTTTAACCCCTCGTGAACGCTATTAATCCAGTTTAACCTCCGTGCGTTTGCGCTCCATGTTTAGAGGGCGCAGGCACTCGGGTTCGTACCCCTTAATCCGTTCCTCGGCCGCGCGCTGCGCCTGATCGGCATCAGCACACTCGGGCACTCGCCCTGGTATCAATGTTTTATCAGTGACTGGCATCGGCCCCTGCTGTGGATCCGGGCCTACGATCGTGCCCGGAGGAAGGCCAGTGCCGGTCGGAGGTGCCGCGGCCGCGAGTAACAGCGCGAATAAATGCAGCATGACATTCACCCTTCAGCTCAATGACTTGATGATGCGCGTTTGGCCCTCTTTTCGCAACCGGAAAGCGGATCTATGGATTGGAGCGGTTGCGCTGCTCGCGTCTCCTTGGCGGGCTGACCAGCGCGCGGACGACACCGCGGACCGCCTTCACTTCTCGAGACGACCAACCGGTTTTGGTGAAGATGGTCCGAAGCGTGTTCTTCGTCGCCTGAGTGCGCGACGGCGGGTGGAAATAGCCTTTCTTTTCCAGCTCCTCGTTCAAATAGCCGATCAGTCCATCGACCTCGCCGTGTGGCGCAGGGGGCTCGAGCTCCTTCGCCGGCGGCTGCGCGAGCTCGCTTCGCCTCGACCATTCGTAGGCCAGCAGGATAACGGCCTGGGCAAGGTTGAGCGATGCGAACCGGGGGTTGATCGGCACGGTGACGATCGCGCCGGCGAGCGCCACTTCCTCGGTCTCCAGGCCTGAGCGCTCCGGGCCGAAGAGAATGACGCTCCGTCCGGGCAAGGCGGCGATCTGGTCGGCCATCTGCTCAGGCCCGAGCACCGGCATGACGAGGTCGCGGCGGCGCACGGTCGAGGCGAACACCAGGCTGCAATCGGCGATCGCAGCTTCGACGGTTTCGAAAACCTGCGCTTGCTCGAGAATGACGTCGGCGCCGCTCGCGGCGGGACCTGCGTCGGGGTTGGGCCAGCCGTCGCGCGGCGCAACCAGCCGCATTTCGGTGAGTCCGAAGTTCAGCATTGCGCGTGCCGCCTTGCCGATATTCTGCCCGAGCTGAGGGCGGACCAGGACGAAAACGGGCTTGTTTGCCGCGTCGCTGTTCTCGGTCACAGCAGCCGATCCGACGCGGAACCCTTGGGCTTTTCGGCTTCGGCGGCGGGCTCCTCGCCGACCGCGCCCGCGATCTCGGCGAAATCGCCAGGCTCGCTGAAATCCTTATAGACGCTGGCGAAGCGGATGTAGGCGACGTGGTCGAGGGTCTTCAGGCCGTCCATCACCGCTTCGCCGATCTGGCTCGTCGAGACCTCGTCGCCGCGAGTCTCGAGCTGACGCTGGATCGAGGAGATCAGGCGGTCGATCCGGTCGGGCGAGATGTCGCGCTTGCGGCAGGCGATGGCGATCGATCGGGCGAGCTTGTCGCGGTCGAAGGGCTCGCGCTCGCCATTCTTTTTGACCACCGTGAGGTCGCGCAGCTGAACCCGCTCGAAGGTGGTGAAGCGGGCGCCGCATGCCTCGCACTGGCGCCGGCGGCGGATTGCGGCGCCGTCCTCGCTCGGGCGGCTGTCCTTTACCTGGCTGTCTTCATGGGCGCAGAAGGGGCAGCGCATCTTACCCCTGGTAGATCGGGAAGCGAGCGCACAGGTCGAGCACGCGCTGGTTCACCTGCCGCTCGACGGCGCCGTTATTCTCGAGGCCATTTGTGGCAAGGCCGTCGAGGACGTCGGCGACCATGTCGGCGATGTCGCGGAACTCGGCTTCGCCGAAGCCGCGCGTGGTGCCCGCGGGCGAGCCGACGCGGATGCCGCTGGTCTTGACCGGCGGAAGCGGGTCGAAGGGCACGCCGTTCTTGTTGCAAGTGATGCCAGCGCGCTCGAGGCTTTCGTCCGCGTCCTTCCCGGTAAGGCCGAGCGGTCGTAGGTCGACAAGCGCGAGGTGGGTGTCGGTGCCGCCGGCGACCAGGTCGGCGCCGCGTTCCTTGAGACGGTTCGCCAAGGTCCGGGCGTTGGCGATCACCGCTTTCGCATAAGCCTTGAACTCGGGCTGGAGCGCTTCGCCGAATGCGACAGCCTTGGCAGCAATCACGTGCATCAGTGGACCGCCCTGAAGCCCTGGGAAAACCGCGGACTTGATCTTCTTGGCGATATCCTCATCGTCCGTCAGGAC
>DASUIB010000148.1:0-9099 GCA_036273235.1 Sphingomicrobium sp. | reverse complement strand
TCACCAAATGGGCCGCTTCGCTCGCCAGCGGAATCTGCGAGGCGAGGGCGAAGAAATGAGCGGGTCTCCACCCACAGCCGTTCGCCCCGAGCCTGTCGAAGGGCTGCCCTTCGCTTCGGGCGGAAAGAAAGGACAGTCCCTCGACAAGTTCGGGACGAACGGAGTTAGGGGAAAGCTCACGCCCAATGCCCCGCTTGCTCCGCTGGTCTGGTTCAAGAGCGGTGGCAATGCCGAATGGCTGTTCGAACCCGCGGACGAGGACGACCTGGTCGTTTTCCTGCGCGAGCTCGACCGCGATGTGCCGGTGATGGCGCTCGGGCTCGGCTCGAACCTGATCGTCCGCGACGGCGGAGTCCGCGGTGTGGTCGTCCGCCTCGGCAAAGCCTCCGCGAAGATCGACCGGGTCGACGAAACCACGCTTCGCTGCGGCGGCGGGGCGAGCGGGATTCTGGTCAGCTCGACGGCGCGCGACGCCGGGATTGCCGGCCTCGAGTTCCTGCGCGGAATTCCGGGCACCGTCGGCGGCTTCGTAAGGATGAACGGCGGCGCCTACGGTCGGGAGGTCAAGGACATTCTCGTCTCGGCGCGACTGGTGCTGCGTTCGGGCGAGCTGGTCGAATGGCCGCTCGAAAAGCTCGGCTACACCTATCGCCACAGCGACGTGCCGGAAGGCGCGGTGGTCGTCGAAGCGGTGTTTCGAGGCACGCCCGGCGACCCGCGGGCGATCGGCGCCGAGATGGACGCGATCGCCCGCGCCCGCGAAGAGACCCAGCCGCTGCGCAGCCGCACCGGCGGCTCGACCTTCAAGAACCCGCCGGGGCACAAGGCCTGGGCGCTGATCGACGCGGCGGGCTGCCGCGGCCTGACCATCGGCGATGCCCAGGTGTCGGAAAAGCATTGCAATTTCCTGCTCAACCTCGGGTCCGCCTCGAGCGCCGAGATCGAGGCGTTGGGTGAGGAAGTCCGCCGCCGGGTCGAGGAAAAAACGCACATCCAGCTCGAGTGGGAAATTCAGCGCGTGGGAGTGAAGGCGTGAGCTCCGTTTCCGTCATTCCCGCGAAAGCGGGAATCCCGCTGCCTTCAGAGGCCGCTGAAGAGAAAAGCGGGACCCCCGCCTTCGCGGGGGTGACGGGTTGGTGATGGATCGTAATCTCCACGTCGTCGTCCTGATGGGCGGCTGGTCGAAGGAGCGCGAGGTGTCGCTCACCAGCGGCGCCGGAATCGCCGCCGCGCTGCGCGAGCGCGGCTGGTCTCGCGTGACCGAGCTCGACATGGGCCGCGACGTCGCGCTCCGCCTCTCGGAGCTCAACCCCGACGTCGTGTTCAACGCGCTGCACGGGACACCGGGCGAGGACGGCACGGTCCAGGGCATGATGGACCTGATGGGCATCCGCTACACCCACAGCGGTCTCGAGACCTCGGTCGTCGCGATCGACAAGGAGCTGACCAAGATGGTGCTCGTGCCCCACGGCATCCGGATGCCGGAGGGGAAAATCGTCGAGAGCGAGAGCATCTACTCGGGCGATCCGATGGCGCGGCCCTATGTGCTGAAACCCGTCAACGAAGGCTCGTCGGTTGGCGTCGCGATCGTCACCGCCGAGGGCAATTACGGACAGCCCATCGGGCGCGACGTGCCGGGGCCGTGGCACGAATTCGACGAGCTGCTCGCCGAACCCTTCATCAAAGGCCGCGAGCTCACCGTCGCGGTGCTCGGCGACGAAGCGCTCGCCGTGACCGAGCTCAAGCCCAAGGCTGGCTTCTACGATTATGCGGCGAAATATACCGACGGCCTGACGGTGCACGAATGCCCTGCCAACGTCCCCGACGACATCGCCCGCGCGATGATGGACATGGCCGCCAACGCGCACCGACTGCTCGGCTGCAAGGGCGCGTCGCGTTCGGACTTCCGCTGGGACGACGAGCGGGGCGAAGCCGGCCTCTATCTGCTCGAGGTCAACACCCAGCCGGGGATGACTCCGCTGAGCCTCGTCCCCGAGCAGGCGAAGTCGCGCGACATCGCTTACGGCGAGCTGGTCGAGCGGCTGATCGCGGAGGCGCTTCAATGAGCGCCGCGCATGTCCGCCGCGGCGCCGCGGGCCGCGCCAAGCCGCGCAAGAGCGCCAAGGTCGCGGTGCCGAAGAAGATCGCCAAGCGGCTTCCGGTCGACCAGGCGCGCGCGAACCGGGTCGCGGGGCTGGTCTTCGCCGGGTTCATGCTCGCGATCGCGCTTGCCGTCACGGTCGCGCTCGACATTCCGGCCAAGGCCGAACGCGCCGCGGCTGCGGCGGTCGGCCACGCCGGATTCACCGTCAGCGGCTATCAGATCGTCGGCCTCGCCCACATGAGCCGCGCCCCGGTCGACGAGGTGGTCACCGACGAGCTCCGCCGGGCCGCCGAGGAAGCCGGCACCCCCAAGGCCCCGCAGGCTTTGGTCGATGCGGGCGCGATCCGCCGCCGCCTGCTTCAGTTCGGCTGGGTCAAGGACGCGCGCGTGCTTCGCCGCCTTCCCGACACGTTGGTCATCGACATCGTCGAGCGGAAGCCCGCGGCGCTGTGGCAGAGCCAGGGCCAGCTTGCATTGATCGATTCCGAAGGCGTGGTGCTCGACCGGGTGCCGGTCGACAGGATGCCCGACCTGCCGCTGCTGATCGGCGCCGGCGCCAATGCTGAGGAGCAGGAGCTCGCGAGCCTCATGGCCGACGTTCCGACGCTGAAGCCCCAGCTCGCCTCCGCCACCTGGGTCGGCGGCCGCCGCTGGGACCTCAATTTCCAGTCGGGCGAAACCGTCGCTTTGCCCGAAGGCGATGAAGCCGCGCGCGCCGCGCTGGTCAAGTTCGCGCGCGCCGACAAGCAGAGCGCGCTGCTCGGCCGCGGCATGGTCCGCTTCGACCTCCGAGTGCCGGGCAAGATGATTGTCCGGCTGCCGCACCCGATCCAGCCGGCGTCGCCACCGCCGCCGCAGCAAGGCTGACGCGCGATGGCCCAGTCCGACGAACTGACCCTCATCGCCGCGCTCGACATCGGCTCGTCGAAAGTGAGCGCGATGATCGCCCGGCTCGACGAGGACGGGCGCCCGACTGTGCTCGGCACCGGCCAGCGCGAAAGCCGCGGGGTCAAGCGCGGCTACGTGACCGACATGGGCGCGAGCGAGTTCGCGGTGCGCGAGGCGGTCGAACTCGCCGAGCGCATGTCGGGAGTGACGGTCGAGGAGGTGTGGGCGAGCTACGGCGCGCCAGGGCTGGTCAGCGACGTCGCCAATGTCGAGGTCGAGCTCGGCGGCCACGCGGTCGAGCAGGCCGACGTCGAAGAGCTGCTCGACGCCGGCAAGCGCGCGATCGACCGCAACGGCCAGGTCGTGCTCCACGCCCATCCCGCGCTCTACACGATCGACCGGGCGCAGGGCGTCCAGCACCCGATCGGCCTCCACGCCAGCCGCCTCGGGGTCGACATCCACGTCATCGCCGCCGACCCGTCGCCGCTGAGGAACATCGACACCGTGATCCGCCAGGCGCACCTCGGCGTCAAAGCCATCGTCGCCTCGCCCATCGCCGCCGCGCTCGCCTGCTTGAGCGACGAGGAGCGCGAGCTCGGAGTCGCTTTGGTCGAGATGGGGGCGGAGGTGACCAACGTCTCGGTCCATTATGACGGCATGCTCGTCGGCCTTCGCACGATCCAGCTCGGCGCCAGGGACATCACCAACGACATCGCCTGCGCCTTCGCGGTGCAGCGCCGCGACGCCGAGCGCCTCAAATGCTTCTACGGCTCGGCGATGACGTCGCCACGCGACAATCACGAGACGATCGAAGCGACCCAGATCGGCGCCGAGCCGGGCGCGGAGCCGATGAAGATCACCCGCGCACAGCTGATGATGGTGATCCGCCAGCGGGTCGAGGAGCTGACCAACGAGGTCGAGGCGGCGCTCAAGGGACTCGGCTTCACCGGCCCCGTCGGTCGTCAGGTGGTGCTGACCGGCGGCGGTGCCGAATTGAAGAACGTCGCGGATTACATGCAGGGCGTGCTCGGCCGCGCGGTGCGCATCGGCCGCCCCAGGCAGATCGCCGGCCTTCCCGACGCGCACAGCGGCCCCGCTTTCTCGACGCTCGTCGGCCTGGCCTTGCTCGCCGCCACGGGGCGGGGCGACATCCGCGACATCGGCACCAGGGTGCGCGCACCCCAGGCCAAGGGAGTCGTCGGCCGCTTTTTCCAGGCGGTGAAGGGGGGCTATTAGCTACTTCCGGCGACCGCTCGCCTGATCGTAGACTTCACGAATGGCGTCGATGACGATGTCCGGCTTTTCCCATTGAACGAACGCGCCCGTGTCGGTGGTGATCAACTTGGCGTTGGTCGAGAGAGTGAGGAGGTTCATCCCGCCCTTGCGGAAGCCGTCATTGAACCTGATGCGCTGCTCGGCCGGCAGCCGCGAGGTCGGAGGGATCTCATAGGCAGCGAGGATGACGCGCAGCGGGCGCGAGCCGAGCGAGCGCCGGTGGGCCTGCAAATATTCCTTGTCCTCCGCTCTTTCGCCGACCCCGGAGAGAAGCGCTTGCCACATTTCGACCCTCGTCGACATGGTGTGGACCATGCTGTCGTTGAGTTCTCTCGAGAACCTCGGGTCGGGGACGCCGCGGTAGGAGTAACTGAGGCAGGTCCAGCCCGGATGGTCGGGCGGAGGCGTGAGCGGGAAAGGCTTGTGGGCGGCGACGGAGTCGCGGCAAAAAGCTAGATGCCCGCGGTTCCGCTCGTCGATTCCCTGCCAGAGGTCGTCGAGATCGTGATTTGTCTCAACGTCGCGCTCGGCGGGATCGATGAGAACCATCCCAGCGACATCGGACAGGTAGCGGTCGGCGAAGATGCGTACGATGTCGCCGCCCGAAGCATGGCCGACGAGAATATAGGGCCCGCGCACGCCGCCGTTGCGAAGCGCGCTGTGAAGCTCGTCGGCGAAGCGCCTGGCGCTTGTCGGAAGGGGGCCAAGGCTGCTGAAGCCGGAGCCGGAGCGGTCATAGCTACACGCGCGGGTCCATTGCGACACCGCCGGCTGTACCGTTGCCCACGATGGCGACCAATCGCCCTCCCCCGATTCGAACACGACCGTCGGCGAGCCTTTTCCCATGCAGTAGAAGTTCAGCTTCGTACCGTCGCTTGCGGTGAAGAAACGCCCCGGCCGCGCGTAAAGCGAGTCGCCTGGAACGGCCGCAGCAGCCGCGCCCGACATCAGCAGGAGGGCGCCAGTCAGGGATGTCATCCAATACTTTGCTGTGTATCGAAGCACTCGAGGGGTCATGCGCGGAGTCTCCCTGCCGAGTTGCCATTCTGTCTAATTTTGAGTTAATGTCAATTATGAAGGAATGAATGCGTTGGTGACGGACTCCGAAAAGGATTGGCTTCTCTCGGAAGCGCGAAAGATCGCCTCGGCGCTCGCTGAGACCCTCTCGCCGCTGTGTGAGGTCGTCGTCCACGATCTTTCCGATCCGGCGCACACCATCGTCTACATCGCGAACAATCTCTCGGGCCGCTCGGTCGGAGACTCTGCGACCGAGCTCGGCCTCGCCCGCATGGCGGACCCGGCGTTTCCGGACGTAATCGCGAATTACGCCAACACCTTCCCCGACGGACGGCCGGCGAAGAGCACGTCGATCGGCCTGAAGGACAGATCGGGCAAGTTCATCGCCGCGATCTGCCTCAATCTCGATTTGTCCTATTTGCGCGGTATCAGCAGCTATGTCGATGCGCTTGCGCGCACGCGATCCAACGAAACCGGAATCGAGGAACATTTGAGCGGCGCTCGCTCAGGCGCGCTCGAGGC
Source organism: Sphingomicrobium sp. (assembly GCA_036273235.1). Classification (GTDB taxonomy): domain Bacteria; phylum Pseudomonadota; class Alphaproteobacteria; order Sphingomonadales; family Sphingomonadaceae; genus Sphingomicrobium. The sequence continues at coordinate 3,293 of DASUIB010000148.1, read as the reverse complement.
GAAGGTTCTGGATTTCGCCGCGGCGCGCAATCGTGATCCGCGAGCGCTTTCGAGCGACGACAAGCGAGCGCTGATCCGCAAGCTTGCCGCCGACGGCGATCTGGAGATCCGCGGCGCAGCCGACCGGATCGGCGCCCTCGTCGGACTGTCGCGGAGCAACGTCTATTATTATCTGAAAGCGGCGCGAGGCTGATTGCTCGCGCGTCTGTCGGTCACGGGCATCATCGGCCGCTTCGTCGCCCAGGAAGGGCGGTTACTAACGCTATTCGTCATGCTGAACTTGTTTCAGCATCCATTTTGGTGAAGCGTTGTGCGTGTGGAGAAATGGACCCTGAACCAAGTTCAGGGTGACGGGGGGAACGGCACATGGCAACGGTTGCAGTCACCCGCACGGACCGTGCCGCCTCGGCGCTCGTGCTGCTCCTCGGCCTCGCGGTTTTCTTCAATTATGTCGACCGCGGGGCGATCGGCATCGCCGCGCCGATGATGAAGTCGGAGCTCGGCTTGTCCGCCGCCGCCTATGGAATCGCTTTTTCGGCATTCTTCTGGGTCTACGCCCCGATCCAGCTGTTCGCCGGCTGGCTGTGCGATCGCTTTTCCGTCTACAAGCTGATGGCCGGCGGGATCCTGCTGTGGGCCGCGAGCACGCTCCTCATGGGCTTTGTCGCCGGCTTCGCCTCGCTGCTCGCACTGCGCATCTTGCTCGGAGTCGGCGAAAGCATCTCCTTCCCCGGAAGCTCGAAGATCATCGCGAGGCACGTGCCGGTCGACAAGCGCGGCGTCGCCAATGCGGCGGTGGCGATGGGCATCGCGCTCGGACCCGCGGTGGGGACCCTAGCGGGTGGCCTGATCGTCGCGTCGTGGGGCTGGCGGGTGATGTTCTGGCTGTTCGGCGCGGCGACTCTCGCCTGGCTCTTCCCGTGGCGGCAGATCGTCCGAACGCTCACCAAGACCGGCCACGCCGACCAGATTTCGCGCGTTCCGGCGGCGGCGCTGGTGTCGAAATGGTCGCTGTGGGCGATGTCGATCGCCCATGCGCTCGGCAATTACTGCTTCTATTTCCTGCTCGCCTGGCTGCCCCTGTTCCTGACCAAGTCGCGTGGCTTCACGATTCCCGAAATGACGCTTCTGGCGACGCTCGGCTATGCGGCCCAGGGCGCCTGCGCCTACGGCCTGGGCCACTTCTCCGACTGGTGGACCCGCTCGGGCCGCTCCGAGGCCACATGCCGCCGTGGGATGATGGTCGCCAGCCAGACGCTCGCGGCGTTCGCGATCCTCGGCCTCGCCTTCGCCCATTCCGCGGCGGTGATCGCGATCCTCCTCTGCCTCGCCGGCGCGGCGTCGGCGTCGCTGTCCCTCAACCTTTATTCGGTCGCGCAGATGTTCGCCGGTCCACGCGCAACAGGAACCTGGGTCGGCGTCCAGAACGCCATCGGCAACCTTTCGGGAATCCTCGGGCCGATCGTGACCGGCATCATCGTCGATCGCGCGGGCTATGAAAGCGCCTTTTATGTGACCGCCGCCGTCGCCGCGGTCGGTGCGCTGTGGTGGGCCTGGGGCGTTCCGCGGATCGAGGAAATCGCGCTGGATTGAGCCCCCGAGCATAAGGGAGCGCTCTGCGAAGCAGATGCGAGCTTATGTCGAAGAGAGGGCGAAAGCCGGCCGGCGGGTCAGCGCAGCTGAGCCCGTCCGACGTCACGGGATTCACTCCCGTGACGGCTCCCCACGAGATAGCTATAGCGCCGCCATGCTGACCGAAGACCTGCTCCAGGACGCCCATGGCATCGCCGAGCGAATCACCGCGCTTCGCCGAGCGATCCACGCCGAGCCCGAGCTCGGGCTCGAGACCCCCAAGACCCTCGCCAAGGTGAAGGCGGAGCTCGCCGACCTGCCGCTCGAGTGGCGCGAAGGTCCATCCTGTACCGGCGCCGTCGCCGTGCTCAACGCCGGCAAGTCCGGCAGGAGCGCGCTTCTGCGCGGCGACATGGACGCGCTTCCGATGCCGGAAGAGACGGGGCTCGAGTTCGCTTCGACCGTCCCGGGACGGATGCACGCCTGCGGCCACGACACGCACACGGCGATGCTCGCCGGCGCCGCCCGGGTCCTCGCCGGCCGCGCCGAGGCGCTTCCCGGCGAGGTGCGCTTCATGTTCCAGCCGGGCGAGGAGGGCTATCACGGCGCCCGGTTCATGCTCGACGACGGGCTTCTCGATCCGTTGCCCGACGCCGCCTTCGCGCTCCACATCATGCCCAACGCGCCGCATGGCGTGATCGGAAGCCGCGCCGGCACCCTGCTCGCCTCGGCCGACACGCTCGAGATCGCGATCGTCGGCCGCGGCGGCCATGCCTCGATGCCCCACGACACGCGCGATCCCGTGCCGGTCGCGTGCGAGATCGTGATGGCGCTCCAAACCATGGTCACCCGCCGCTTCGACGCGGCCGAGGCGGTCATCGTCACCGTCACCCAGCTCGATTCAGGAACCGCATTCAACGTCATCCCCGACCACGCTTTGCTCAAGGGCACGATCCGGACGCTTTCGCCCGAAAAGCGCCAAAGCGTATGGGCGGACATCCGCCGGGTCGCGGAGAATATCGCCGCGGCGCACGACTGCACGGCGGAAGTGACGGTCACCAAGGGCTTTCCGCCGACGGTCAACGATGCCCGCGCCGTCGACCTCGCCGAAGCGGTTGCGACCGGGCTTCCGGACGGCGCCTTCAACCGCATGCCCGCGCCCATCATGGGCGCCGAGGATTTCTCCTATGTGCTCGAGAAGGTGCCGGGAATGATGGCGTTCCTTGGGGTCGCCGAGGAAGGCGCAGACTTCCGCCACTGCTGCGCGATCCATTCGACTCGGATGATGGTCGACGAGACGGTCCTCCCCCGAGGCACCGCCTTCCTCGCCGGCTGCGCGACCCGCTTCCTCGAACGCGGGTGGGAATGATTAGGCGCGCATTGGCGGCGCTGGCGCTGATGATCGCCGGCGCGAGCGCAACGGCCGCGCCGCCCGCCGGCTTCGTCCAGCGCGTCGAGCAGCTCCGCAGGGACTTCGGAGTCCCCGGAGTGACCATTACCATCGTCGAGAACGGCAAGGTCACGCTCGCGCACGGCTGGGGCGTTCGCGACATCACCACCAACCAGCCCGTCGACGCCGACACCATCTTCTTCACCGGCTCGACCGGCAAGGCGTTCACCAATGCCGCGCTCGCGACCCTCGTCGACGAAGGCAAGATCAAGTGGGACGACAAGGTCATCGACCATATGCCCGATTTCCGCATGTGGGACCCGTGGGTGAC
>DASUIB010000147.1:0-5751 GCA_036273235.1 Sphingomicrobium sp. | reverse complement strand
CGTCGGCGAGGTTGGTGCCGCGGCCGAAGATCGAATCCATCTTGGTTGGGTCAGCCGCGAGCTGCGGCCGGGGCTCCGCGCAGCAGGCCTTCGGTACTAAGGTCTTCATCGACGTCCGGCCAGTGGATGCCAAAGCCGCCGCCCGCCTTCTCCCAATTGGCGCGCTGCCGAGGCGTGGCGTGGAGCAGCCTTGGATACCAGGCGAGCGGCACTGAAATTGTCCGGCCGTCCAGCAAATCGACGATCAGGCTCGCGTCATCGAAGCGCACGTCGAGCACGCGCTCGTCCGTGACCTTAGCCGAAATATTCATGCCACGCCTTGTACCCCGGCGAAGGCCGGGGTCCAGTCCGGAACAAGAAACGGCGCGAAGCGCCGCCTGGGCCCCGGCCTTCGCCGGGGTACAGGCATGCTCATTCCGCCGACTCGCTGATCTCGTCTTCTGGCGGCGGGCGGTTGTGGCCGAGCAGGCGCAGCACCTCGTCGGCGGCGTCGGCGAGGTTGGTGCCGGGGCCGAAGATCGCTTGGCAACCCGCGGCGCGGAGCGCGGCATAGTCCTGCGGCGGGATGACTCCGCCGGCGACTACCTTGATGTCGGCGCGGCCCATTTCCTTCAGCGCCTCGATCATCTCGGGGATGAGCGTCCGGTGCCCCGCGGCGAGCGAGCTTGCGCCGACCACGTCGACGTCATTCTCGACCGCCATCTCGGCGGTCTCGCGCGGGGTCTGGAACAAGGGACCGGGGATCACGTCGAAGCCGAGGTCGGTGAAGGCGCTTGAGACCAGGTTCGCGCCGCGGTCGTGGCCGTCCTGGCCCATTTTGGCGATGAGGATGCGGGGCTTGCGGCGGAGGCGCTGGGCGACCGAGCGCGTCCCCTCTTCCGCCGCTTTCCATCGGGCGTCGCGGCGCGCCCTGCCGTAGATTCCGCGGACCGGTTCGGGCTTGGTCCCGTAGCGCCCGAAGGCGCGCTCCAGCGCATCGGAGATTTCGCCGAGCGTGGCGCGGGCGCGCGCGGCTTCGACAGAGAGGGCCAATAAATTCCGTTCGCCCTGAGCTTGTCGAAGGACTGCATTTCCTTCTGCACCCGAAGACAAGGACGGTGCTTCGACAGGCTCAGCACGAACGGGTTGTTTTGCCGCCTCCGTCAGCGCGTCGAGCGCGGCTCTGACGCGACCGTCATCGCGGCCGCTGCGCACCTGCTCGATCCGGGCGATCTGCGATGCGCGCACCCTGGCATTGTCGACCTCGAGGATGTCGTGCGCTTCCTCCTCGCCCGGCTGATAGCGGTTGACTCCGACGATCACCGTTTCGCCGGTGTCGACCTTCGCCGCGCGCGCCGCCGCAGCTTCCTCGATCCGGTGCTTGGGCAGTCCCTCCGCAACGGCCCTGGTCATCCCGCCATGCGCCTCGACTTCCTCGATCAGCGTCCAGGCCTTGTCCTCCAGCTCGCGCGTCAGAGCCTCGACGTACCAGCTCCCGCCGAGCGGATCTGCAACTGCGGTCACGCCGCTTTCCTCGGCGAGGATCAGCTGCGTGTTGCGGGCGATGCGCGCGGAGAAATCGGTCGGCAGCGCAATCGCCTCGTCGAAACTGTTGGTGTGCAGCGACTGGGTGCCGCCAAGCACCGCCGCGAGCGCCTCGATCGTGGTTCGGATGATGTTGTTATACGCGTCCTGCTCGGTCAGGCTGACCCCGCTCGTCTGGCAGTGGGTGCGGAGGCGCTTGGACTCGTCCTTCTTCGCGCCGAGCTCGGTCATGATCCGGTGCCACAGAGTGCGCGCGGCGCGCAGCTTGGCGACCTCCATGAACAGGTTCATGCCGATGCCCCAGAAGAAGCTGAGGCGCCCGGCGAACGCGTCGATCTCGAGCCCGCGCGCTTGAGCGGCGCGCACATATTCCATGCCGTCGGCGAGCGTGTAGGCGAGCTCCTGCACGGCCGTCGCTCCGGCCTCGTGCATGTGGTAGCCGCTGATCGAGATCGAATTGAACTTCGGCATTTCCGCCGCGCAATAAGCGATCACGTCGGCGACGATCCGCATGCTCGGCTCGGGCGGGTAGATGTAGGTGTTGCGGACCGCGAATTCTTTGAGGATGTCGTTCTGGATCGTGCCGGTGAGCTGGTCGTGCGGAACGCCCTGCTCCTCGCCGGCGACGATGAAGAAGGCCATCACCGGAAGCACCGCGCCGTTCATCGTCATCGACACGCTCATCTTGTCGAGCGGGATTCCATCGAAGAGCAATTTCATATCCTCGACGCTGTCGATCGCGACGCCGGCCATGCCGACGTCGCCGGCGACGCGCGGATTGTCGCTGTCGTAGCCGCGGTGGGTGGCGAGGTCGAAGGCGACGCTGAGACCCTTCTGCCCCGCCGCTAGGTTACGTCGGTAGAAGGCGTTCGACTCTTCGGCGGTCGAGAAGCCGGCATATTGGCGGATGGTCCACGGACGCCCGGCGTACATCGTCGCATAAGGGCCGCGCGTGAACGGCGATAGGCCGGGAAAGCCGCTGTCGATGCCCGCCGCGTCGTCGGGCCCATAGACGGTGTTGAGCCTGATGCCCTCGACCGTCTCGCGCGACAGGTCGCGGCCGCGCGCTTCCTTCTCCGCGAGCTTCTCCCAGTCCGATTTGGACACCTTGCCGGTCACGTCGGCTGCACTAGCGCGACGGAGGAGCAACCTCAAACGGCTGGCTCGGGATCTTGCAGTTGATGATGGATTTTTATTGCAGTATATTTTGCGTGATTGGAGAACGGAATGGCCGAGCGCGGGCGTGTCGTCACGACAAAGCTGCCGGACGATCTGGTGTCCCGATTGGATGAAATCGCGGACCGCATCGATCGCAGCAAGAGTTGGATCGTGCGTGAAGCTGTGAGCGAGTGGCTGGCTGAAGAGCAGCGCCGCTATGAACTGACTTTAGAAGCGCTCGCAGACGTCGACGCAGGGCGCACCATCCCCCACGAAGAAGTGCTCGTCATGGTCGAGCGGCGGAAGCGCGAACGGCGCGAAGCGCGAGCCAAATCCGCGGCATGAGGATCGTCTGGTCGTCCGTCGCCTGGGCGGACGTGGACCGGTTGCACGCCTTCCTGTCGGAGCATGATCAGGATGCAGCCGATACTGTGTTTGATCGACTGGCGAAGGCGCCGCAATCATTGCTCGATTTTCCGCGGCGAGGCTCCCGGCTCAGCGATTTCGACCTGCGGGAAATCCGTGAACTACGTCTCGGAAATTATCTGCTTCGATACGAGCTGACTGACGGCGTGATATTTGTGCTCCGTTTCTTCCATGCGCGGGAGGACCGTTACTGAGGCACCGAGACTGTGCCTCATGCGTTTCCAGCGCGTGCCCTCGTCCGTCATCCGCCGCTTCTCCTACGCCCCTTCGCGGCGCGAGCTCCACGTCGAGTTCGTGACCGGCCGCTTCTACATCTATTACGGCGTCCCGGAGCATGAGGCGGAGGCGTTCCGCGGGGCCGAATCCAAAGGCCGCTACTTCAACTCGCGTATCCGCGACCGTTATGCGTTTCGCGAACTGACCGCCCATTCCTGAGTGGCACTGAAATTAGCAAACCTGCTCGACATTCAAGCTCCCAGGCGGCAGCGGCTTCAGCAATTCGCGCGCGGGCACCGACGGATCGAGCCAGCGGGCAAAATCGGTCGGCGGCAAAACCACGATCTGCCGATTGTGGTAGGGGCGCACGTCCTCGCCAGGCTCGGTGGTCAGCATCGTATAGGCCTCGCCCACCTTCTCGTCCTTGCGCCACAGGCCAGCGATCGCGAAGGTAGGCTGCTCGCACAGCGTGAACGCCCATTTATGCTTGCGCTTCGCCTTCGGATCGGCCTGCGGCGTGAACTCGAAGAAGCTGTCGGCAAGGATCAGGCAGCGCCCGCTTCCGAACTCACGCCCTTCGGAGCGGAAGTTGTAGACCGGCTTCCCGTTCGGCGCCGGCCAGCTCCAGCGGCGGGTGACCAGCTCGAAGCCCTCGCCGCCGCTGCGCACGATCGGCCCCGCTTCGGTGATCCGGATCTCGCGCGGCTGAAGATTGGGAATTCCGTCGGGAAAGCGGAGCGGCATCTGCATGTCGCGAAAGATTCGGCCGACTTCGGCGACCGACTTCGTCTGAGTGTAGAGGTTGCACACCGCTTCTAATGCTTCGGCGTTTCCATGATCTCGGTCAGCACGCCGCCCATGTCCTTGGGGTGGACGAAGAACACCGGCGTCCCATGTGCGCCGATGCGCGGCTCGCCGAGGACCCGAGCGCCCTTGGCCTCGAGCTCGGCCTTGGCGGCGTCGATGTCGAGCACTTCGAAGCACACATGGTGCTGGCCGCCCAGCGGGTTCTTGTCGAGGAACTTGGCGATCGGCGAATTCTCGCCCAGAGGCTCGATCAGTTCGATCTGGCTGTTGGGCGTGTCGACGAAGCACACGCGCACGCCCTGCGCCGGAAGGTCGAAGGGGGCGCTGTGCGGTTCGGCGCCGAACATGGTGCGGTAAATCTCCAGGCTGTTCTCAATCGATGGCGTCGCGACGCCGACATGGTTCAATCTGCCCAGCTTCATTCCACTCACCGTCACCCTGAACTTGTTTCAGAGTCCATTTCCGAGACCCGCACCCCCTACGAAGAAAATGGATGCTGAAACAAGTTCAGCATGACAGACGCAAGCAATGAGGGAACCGTGCGTCTACATTCTGGCGAGCCGCGAATATGGCACGCTGTATATCGGCGTGACGTCCGATCTGATCGCGCGTTTGTGGCAGCACCGCAGCGGAGAGGTGAAGGGATTCACATCGCAGTATCGCGTGTATCGGCTCGTCCGCTTCGAACAATTCGAAACAATGCACGACGCAATCTCGCGCGAAAAGCAGCTAAAGCGCTGGCATCGGCAGTGGAAAATCAATCTGATCGAAAGCGAGAACCCGCAGTGGGTCGATTTGGCGCCAGCGCGGGCTGCCGCCACTTTCGTCACCCTGAACTCGTTTCAGGGTCCATTCTCGAGACCCGCTGAGACCTTCATCGGGATGGATGCTGAAACAAGTTCAGCATGACGGTTGTGGGCTAGTGCTCGACCCTCACCTCGGTCGTCACGCTGTTGGCGATGAAGCAGGCTTCATGCGCTCGGTGGTGGAGGTCGGCGATCTCAGCGTCGGTGGGCCGCTTGTCGCCTGAAAACTCGACGCGCGGGTGCAGGGTGACCCTGCTCATCCACGTCTTTCCATCCCCCCGCTTCTCAAGCACGCCTCCCGCCTCATCGACATAGCTGTCGACCACGAACCCCGCGCGCCGCGTGAAGTCGACGAAGAACAGCATGTGGCACGACGAGAGCGAAGCGACGAACGCCTCCTCCGGATCGACTCCGGCCTGGTCGGACCACGGCGCCGGGACGACATGCGGGCTCGGGCTCGCCGGAACCACCGCGCCGCCGTCGAACGCCCATTCGTGCGCACGGCTGTACTGGCCCTTGGCGAAGTCGCCGTCAGGGCTGCGCTTCCACCGAACAATTGCCGTATACGTGCTCATCAGCGCTCACCCGTCATGCTGAACTTGTTTCGGCATCCATTGTGGAGACGCACGCAGCCCTTCACGAAAATGGACCCTGAAACAAGTTCAGGGTGACGGAAGAGGATGCGCGCGGCTGTACTGGCCCTTGGCGAAGTCGGTGCTCGGATCGCGGGTCCAGCGGACGGTGGCGGTGTAGGTGCTCATGTTCAATCAGAGTATTATTGAGCTAGGATCTTCGCCTTCTCGGCAACGGCGTC
>DASUIB010000146.1:0-15889 GCA_036273235.1 Sphingomicrobium sp. | reverse complement strand
CGAGCAACTGGTTGGCGGCCTGGCCGACCTGAAGCGCGCCGACGGACCCCTGGCTGGTCGCGGCGAGCTCGCCCAACGTTCCGGCATCGGCCGAGACATTTTCGGCAACCTGCGCCTGGATATTCATCGCCTGCCTGAAGGCAGCCGTGGCCGCGTCGAGCTGCGCCCGTGCCTGCGCCACGCGCTGGTCGCCGGTCAGGGCCTGCGTGAGCGCTCCCGGAAACAGGGACTTGATCTGCTGGTCGAGGCCTTGGGCCTTGAACTGGATCCCCTGGGCCTGCCCCATCAATCGGTCGATCTGCTGCATCGCCGAGGTGATGCGCTGAAGCTGCGGGAAGGGAATCGTCTTCAAATTCTTGGCGAGCCCATCGAGCATCGAGGCTTCATTCTGAAGCGACTTCACCTGATTGTTGATCTGTTCGAGCGCCCGCGCCGCCTGCAGCAGATTCTGGGCGTAATTGGTCGTGTCGATGACCGGCATCTGCGCCGCCGCCGGTGCTTGAGGCAGCGCGAATGTGCCGCCGAGACAGAGGGCCGTGACGGCAACAAAGCCAAAAAAGGCAGCGGTCTTCATCTTCATTCTCCTTCTGAGGTGACGGGAGGCTGGAACTGGTCGAGCAGTGCGGCGGCCCAGCCGAGGCCGCGCGCGTCGAGGAAGCGGCCAAGGAAATTCTCCTCGCCGGATTCGGCGAGCAGCCGGTCGATCAGCTGCTGCGATGCGGGATCGGAGGTCCCGCAAAAGCCAAGCGCGACGCGCCCGAGCGCGAGGTTGAACAGGCGGTTGCCGCGCGCCGACTGCAAATAGTAATCGCGCTTGGGGGTCGCCCGCGCGATCAGCTCGATCTGCCGTCCGTTGAGCCCGAAGCCTTCATAAGCGGCGCGCGCCTGCGGCTCGAGGGCATGGTCGTTGGGGAGGAATATCCGCTGCGGACAGCTCTCGATGACCGCCGGCGCGATGCTGCTCGCGGCTATGTCCGCGAGCGACTGGGTGGCGAAGACGACCGCGACATTCTTCTTTCTCAAGACTTTCAGCCATTCGCGGATGCGCGCCGCGAACAAAGGATTGTCGAGGAACAGCCAGGCCTCGTCCAAGAGGAGCAGGGTCGGCGTGCCGTCGAACCTTTCCCCCAGCCGATGGAACAAATAAGAGAGGACCGGCGGCACGACGCCGGGCCGGCCCATCAGGGTCTCGGTCTCGAAACAATGGACGTCCGCAAGCGCGAGCCGGTCCTCGGCGGCGTCGAGCAGCGCACCGAACGGCCCTTCCAAAGTATAAGGCTGCAGCGCCGAGCGGATCGCGTTCGACTGGAGCAGCAGCGACAGGCCGGTCAGGGTCCGCTCGGCCGGCGGCGCCGAGGCGAGGCTCAGTAGCGCCGACCAGAGCATATCCTTGACCTCGGGTGTCACGGAGACCTTCTCATGCTCGAGCAGGCCGGCGAGCCATTCGGCCGCCCAGCTGCGGGTCGCCGCCTCGTGGATCCGCCGAAGCGGCTGAAAGGCCAAAGCAGGCTCGCCCGCCGCGCCGCCCGCGCCGAGCTCATGATGCGTGCCGCCCATCGCCAGCACCGCGGCGCGGGCCGACCAGCCTTTGTCGAAAATGAAGATCCGCGCACCGGGATAGCGCCGGAACTGCAGCGCAAGCAGCGCGAGCAGCACCGACTTGCCGGCGCCCGTCGGGCCGACGACGAGCATATGTCCGACGTCGCCGACATGGGTCGAGAGCCGGAACGGGGTCGAGCCGCTCGTCTCCGCGAACAGCAAAGGCGGACCATCGAGATGCGCGTTGCGCGCGGGACCCGCCCAGACCGACGACAAGGGCATCAGATGGGCAAGGTTGAGCGTGTGCACCAACGGCTGGCGGACATTGGCATAGACCTGGCCGGGAAGGCTCGACAGCCACGCCTCGACCGCATTCAAGCGCTCGCGCTTCACGGTGAAGCCGAGCCCGTTCACCACCCGCTCCACGGCCCTGACCTTTTCCTCGGCGGCGGCCGGATCGGCATCGGCGACGGTGATGGTGGTGGTCAGATAGCCGAAGGCGACATCGTCGCCACCGAGCTCCTGGAGCGCCGCGTCGGCGTCGGCGACCTTATTGTCGGCGTCGCTGTCGAGGAGCTGGACCGGCTGGTTGTACATCACCTCGCGGAGCAAGGCGGTCACCGACTTGCGCTTGTTGAACCACTGCCGCCTGAGGCGGGTCAGCGCCCTGGTCGCCTCCGCCTTGTCGAGGGCGATGAAACGCGTGGCCCAGCGGTAGCCGAAATCCTGATGATTGAGCGCGTCGAGGATCCCCGGTCGGCTCAGCGCCGGAAAGCCGAGCAGGGTCACGGTCCGAAGATGGAGGTTGCCGAGCATCGGCTCGAGCCCGCCCGTGAAAGGCGTGTCGCCGAGGAATGCGTCGAGATAGATGGGGGTCTCGGGCACAGCGACGCAGTGGCGCGTCCCCGACAAATGATTGTGAAGAAACGTCAGAGTCTCTTCATCGTCGAGCGCCCGCACCTCCGGCATCAGCCCGGACATGAGGTCGAGCGCGCGCGTGGTATCGGCGACGAACCGCTCCAGCGCCTCGCGCCAGTCGCGCCGCCGGGCGCGGGTTCCGCCCTCGACCAGCGCCCGCTCGGCCCGCGCCTCGGCGTCGGGCGGCGGAAGCCAGAGCAAGGTCAGATGATAATGGCTCTCATAATGGTCGCTTCCGCCTTCGAAGCTCGCCTGGCGCTCCATGTCGACCAGCCATGAGGCGGGATCGGGGAAACGGCTTTCCGGATAACCCAAGGCCCCGACGCGCTCGGCGTCGAAGAACAAGGCCCAGCCGGAGCCGAAGCGTTTCAGCATATTGTTGACCCGCGCCGCCGCCCCCATCAGCTCGGCCTCGGTGGCGCTCTCGAGGTCGGGACCGCGGAAGCGGAGCGTGCGCTGAAAGCTCCCGTCCTTATTGAGGACGACGCCGGGCGCGACCAGCGCCGCCCAGGGCAGATGGTCGGCAAGCCGATCAGCGCGGCTCCGATATTCGGCAAGGTTCAGCATGACCAATTCCCACGCTGCCGAAGGTGCCGGAGGAGCACCGGCATGAAATCGGGGTCGCGCTTTGCGGCGAGCACGGCGATCGAATGGCCGACCGCCCACAGGGCCAGGCCGGCGATCCAGCGCTGGAGCCCGAGCCCGAGCGCGGCGGCCACGGTTCCGTTGAGGATGGCGATGGCGCGCGGCGCGCCGCCCAGCAGGATCGGCTCGACGAGAGCCCGGTGGAGAGGCGCCTCGAACCCTTCGGGGCGCTGCGTGCTGGTCGTCACGAGATCAGGGCCCCGCCGCCGAAGCTGAAGAAGGACAGGAAGAAAGAGGAGGCGGCGAAGGCGATCGACAGGCCGAAGACGATCTGGATCAGCCGCCTGAACCCGCCAGCGGTCTCGCCGAAGGCGAGGGTCAGGCCGGTGGTGATGATGATGATCACCGCGACGATCTTGGCGACCGGGCCCTGCACCGAATCCAGCACCTTCTGCAGCGGCTCCTCCCACGGCATTCCCGAGCCAGCCGCTTCGGCGGCGGATGCGACCGCAACCAATCCGGCGAACAGGGTCAGCTGCGCTGCACGGACGCTTCGAATTGGCCTTGGAACCTGCATCATCATTCTCCTTCAGAGGTCGGACGGGCCGGGAGCGAGCGGCCGGAGCGCATAGTCGCCAGAAGGATCGAGGCCTTCGACGGCCTCGATGCCGGCGATCCGCCGAGCGGTCCCGCGCCCGGCGATGAAGACGATGAGGTCGATGGAGTCCGCGATCAGCCGCCGCGGGACCGTGACGACCGCTTCCTGGACCAGCTGCTCCAGGCGGTAGAGCGCCGATCGTGCGCTGTTCGCGTGGACTGTCGCGATCCCCCCCGGGTGGCCGGTGTTCCAGGCCTTGAGCATGTCCAGCGCCTCGCCCCCGCGCACTTCGCCGACGATGATCCGGTCGGGCCGCAGGCGCAGGGTCGAGCGGACGAGGTCGGCCATTCCGACCACGCCCGGGCGTGTCCTGAGCGCCACCGTGTCGGGTGCCGCGCATTGCAGCTCGCGCGTGTCCTCGATCAGGATGACGCGCTCGTCGCGGGGGCCGAGTTCGGCGAGGAGCGCGTTGGCGAGAGTCGTCTTGCCCGAGCTGGTGCCGCCTGCGACCAGGAGGTTGCGGCGCTCGACTACCGCCAGCGATAGCGAGCGGGCGACCTCGGCGGCCATGATCCCGTCGCTCACATAATCGGCGAGTGTGTAGATCCGCTGGGCGGGCTTGCGGATCGCGAAGCAGGGTCCCGGCGCAACCGGCGGCAGCAACCCTTCGAAGCGCTCGCCGGCGTGGGCCTCGCCATGCGGCGGAAGCTCGGCGCTGACGATGGGCGCCGCCCCATGCACTTCGGTTCGCGCATGGCTCGCGACCAGCCGGATGATGCGCTCGACCTGGGCGGGCTCGAGCCGCTCGCCCGTGTCCGAGCGCCCGGCGCCCAGGCGGTCGAGCCGGAGCGCGCCGTCGGGATTGACCATGACCTCGATGACCAGAGGATCGGCGAGCGCCGCGGCGAGCGCCGGTCCCATGGCGGTGCGCAGCATCGCGCGCCTTCGCTCAGAGGACTCGGACGCGAGGTCGGGGCGCGCCATGCTCAGAAGCTCGGAATCAGGTCGCTGCCGCGATCCGACCCCCCATTGATTGCATCGGCCGCCACGACCGGCGCCAGCGCCCGCATCCGGGCGAGCAAGGGGGCCGCGGCGGCAAGCTCGTCCTCGTCCTCGCCGGGCCCCTGCGGGTCGGCCGATTCAGACAGGCGGATGTCGCGCGCTTCGCCTGGAAGGCCGGGATGGCGCTGCTGCTGCAGGCTCCCGTCCGCGCTGACGCCGCGATCTTCCGCTTCCTCCGCGGCAATCTTAACGGGCGCCGCACACAGACCGGCCCAGTCATGGGAGCGTTCGGCGGGGCGATCGGCATAAGCGCCCTCGCTTAAGGCGGGCGGCGCAAGCAGCCGCGCCGTGAAGCGGCGGTCCTCGTAATAGCGCAGCTTCTTCGCCCGGATGGGCGGAGTCCCCGAGACGAGCACGAGTTCCTCGTCCGGCGGAAGCTGCATGACCTCGCCCGGAGTCAGCAGGGGGCGCGAGGTCTCCTGCCGGCTGACCATGACATGGGCGAGCCACGGCGCCAGGCGATGGCCCGCGTAATTGCGCATGGCGCGCTGCTCGGTCGCCGTTCCGAGCGCATCCGAAATGCGCCTTGCGGTGCGCTCGTCATTGGTCGCGAAGGCGACCCGGACATGGCAATTGTCGAGGATCGAATTGTGCTCGCCATAAGCCTTCTCGATCTGGTTCAGCGACTGGGCGATGAGGAAGGCGCGGATCCCGTAGCCGGCCATGAAGGCGAGCGCGGTCTCGAAGAAATCGAGCCGGCCCAAGGCGGGGAATTCGTCGAGCATCAGCAGCAGCTGGCGCCCCGGCCGGCCGTCGATCGGCGGCAGCCGCTCGGTCAGTCGGCGCCCGATCTGGTTGAGCACCAGCCGCACCAAGGGCTTGGTCCGCGAAATGTCCGAAGGGGGAACGACCAGATAGAGAGAGACCGGCCGCTCGGCATTCAGGAGGTCGTCGATCCGCCAGTCGCAGGCCGAGGTCACCTCGGCGACGGTGGGATCGCGATAGAGAGCGAGGAAGGACATGGCCGTCGACAGCACTCCCGAGCGCTCATTGTCGGACTTGTTGAGGAGCTCTCGCGCCGCGGAGGCGACCACCGGATGGACCCCGGCGCCGAGATGCGGCGTGGTCATCATTGCGCGAAGCGTGGCGACGAAGCTTCGGTCCGGGTCGGAGAGGAAAGTCGCGACCCGCGCCAGACTCTTCTGGCCTTCCGCATAAAGCACGTGGAGGATCGCTCCGACCAACAGCGAATGCGACGTCTTCTCCCAATGATTGCGCCGCTCGAGCGCCCCTTCGGGATCGACGAGAATGTCGGCGATATTCTGAACGTCGCGCACTTCCTGGCTGCCGCGGCGCACCTCGAGCAGGGGATTGTACCGCGCCGACCGGGGATCGGTCGGATTGAACAGGAGGCAGTGGGAGAAGAGCGAGCGCCAGCCGGCGGTCAGCTCCCAGTTCTCGCCCTTGATGTCGTGGATGACCGCCGAGCCTGTCCAGCTGAGCAGGGTCGGAACGACGAGGCCGACGCCCTTGCCGCTGCGCGTCGGCGCGAACGCCATGATATGCTCGGGTCCGTCATGGCGCAGGTCGCCGCCGCCGAACGACCCGAGGAACGATCCCGCCTCATCGAGAAGTCCGGCGCTGCGCACGTCCTTCGAGCTCGCCCAGCGCGCCGAGCCATAGGTCGTGACCGCGCCCGGCGCGCGCGCGCGCCATAGCGAGCCCGCCACCGCCGCGCCGCAGCCGAAAAAGCCGCTTGCGGCCGCAAGCGCCCCCGCCTTGTTGAACACGGCCGGTGCATAGGCCTCATAATGAAACCACCAGGGGAATAGCGCCCACGGCCGATAGAGCGGGAGCCCGCGCAGCTCGAACCAGGGATCCCCAAGCTCGCGCTGATAGGCAAGCATCGAGGCGGCCCATTGCGTTGCCGCCCACAAACCAAGAATCATGATCGCGAACACGACCGCTATCTGTCCGATCAGCAATTTGGTCGGCGTCATATGAGGGGCTCTCCCGGCACCGGCCTGAGCGCCGGCGACGCGGAAGTTCATCGGCCGCGGCCGCGAGTCGGGAACAGCACATGCCCGCCGCACCAACATGCTGTTCGACGATTCTCGCCCCGACGCCCCCGCGCGCTTCTCGGTTCAGACATCGAGACTGCGGCCGCGGCGAGCGGTCCAGCTGATTGCGCCGTCGCGGCGCGCGCGCAGCGACGGGGCGGCCAATCGCGAGCTCGAGCAGCGGCCGCCACGGCACCGGCGCAAGCTCGCGGCCATTGTCGATCAGCGCAAACCGCCCCGACGCGAGATCGATCCTGCGCGAGCCGCCATTGCACGTTCGTCGAAGCTGCGGTTGGAACGCTTGTTCGTCCACGAACCTCCGCCGAGGGTACGCTCGCCCGAATGGGCGAGAGTGTCATCAGGGCAAGGGACCCGACAGCGCCTCGCCGGCGAGTGTGGCGCACTGTCACCGCGCGGCTCTTGCACGCCGGAAGATTGGGTGATGATATGAGCTCTCGGGGGCGGGATAAGCTTATCCGAGCACGAATTCGGATTGACTGACCGGGCGTCAGTTTTGGGAGGGAGAAAACTGTGCTGAGCGTATCTGTCCTCATTGCGTTGCAATCTGTTTCGGCTGCCCAGGCCGCTGCACCCGATCCTCTCGCCGGCATGGACTGCAGCAAGTTCGAGGTGGTCAAGCAAGACGGCGGTGCCGCGATCACTGTCGATGCCGTGATTGACGGCCACGAGAAAACATTACAGCTCGACACCGGCGCCAGTGCCTCGGAGCTTGGTGATGTCTCGGACGCCGGCCTGACAGGCAATTCCGTCAAGATCGGAAACACTGAACTCGGGCCTCTCTGGTTCATGAAGCAGAGCACGGGCGGCAACACCCTTGGGCTCGACGCGCTGATCGGGCAGGTCGTCGCGATCGACTATTCCCGGTCACGCATCTGCTTTTCGAAGCCGGCCAAATTCCCGTTCGCCGTCTATTCGGCGACGCACTGGTCGCCGGCCGTCATCCGCGAAGGTCACCTCTGGGTGCCCGTCGAGATCGGCGCGAAGGAGTATAAGAATTTCTTCTTCGATACCGGCTCGGACCTGCTGCCGCTTTTCACTGACGCCTCGCTGTGGCGCGCCCTTACGGCACTGAGCGATCCGAAGTCGGCACACCATGTGCTCAGCGGTCCCTCGTGGGGCGAATCGATGAAGCTCATCGGTTCCGAGATCAAAGCCACGGTCCGCATCGGGGATGTCGAAGTCGCATCATCGCCGGTTGCTTACTTCCAGCCCGCCAAGCCGACGACGTTCGCAACCGACCAGAGCGGGGCGGACGGTCTGTTTGGCAACGCGCTGGTTTCGAACCATATCGTCTTGCTCTATTTGAGCTCTCGGCCGCTCTTTGGACTCCTCGGCGCGGAGAGCGAGCTCGGGGCGCAAAAGACTTAGGATTGGCAGGAGGAAAGGCGGCTTCATCGCCCGGCTATTGTGTGCCCATGGAGTGCAGCGCCGGCGCGCGCGTTCGGGGGAAACAGCTCACAGCGGCGAGATTGGTCGGGCAACCGGATTTACCAGCAACGATCATGGTGGAAAGCTCGCGGCCCTGGGACTCGTGCGCGCACGGCCATGGCCTTCCGGAAGAGCTTCCTGATCAGGTTAATGGCCTCACAAGCTATAGAAAGTTAACCACGACCGCTTGTTGAATCGTCCATTCCGGCGTTAGCTGCTGCCATGGAGACATCGGGATATTGCGGCGGCCGCGGCCCGTCCGATCACCTGAACATCCCTGGGCCGGTGAGCCGCGCGGTCGACCGGGGCCCCCCGCTGCCGGTGCGCACCCACGATTCGCTCGATGGTCCCTTCGACCATCTAAAAGCGCTGTGACGGAGACGAAGGAATTGACAGTCGAATGCCGGCCCGTGCTTAGTCCGCGCCAGGAGCAATGCCTGCGCGGAGTGCTCGAGCTCAAGTCCGCCAAGGAAATCGCCCGGGATCTCGGAATCAGTCCCGGCTCTGTCGAGAAGCACCTGAGAATAAGCCGCGAGAAGCTCGGAGCGACCACCAGCGCCGAAGCAGCGCGCATCTTCGCCGCCCTCGAGGGCGGTAAGGACTTTCCGCATGGCGGTTTCTCGGACCTCCCGTCCTGGCGCAATGCACCGCATCAGAGGGCTGTCCTCGAGCGGTTCGGTCACGTGGGTTCCGGCGGCCTCGGGGACTCACATGGAGCCCTCTCACTCGACCAACCGCTTTCTCCCAGACAAACCTTGCTGACGATTGCCGCAGTATCCTTCGGATCGATCGTGGGATTGCTGCTCCTCGTGGCCTGCGCCGAAGGGATACGCGCTTTGGTAACGCATTGACGGGCTCCGCCAGAAGGAGCGTCCACAATGTTGAATCAAAGACTGCAAGCTGCTCATCGGATCGCCAATGCACTCATCCCGGCCGAAGCCGATATCGATGCCGCGCTCGCCAGCACGTCCCGTCTCGCCGCCGCGGTCGCCGAGGGCCGGCGCGAGACACGCTTGCCGATCGCGATGTGCCAGGAAAGTCTCGTTGCCCTGGCCAAGGCTTCACAGGCGCTCGTCGAGGCGCGCGCCGCGATCGGGGCCGCTCACGCCAGCCTCGCCGAGGACAGGGTGAATGCCGGCCTCAAAGCCTATGGCATGGGCGATCTCGGCGACTGCCCGCCGACGACCGGCGAACTGAAACTGGTCGACGACGAGATTCGAACGGCCGCGTAGCAACAAAGGCTCGTCGTCAGCCGGCCTGAGAGGGGGATATGAGAGTTGAGATATATGTCGCGCTCATGCTGCTGGCGACGGGCTTTGCGCTGTGGCGGGGAACGAAGGCCGAAAGCCGGATCGGTGCGACCGTTCTGATCGGCAATCTCCTGACATTCGCGCTCGAACACTGGCTCGGAAGTGCGTTCAAGTCGGTGTCGCTGATGTATCTGGCGCTGGATTTCGGCCTCGCGGCGGTACTGTGCGCAGTCGCTGTCAAATATCCGTGCTGGGTCGCGATCCTCGTATCGGCATTCCAGGTGAACGGCGCGCTCGGTCATCTGGTCAAGCTGCTCGTGCCCCATACGATTCCCTTCAGCTATGCATTTCTGCTCCGCTTTTGGGCGTGGCCAATGATCATCGCCATGCTGGCCGGACGCAGCTTGCCCAAGATGCAGGCGATCCTCGGCGGCCGCGATTGGCCGCTGCGCATGCGTCCGGTCGAGCCATAGCAACAAGTCACTGCCGGCGCTCGCGATTCGGCGCGCCAGGCCAGGATTAACCGCCTTGCTCGGGGGCCAGGACGGTGAATTGCCGATGAGCTTCGAAGAAATGGGCGGCGCGGAAGCATCACCTTTGTGGAATTGGAGGGAAAAGCAGCCGCCCCAATTTGGCGATGAGGTGCAATTCGACCCTTTTCAGCTGCGGCTGCCGCTTGGCGCCGAAGCCTGGAGGGAATCGCCAATCGCCCAGCCACGCTCAGCAAATCGCGAGCTGCCGAATTTCCTGACAATGATCGGCGTTTCCGAACCGGCTCTCGTCGCTCGGGCGCTGATCGACGAATTCCAGTCGGTCTCCGAGATGCTGTCGGCTTCAACGATGCGGATCCGCGCCCTCGTCGGCAGGCGCACGGCCGAGGCGATCCAAAGCGCGCGCGATCTCATGAAAGCAGCAATGCTCGAACGTGTCATGGAAGCCCCGGCGGTTCCGCGCTCGGCCGCCCTGATCGACTTCCTGACAGCGGAAATCGGCTTCCTCGAACAAGAGTGCTTGCTGTCGCTATATGTCAATTCCGGACTGAGGCTCACGCGCATCGAGAGGATCGCCGAGGGCGATTCAGGTCAAGTGCTGCTCCACGCCCGTAAGATCATCGCGTGCGGGCTTGTCATTGGCGCTGCAGGCTACCTCCTGGTCCACAATCACCCATCGGGCATTCCCGAACCCAGCAATGCCGACGTTGCCGCAACCGCTCACGTGCGGCGACTCTCAGCGGAACTTGGCCTGCAGCTGGTCGACCATCTGATCGTCGCGCACGGCCGGGTCGGGAGCATCGAGGATCATTGGCGCGAAGCACGATGGCGGCAGGGAGAGCCGGCCGGGGCTGACGCAGAGTCCAGTGGCTTGGACGCCTCGGGCGAGTTCCGATAGCGGATCAGCCGCCGCCGCCAGGTGCAAGGTGCGGACAGGTGCCCGAGCCGCACCTGCCCGCGGATTCGGCCCCGCTGACCGAGGGGGCATGTCACGGCAAATCCTACAATTCAAGTGCTGTCCTTCATGCAAGCGGCAACAAGCAGCGGCCGCCGACTCCGCCGCCAATCCTCGTCCGTCATGCTCCATTAGGCGATCTGGCTGGCTCCAGCCGGGCGCGTGAAGCCTTCCCATGATCGGGGGCTTAATTCTGCGCTCGTGCGCAATGCTCCGCGATCGGGGCAATTGCTCCGCTTCGGAGCGAAAGGTCGCGATTCATTGAGGCCTTGTGCGCCAATATTGCTCAATGGAACGGATCTTCAACTGCATCTTTTTCCAGCACGATCTGAGGATCGTCGCGATTGCCGCGGTCCTTTGCGTCCTCGCCTCCTTCACGACCTTCCTGATCGTCGAACAGGCGCGGCGCGAGCCCGGCCGGCGCCGGATCATTTGGCTCTCTGCCGCCGCGTTCGTCGCGGGCATGGGAATCTGGGCTACACATTTCATTGCCATGCTCGCCTACCGCGCGGAGCCAGTCAGCGCATATAATGTCGAGCGGACGGTGGCTTCGATCGCGGTGGCAATCGCGCTGAGCGGAGCCGGCTGGTGGTTATCCCTCAGCACGCGCCGATTCTCGAGCCTGGTCGCGTCGATCGTGCTCGGCGCCGGCATTTCGACCATGCACTATGTCGGAATGGCGGCGATGGTGATGCCGCACCGAATGGTGCTGGATGGCGGCTTTGTCGTCGCGTCGCTCGTGGTCAGCGTCCTGCTCAGCTTCGCTGCGCTTTACGTCCGAAAATGGCGCGTCGACCGCAACGCCTACATACTTCCGTGGCCCGCGTCTGTGCTGTTCACGCTTGCAATCTGCGGCATGCACTTCACTGGAATGTCGTCGGCAAGAATGATTCCCGGCAGTCCCGAGCCAATCCCCGGCGCATCGATCGGCGGCGGCGGCCTCATCGCCGCAGTCTCGGTCATCGCCTTCGCGATCCTGGCGATCGGTCTCGTCACCGTCATTGCCGAACGCAAGATCCAGCGCGAGTCGGCGGAGCAGAAGGGACGGCTCCGCAGGCTCGCCGATGCGGCGGTGGAAGGCTTGATTCTGACCGACGGGACCATCGTCGCGGACGCCAATCGGAGTCTGCTCGACGCGGTCGGCCATCCCGACCTCGAGCGCTGCCCCTCCACTCTTGCCGAGCTCTTTCCGGCCCTCGACACCGGCCAGCTTCCCGGCCGCGGCGCACCGATCGAAAGCGAATTGCTGAGCTCGACGGGCGAGCGCTGCCCGGTCGAACTGCTCGCGCGCCGCTTCGAGGACGGCAGCGGGATGTTCATCCTCGCGGTACGCGACATTCGCGAGCGCAAGGAAGCGGCGGCCCGAATCGCCCATCTGGCTTATCATGACGTTTTGACCGGCTTGCCCAATCGCGCGGTCTTCGCGGATCACCTCGCGAGGACTCTCGAGCAAACCGGCAAGCGGCGGGTAGCGCTGCTGTGCCTCGATCTCGACGGCTTCAAGGCCGTGAACGACCTCTACGGCCACCCGCTCGGCGATGAACTGCTCATCGAAACAAGCCATCGGCTGCGCTCCGCGGTGGGAGAACAGACGCTCGTCGCGCGCCTCGGAGGCGACGAGTTCGCGATCGTCCAGGTCGGCGCGAGGCAGCCGGGCCAGTCCGGGCACCTGGCGGACGAGATCATCGCCGCGCTCAATGCTCCGTTCGAGCTTCAGGGCCAATCCGTCCGCGTCGGGTGCAGCGTCGGGATCGCCATCTATCCGACGGACGCATCCGGCGCGTCGGACCTGATCAAGAACGCCGACCTCGCGCTCTACCGAGCGAAGAGCGAAGGCGGCCGGCTCGCGCGCTTCTACGAGGCCGAGATGGACGAGGCGATGCGCGAACGCCGGCGGATGGAGGCCGAGCTCAAGCTTGCTCTCGGACGCGATGAATTCAGCATCGACTATCAGCCGCTGGCCGACCTTACGATGGGTGAGATCACCGGTTTCGAGGCCCTGTTGCGCTGGACCCATCCGAGAAAGGGACCAATCAGCCCCGATGTATTCATCCCGCTGGCCGAAGAATGCAATTATATCGACGCGCTCGGCGAATGGGTGTTGCGGGAGGCGTGCAAGGAGGCGGCGTCATGGCAGCCGCCGCTCAGACTCTCGGTCAATCTGTCGCCGCTCCAGTTCATCCCCGGCAATTTCGTGGAGATCGTGCATCGGATCCTCGAAGAAACCGGGATGGACCCCAGGCGGCTGGATCTCGAGATCACCGAGGGCTTGCTGATCAAGGAGCCTGAAAAGGCCGTCGCCACACTGCAGGAGCTCAAGAAGCTCGGCATTCAAATATCGATGGACGATTTCGGGACCGGCTATTCGTCCCTCAGCTATTTCCGGATGTTCCCGTTCGACAAGGTCAAGATCGATCGAAGCTTCATCCAGGAGATGCTCGACAATCCGCATGCGCGCGCGATCATCCGCTCGGTGATCGGCCTCGGTCAGGGCCTTGAAATGCCGGTCATTGCCGAGGGCGTCGAAACGGCAGAGCAACTCGACGCGCTCAAGGCGGATGGCTGCACGCAGGTTCAGGGATATCTGATCAGCCGGCCGGGTCCAATCGCCCTCTTCGGCGGGGTCGTGTTGAATTCGCCCAAGAACGTCACGAAGAGCCGCGAGCGCAAACGTGCGGACGCGGGCAGAGTCGCCCGCCAAGAGGGTCTGTCGCTGGATCGTCCAGCCTCGAGCGGGCAGCAGGCCCGGCAGTCCAACGCATAGCTCGCGGCCGTTGCGGGAATCGCCCAGCAATGCGAGCATCGATGAATGACGGTGGATTGCCCTTCGGCCTATGTCGTGGACGGCGACACCCTCCACTGCGGGCCAAATCGCATCCGGCTGCTCGGCATAGATGCGCCGGAGATCGAACATTGTCCGCGCTGGCGGGTGTGCGCTCCGGGTGACGGACAAGGCTCGAGGCGCAGCCTCATCGCGGCATTGCGGTTCGGACCCGTTCGCTATCAGCCGGTCACGGTCGATCACTATGGGCGCACGGTCGCCGTGGTATGGGCCGGCGGAGTGAACCTGTCCTGCTGGCAGCTCCGGCAATCGGAGGCGGTCTACAAAGCCCGATGGGACGATGGTCGACGCATTGCCCGCGCGTGCCGCTAGAGCGCAGAGCCAGCCAGACGAGCACAGCCACCACTCCCGGACCAAGGAATGGCGCCGAGGCTGCAGCTGCGATGACCAGGAGCCGCATCTTCTCCAAAGTGGGCGGACGCGATCCGGCAGCGCCCGCCACACCCCTGTTCGATTCGGCGGTCCAGTCGCTGCCCTTGAAAATCCTACATTGCAAGCGGGTCATCGCCACCTCGCAAGACCGCCGTTGCGCCACGCGAGCAGCGTGACGCTCGTTCACCCGGCTGTCCCGGCTATCCCTGCACATGGCAATTGCGCCTGCCGCATTGCGGCCGGCCTCAGTAGCTGCCGTAACACGCCCGGCGGCTCTTTCAGATGATGAGCTTCAGTCCGTGGAGGCGCATTGTGCGCCCCCGCTCGCATTCTGGAGCGGCAATCAAGCGAATCCATCGCCGCCCGCCGGTGACGGGCCTGATCTCTGCATCGAGCGTGAATCCGCGCCTCTGCCGGATGGCGTCGGTTCGCAGGCGCTCCATGATGGCGCGCGATTCTTCGCAATAAAGCGCCACGGCATCGTCGCGCGACACGACGCAGCCCCTCGACAGGCCGAAGATGTCATAGACCCCTCCTGACCAGGTCAAAGAGTTGTCGGCGAGGTCGCACTCCCAGCAGGCAGCGTGGTGCACGGCGAGATCGCCCACGTGACTTGGCTCGACCGCGTCGATCACCGCGCAGTTCAGGATCATACCCAGGTCAAAGTCGCGCGATCGCTCGGTCAGCGGCCAGCTGTCGTTGAACGCGAATCGACCTGCAAGCATCGGATCATTTGCCCCCGAATCAGCTGCAAGAATGCGGTCGATCAGGGAAACGGACGGTGAACGATGCATCCGAAACGGATGGAAGCGGCGGGTTGCGACAGTGCCTTGATCGGCAAGGACTAGCTTGGGACCGAGCAATCCTATTGAGCATTTCCCATGACGACGGCTTCCACTGTCCGGCGGCCGCCGGTCCGGCCGAGATGGACGAACATCGCGATCGACTGCCTGGCATAATCGCGAATATCGTTTCGGGTCAGGCTAACGCCGCTCTCGAGCACAAGCATGGTCAGTTGCTCAATCGCGCCTTCCGGGGAATCGGCATGGATGCTGGTCATCGAACCTGGATGCCCGCTGTTCACGGCCCGCAGGAATGCGAGCGCTTCCGAGCCCCTGAGCTCGCCAAGGATGATTCGGTCGGGCCGCATGCGAAGCGATGCCGAGACGAGATCGTTCATGGTGACCTGGGCCTCGCCGAGCTCTCCACGAACACTGATCAGCTTGACGCACTCGGGACGCTCGCAGACCAGTTCGGGCGTGTCCTCGATCAGGATCAATCGCTCGCCCGCCGGAATTTCCCGAACCAAGGCGTTGAGGAAGGTCGTCTTTCCGGTGGATGTCCCGCCCGAGACCAGGATGTTCTTGCGAGCGCGCACCGCCAAAGCGAAGGCTTCCGCGAAATCGCGCCGTTGGATCAGTGCCGCAATCTCGGCATCGTCACGAGTCCTTTCCGAGGTGGTTCGGGTGCCCGCGAAGCAATCGCCCGCAACATAATCCTGGAGGCTCAGCGAAGGGGCGACCTGACGGCGTATCGCAAGCGCCAGCGTTTCACGGGTCGCAGGCGGCGCGATCACCTGGATTCGCGAGCCGTCGGGCAAGGTTGCCGAGAGCAATGGATGGTCCCGGTTCAGCCCCTGATGATTGAAGGCGGCAAGCTGGCGGGCGAGCCGATCGAGGCTGGCTTCCGAAGCGGCCTTGCATGCGTGCCGCTCGACCGAGCCGCCAAGCGTCTCCACCCAATATTCGCCAGGCCGATTCACATAGATGTCCGTCACGTCCGGCCTCGAAAGGACCGCCTGGAACGGCTCGAGGCAGGAGCTCAGATA
>DASUIB010000145.1:0-2631 GCA_036273235.1 Sphingomicrobium sp. | reverse complement strand
TAGAGGAATTCACCCGAATGGCATCCGCAGCCGAACATCTGGCCTCCAGCATCACGCTGGCAAATTTCCAGAAGGCGACCGAGCTCAAGAAACGACTGTGGTTCACGATCGGCGCGCTGGTCCTCTTCCGCATGCTGTCGTTCGTTCCAGTGCCCGGAATCGATCCGGCCGCCATGGCCCAGCTCTATCAAACGCAGAGCGGCGGCATCCTCGACGTCTTCAACACTTTCTCGGGCGGCGCGCTTCAGCGCTTCTCGATCGTCGCGCTCGGCGTGATGCCGTACATCACCGCTTCGATCGTGGTCCAGCTCGGCGCGACCCTCTACGGGCCGTGGCAGACGCTTCGGAAAGAGGGCGAGACCGGGCGCAAGAAGCTCAACCAATATACCCGCTACCTGACCGTCGCGATCACGCTCGTCCAAGGCTATCTCGCGGTGAGGGGCCTCGAATCCCAATCGATCCGCCAGAACATCCAGGCGGTGGTCGCGCCCGGCCTGCTGTTCGAGATCGCGGGCACGGTCAGCCTCGTCGGCGGCACCCTGTTCCTGATGTGGATCGGCGAGCAGATCACCAGCCGCGGGATCGGCAACGGCGTTTCGCTGATCATCATGGCGGGCATCATCGCCCGGCTGCCGCAAGGGATCGGGCAGCTGCTCGAGGGTAGCCGGACCGGGTCGCTGAGCGGCCTTCTGGTGGTCGGGATCATCGTCCTTACCGTCGTGCTGATCCTGTTCATCTGCTTCATGGAGCGGGCCCAGCGGCGGGTGCTGATCCAATATCCCAAGCGCCAAACGGTGCGCGGGATGCAGCAGGAGCGCTCGCACCTGCCGATCAAGCTCAACACCGCGGGCGTGATCCCGCCGATTTTCGCTTCCTCGCTTCTGCTGATGCCCCTGACCATCCTCAACTGGGCGGGCAGCCGCGCGACCGCCGAGAGCGGCACCAGCGACTGGCTGATCACAATCAGCACCTTCCTCCAGCCGCGCGGTCCGGCCTATCTCGCGCTCTACGCGCTCGGAATCGCTTTCTTCACCTTCTTCTACACGGCGGTGCAGTTCAACAGCGAGGAAACCTCGGATAATCTGAAGCGCCACGGCGGCTTCATCCCCGGAATCCGCCCGGGCAAGGCGACCGAGCTATATTTCGACTACCTGCTCAACCGGATCACCGTCGTTGGCGCCGCCTATCTGGTGGTGATCTGCCTCATCCCGCAGATCCTCTCGGCGCAGGCGGGGCTCAACATCCAGCTCGGCGGCACCAGCTTGCTGATCGTCGTCAACGTGACCATGGACACGGTCAGCCAGATCCAGAGCCATCTGATCGCTCACCAGTATGGCGACCTGATCAAGAAGGCCAAGCTCAAGACCACGCCGCGGCGGAGATAAGCTCACCCGTTCGTCCCGAGCTTGTCGAGGGACTGCTGTTTCCTTTTCGGAGGTTGAAAGAAGTGCAGGGCTTCGACAGGCTCAGCCCGAACGGCTGGAGTTCGCGATGCTGAACATCATCCTCCTCGGTCCCCCGGGCGCGGGCAAGGGCACGCAGGCCGCGCGCCTGCAGGCGCAGCGCGGGATGATCCAGCTCTCGACCGGCGACATGCTGCGCGAAGCCGTTGCGGGCGGCACGCCTATCGGCCTCAAGGCCAAGGCCGTCATGGAGCGCGGCGAGCTGGTCAGCGACGCGATCGTCAGCGCGCTCATCGGCGAGCGGCTCGACGCAGCGGTTGAGGAGGGGGCAATCTTCGACGGCTTCCCCCGCACCCGCGCCCAGGCCGAGGCGCTCGACCTGCTGCTGACCGAGCGTGGCCGCCGCCTCGACTATGTGATCGAGCTCGCCGTCGACGAGGATGAGCTGGTGAAGCGCATCGTCGGCCGCTTCAGCTGCGCCAAATGCGGCACCGGCTATCACGACAGTTTCCGTCCGACGAAAGTCGCCGGTGTTTGCGACGTCTGCGGATCGACCGAGTTCAAGCGGCGCAAGGACGACAATGAAGAGACGGTGCGCACGCGCATGGCCGAATATCGCGCCAAGACCGCGCCGATCCTGCCGTTCTATGAGGCGCGTGGGCTCGTCCGCCGGGTCAACGGCATGGGCGCGATTGAAGACGTGGCCGCCGCGATCGACGCGATCCTCGACGGCGAAGCCGTCTAACCCCGCTCGAGCGTCACGAAACGGAAGGGCGGTTGGACTTCCGAATGCTCCTCGCGAAATGTCTCGCACCATTTGCCGTTGCGGCGCGGGTCGTCGATGAACGTGTCGCCGGGAATGTCCGCCAGGACTTCCGTCAGCTCGACGCGATTTGCGAGCGGGAGGAACAGCTCGAAAATGTTCGCGCCCCCGATAACCGAAATCGGCTGCCCTTCCGCGAGCGCTATCGCCTCCTCCGGCGAATGCACGATTTCGGCGCCGTGCTCTGACCAGGTCCGGTCGCGGGTCAGCACGATGTGCCTCCGTCCGGGCAGCAGCCCCGGCAGGCTCTCGAACGTCTTCCGTCCCATCACCATCACGCTGCCCATCGTCAGCGCCTTGAAGCGCTTGAGGTCTGCGGGGATATGCCACGGCAGCTTGCCCTCGCGCCCGATCACGCCGTTTTGCGCTCGCGCGACGACGACGGTGATCGGCGGCCTGTCCATC
>DASUIB010000144.1:0-9939 GCA_036273235.1 Sphingomicrobium sp. | reverse complement strand
TGGCTCTTTGGCCTTCGCGGCGCTGCCCTGACCGCGAGCGCCGCCGCGTTGTTGCTCGGGGGCGCAGGCTATGCGCTTCAGGGCAGTCCGGGGCTGCCGGGTGCGCCCGCCCAGGGCACGGAAAGCCGCGATGTCTTTCCGCTCACCGAGGCTCGCCACGCGTTCTTCGGCGAATTCACCCCCGCCGAAAGCTGGCTGCGCATGTCCGAGGCGCTTTCCCGCGACGGTCACACCGAAGACGCCGTCGGAATCCTGCGCAATGCGGTGAAACGCTACCCCGGCGATCCGCAGCTGTGGATCGGCCTCGGCAATGCGCTGGTCGACCATGCGCGCGGCATCACCCCCGCGGCCGAGCTCGCCTACAAGCGGGCGGAGCAGGCGGCGCCGGGTCATCCGGCGGCACCCTTCTTCTACGGTCTCGCGCTCGCCCGCTCGGGTGACCGCGAGGGGGCGTTGAAGCTGTGGCGGGACATCGTCGCCAAGACACCCCCCGGCGCGAGCTGGCATCCGCTGGTGGAGCAGGGGATTGCCGCGCTCAGTGCTCCACCGCCGCCGCAGCGGAATTAGGCAGCGACCGGCTCGAACTTGAGGTCGAGCGCTTCGGCGACCGCTTCGTGACGGATCTTGCCGTCCGAGACATTGAGGCCGTTGGCGAGGTGCGGGTCCTGGCGCATCGCTTCCTCGGCGCCGAGATTGGCGATCTTCAGCGCGAAAGGCAGCGTCGCGTTGTTGAGCGCGAAAGCGCTCGTCCGAGCGACGGCGCCCGGCATGTTGGCGACGCAATAATGGATGATTCCATCGACCTCATAGACGGGATCGGCATGCGTCGTCGGGTGCGAAGTCTCGAAGCAGCCGCCCTGGTCGATCGCAATGTCGACCAGCACGCTTCCGCGTTTCATCGTCTTCAGCATCTCGCGGGTGACGAGCTTGGGCGCGGCCGCTCCGGGCACGAGCACGGCGCCGATCACCAGCTCGGCTTCCTGGACCGCGCTGGCGATCGCCGCGCGCGAAGCATAAGCGGTCTTGATCTGGCTCGAGAAGAACATGTCGAGCTCGGCGAGGCGGTCGTTGTTGATGTCGTAGATGGTCACGTCGGCGCGCATGCCCGTCGCCATCTGCGCCGCGTTCACGCCCGAGACTCCGCCGCCGAGGATCGCGACACGGGCGGGAGCGACACCCGGCACGCCGCCGAGGAGCACGCCCCGGCCGCCTTGCTCCTTTTCGAGATAATGGGCTCCGACCTGGACCGACATTCGCCCCGCGACCTCGCTCATCGGCTTCAGCAGCGGGAGCGTCCCGTTTTTCGCCGTCACCGTCTCATAAGCGATGCAGATCGCGCCGGATTTCATGAGCCCGAGCGCCTGGTCCTTGTCGGCGGCGAGGTGGAGGTAAGTGAACAGGATCTGCCCCGGCCGGAGCATCGCGATTTCCTGCGGCTGCGGCTCCTTGACCTTGACGATCATGTCGGCGGAATCGAACACGGTGCGCGCATCGGGCAGGATCTTCGCGCCGGCTTTCTCATAAGCCTTGTCGGGGCAATCGATCCCCTGGCCGGCGTGAGTTTCGACGAACAGCTCGTGACCGTGGGCGACGAGCTCGGCAACCGAGGCCGGGGTCAGCCCGACGCGATATTCGTGAACCTTGATTTCCTTCGGCACCCCGATGCGCATCTATTCGTTCGCTCCGCTTGATGTGTGCGCGGGCCTATAGACGGGGTTTTGGCCCCTGTCCCGTCCGATTGCGGGGCCGAAACGGCAGTGCTAGTGGAGCGCCTCCGCGACCGGGTATGTCTCACGCGATGCAGGGAATGCGAAAGCGCAATCTGTCCAGTTTGAGCCTTAACCCATGAACATCACAGCCACTGGAGCGGCCGAGGTCGGCACCATCGACCATGACCCGATTGCGCACGGGCATCAGGGGCCGCTGTACAAGATGATCGTCGGTGCCATCGGCATCGTTTACGGCGATATCGGCACCTCGCCGATTTACGCCTTCCGCGAGACGTTCGCCGGCCACCACACGCTGATCCCCGACCGCCTGCATATCTACGGCGTCCTCAGCCTCATCTTCTGGTCGATGATGATCATCGTGACGCTCAAATATGTGACGATCATCATGCGCGCCGACAACAAAGGGGAGGGCGGCAGCCTCGCGCTTCTCGCGCTCATCAACCGAACGCTGAGCGGCAAGAAGAAGTGGACCGGCGGAATCATCCTGATGGGCGTGTTCGCGACGGCGCTCTTCTACGGCGATTCGATGATCACGCCGGCGATCTCGGTCCTCTCGGCGGTCGAAGGCCTGACGACGGTCAACTCCGGTCTGGAGCCCTTCGTGATTCCGATCGCGATCGGAATCCTCATCGGCCTGTTTGCGATCCAGTCGCGCGGCACGGCGCGTGTCGGGCTGATGTTCGGCCCGGTCATGTTGTTCTACTTCGCGACGCTTGCCGTGCTCGGGGTCATGCACATCCTCAACTACCCCGCGGTCCTGCTCGCGATGCTCAATCCGCTGAATATCTGGCGCTTCTTCGCGGCCGATTTCATGCGCGCGTTCGTCGCGATGGGATCGGTCGTGCTCGCAGTCACCGGCGCCGAGGCGCTCTATGCCGACATGGGGCATTTCGGGCGCAAGCCGATCCGGGTGTCGTGGGTCTATTTCGTGCTTCCGGCGCTGCTTCTGAATTACCTGGGGCAGGGCGCGATGATCCTGTCGGCGACGCCGGCGACGGCGCTGGCGAAGGTCAAGGACCCGTTCTTCTATCTCGCGCCCGACATGCTGCGCCTGCCGCTGGTGCTGCTCGCGACCGCGGCCACGGTCATCGCCAGCCAGGCGGTCATCTCCGGCGCATTTTCGGTGACCCAGCAAGCCATCCAGCTCGGCTTCGTCCCACGCCTGCGCATCGCCCACACGAGCGAGGCGGCGGCCGGTCAGATTTACATCCCGATCGTCAATTGGGCGCTGATGACGATGGTGATCCTTCTCGTCCTGACCTTCCGCAGCTCCTCGAACCTCGCCGCCGCCTACGGAATTGCGGTGGTGGGCGCGATGATGATCGACAGCTTCCTGATCTCGGTCGTGCTTCGTCAGATGTGGAACTGGAACCGGTTCGCGGTCGCGGGATTGCTGCTTCTCTTCTTCACCGTCGACTTCACTTACCTGTCGGCGAACCTGCTCAAAATCCCCGCGGGCGGCTGGTTCCCGCTGCTGGTCGGAGCGATCGCCTTCACCTTCCTCACCACCTGGGCGAAGGGACGGCAGCTGATGATCGCGCGGATGAACGAGGCGAGCCTGCCGATGGAAATCTTCATCAAGTCGGCCGCTCCGAGCGCCGCGCGCGTGCCCGGCACCGCGGTTTTCATGACCAGCTCCGCGAGCGGGGTGCCCCATGCGCTGCTCCACAATCTCAAGCACAACAAGGTGCTGCACGAGCGCGTGGTCCTGCTCACCGTTCGGATCGAGGACGTGCCTTACGTGCCCGAGGAAAAAAGGCTCGAGACCAAGAACTACACCGCCGGCTTCTTCCGGGTGCTGCTCCGCTACGGCTTCATGGAAGAGATCAACGTGCCCGCAGCGCTCGCGCAGCTCAAGGACATCGGGCCGCAGTGCAAGATGATGGACACCAGCTTCTTCCTCGCCCGGCAGACTTTGCTCCCGTCGTCGCGGCCCGGAATGGCGATATGGCGCGAGAAATTGTTCGCCTGGATGCTGCGCAACGCCGAAAGCGCGATGGAGTTCTTCAAGCTTCCGACCAACCGCGTGGTCGAGCTCGGCAGCCAGGTGGAGATTTGAAATTTGTACTCCTGCGAAGGCAGGAGCCCAGTCTCTTTTAGGAGCTGGATCCCTGCCTTCGCAGGGATACACATGGCCGGCACGACTGTTCGGTCCCCATGGCTGAAACCATCTCCTGGGTCGCGACGGTCGCGACCATCATCGCCGCCTTCATGACCGCGTCCAATCTCGGCTCGCGCGTGACCGGCTTCGGTTTCGCGGTGTTCACCTTGGGCGCGCTGTGCTGGATCGCGGCCGGCGCGCTCACGCACCAGCCCGCGTTGATGTGGACCAACGTCGTCCTCACTGCGCTCGACATCTTCGGGGTGTGGCGCTGGCTGGGACGGCAGGCGCGGGTCGAGGAGGGCGGGCGCGCGGCTTCGGAAGCGAGCGAGCGCACGCCCGGAGAGGCGCTGTTCCCGGTCTCGCTTCTCGGCCGCGCCGCGGTGCAGTGCGGCGGCGCCGAGGTCGGACATTGTATCGATGCGATGGCCGGCTGCCGGAGCGGAAGGATCGATTATGTGGTCGTCTCCGAAGGCGGGGTAGCTGGCGTCGGCGAGCGCTTGCGGCGAGTAGCTTGGAGCAACGCGCAAGTCGAAGGCGAGGCGCTGGTCACGGATTTGAGTGCCGAGCGCTTCGAGCGGCTAGAGGAGCTTTCGCGGGATCAGTGGCCGGGGCGCTGATCGTTACGGCGGAGCTCGCTCCTGGCGACTTCGCCTGGATCGACGGGCTGCGGCGCGCGCATTACCCGCCGGAACGCAATCAGGTGGCGGCGCATCTCACGATCTTCCATGCGTTGCCGCCGTCCGCGGAAACCGAGCTCCGTGGGCGTCTGGCGCAGGCGGTGCGCCGCACTCCGCCGAACGCCACGATTGCGGGCTTGATGGACTTGGGTGACGGAGTCGCCTTTCGCGTCGTTTCACCCGACCTCGACCGCATTCGCGAGGAACTGGCGGAGGGGCTTCACGGCCTGCTCGGCGCGCAGGACAGCGGCGGATGGAGGCCGCACATCACCATCCAGAACAAGGTCGCTCCCAAGACCGCGAGAGCGCTCAAGGCGTCGCTGGAAGGGGAGTTCTCGCCGCGACCGCTGATGGTCGCGGGCCTCGGGCTTCACCGCTATCTTGGCGGCCCATGGGAGCGGATCGCCGCTTATCCGTTCAGGCCCTAGGTGACCTCGCCGATCCCGTCGCAGCTGAGGTCGAAGGCGGCGAGGCCCGATTCCAGCACCGAGGCGAGCATCGGCTGGTCCATCAGCTCGGCGATCGCTTCATCGACGCTGTCGCTGACGATGCTCTGCGCCTCCTCCATCGCTTCATCCCAGTCGCCGGCTTCGTAGGTGCCCTGGCCGACCCAGCAGAAGGCCATCACCTCGGCAAGCTGGTCCTCGCCCAGATCCTCGAATACCGCCTTGAGCTCTTCCTCGACGCTGTCGTTGATGTCATCCTCGAGGACGCTCAGCGCTCCCTCCTGCTCGTCGTCGACGTCGTCGGCATCCTCCTTGTCGGCATAATCGACCGTCTGCGCCTCATATTCGCGCGCCCGGAGGACGATCCGGCACAAGGTTTCGAGCGGAGTGAGCGGGTCCATCAAAAGCCTCTTCTTCCCCGCTTAACGACAGCAGCAGTTCGCGGTTCCTCGCGTTGACCGGCTCGATGGGCGCACTTATATCCCGCGCCTCCAGCGCCTTCCGACGGCGCCTTTCACGCCTTGGGGCGGAGTAGCTCAGCTGGTTAGAGCAGCGGAATCATAATCCGCGTGTCGGGGGTTCAAGTCCCTCCTCCGCTACCATCGCCACGCGCAGGCAGTCCGGGGGACTGCCGAGCATGGCGATCACGCGCAGCATGTCCGGGAACTGTCGAGCGCAAGGCTCATCACGCGATGCGCTTCAGCGACGAGGCCAGGTCCTCAATGAGATCGGCGGAATCTTCGAGGCCGATGTGCAGTCGGACGAGGTTCGGCGCTGGCGGCTCCGTTATGGTGCGATAGGGGTCGATCGGCAGCGCCAGGCTCTCGAAGCCGCCCCAGCTGTAACCGATTCCGAACAGCTCGAGACCATCGACGAAGGCGTCGCGCTGTTCGCGGCTCGCGCCCCTGAGCTCGAACGAGAAAAGGCCCGATGAGCCCTTGAAGTCGCGCTTCCAATATTGGTGGCCGGGGCAGTCGGGCAGCGCAGGGTGGAGCACGCGCCCGACCTGCGGCCGCGCCTTCAGCCACTCAGCGACCTCGAGCGCGCTTTCCTCGTGCCGCTTCAGGCGGACGGCCATCGTCCTCAAGCCCCGCGAACCGAGCCATGCATCGTCGGGCGAAAGGCTGTGGCCGAGGTCCCAGGTGACTTCCTGGAGGTGCTGGTAGTGCCGAGCCGTCGCGGTCGCAGCGCCTAGCATCACGTCCGCATGGCCGCCGACATATTTGGTTCCGGCGATCATGCTGATGTCGACGCCCGCGGCCAGCGCCTGAAAGAGCAGCGGCGTCGCCCATGTATTGTCGAGGAGGGTTGTGATCCCGCGTTCGCGAGCGACGGCGCAGATGCCCGGGACATCCTGCACTTCCATGGTGAGCGAGCCCGGACTTTCGAGCAGGATCGCGCGGGTCTGTTCGCCGATCAGCTCAGCGATGCGCGGCCCGACCAGCGGATCGTAGTAGCGCGTCGAAATGCCGTATCGCTTGAGGAGGCGATCGCAGAAGCGCCGGGTCGGACCATAGACATTGTCCGGCGCCAGCAGTTCATCGCCGGCGGACAGCACCGCAAGCAGCGGCACGGTGACCGACGCCAGCCCGGAGGAATAAAGCGCGGTTCCCGCCGCTCCCGGTTCGAGCTCCGTCAGCGCCTCGGCGAGCGCCCATTGCGTCGCCGTACCGTGCAGGGCGTAATTGTAATTTCCGGTTCCCGGACGAGTCGCGCGCAGCTGAGCAACGTCATCGAACAGGATCGTCGAGGCGCGCTCTACCGGCGGATTGACGAGGCGCCGGCGCCATTCGTTGCGGCGCCCCCCCTCGGCGAGCCGGGTCGCCTCGCCTTTCTCACGATCGGTCATCCGGCGCCTTTGTCAGGCTGGGGCGAAAGTCGAAAGCCCTCGCTGCTCACGCGTCGCGAAGGCGGCCGGGGCTAAAATCCCGCTCGGTCGTCGGTGGTCGAGTAGGGCTGCTCCTGCACGCTCGTGTCGATGTCCGCGACCTTGTAGAGCAAGCAGCGCGCGACAAGCCCGGTGATGATTAGATAGGCGGCAAGGATCGCCATGATGATGGTCGGGATGCCGGGAAGCACGCCGAGATAAGCGAGGACCGCGAGCGCAAGTCCAACCACGATTCGAACGACCCGATCTTCCGGTCCGATATTTTTGGCCATTGTCTCTATCCCCTTTTCGAGCGCCGCCGCTGATCGGCTCATGATAGGCCTTAAGCAAGCCGACACAACGGCGAAGTCTGGTCTTTTTGGGAACCAGCTGATCCGCCAAGTCCCCGGAGAGGTCAACACGTTAGCTGTAAAAGCAAACGCCCGGATCGGCTAGCGATCCGGGCGCCCTGCGTGACGAATGCTCGTCAGCCCCCTTGGATGTGACGCGGCGAGAGTCCCCAAGCCGCAAACGGCTCTTCCCCAGTAGAGCGCCGTCCGCGACGTCTCGGCCGCATCCGAACCCGACCCAAGGGCCAGATCGTTCGGACGGAGAGGGTGAGTAAGCCGCCGCTAAACCGCTGTCACGCGGCGAAATTGTGCGGAGTTGCTTTTCCGTGCCGCCTGTGTCGGACAGGCCACATGCCGAACGCTGGGGTGCTCCGGTTGCGCGCCGGTTGCTGCAACCCTAGAGCGCGGGCTCGATGCGCTGGTCCCGAGCCTTTCTGCCCGTCCTCAAGGAAAGCCCCGCCGACGCCCAGATCGTCAGCCACAAGCTGATGCTTCGGGCCGGCCTGGTGCGGCAGACCGCGGCGGGCATTTACGCCTGGCTGCCGCTCGGCTTCCGGGTGCTCAAGAAGATCGAGCAGATCGTTCGCGAGGAGCAGGACCGCGCCGGCGCTCAGGAGATGCTGATGCCGACGCTCCAGTCGGCGGAGCTGTGGCGCGAGAGTGGCCGTTACGATGCCTACGGTCCCGAGATGCTCCGAATCCGCGACCGCCACGAGCGCGAGATGCTCTACGGTCCGACCAACGAGGAGATGATCACCGCGATCTTCCGCGATGAGGTGAAAAGCTATCGCGATTTGCCGCGGACGCTCTACCACATCCAGTGGAAATTCCGCGATGAGGTCCGCCCGCGCTTTGGAGTGATGCGCGGGCGCGAGTTTTTGATGAAGGATGCGTACAGCTTCGACCTCGATGAGGCCGGGGCACGAAACAGCTACAACAAGATGTTCGTAGCTTATCTCCGCACTTTTGCTCGAATGGGCTTGCAAGCCATTCCCATGAGAGCGGCCACAGGTCCCATAGGCGGTGACCTCAGCCACGAGTTTATTGTGCTGGCGCCCACCGGGGAAAGCGAAGTTTACTACGAAGAACTCGCGGTATCGACGGTTGCTGGAGGCGAGCAGCTGTTCACCTCCTTCGAGAGCGTCGATCATCTCGCAGCTTACGTTGCTGAACAGAGCAATCGCTATGCGGCTACGGACGAACAGCGCGACCTCGAGCGAGAGGCCACCATTCAAAACGTCCTGAGAACTGCGCGAGGTATCGAGGTCGGCCACATCTTCTATTTCGGCGACAAATATTCGGGTTCGATGGGACTCAAGGTTTCGGGGCGCGACGGCACTCCGGTGACGCCGATGATGGGCAGCTACGGCGTCGGCGTGTCGCGGCTCGTCGGCGCAATCATCGAAGCGAGCCACGACGATGCGGGTATCATCTGGCCCGAACCGGTCGCGCCGTGGCGCGTCGGGATCGTCACGATGCGCGCCGACGATGCGCCTAGCGTTGCGGCGGCGGACTCGCTCTACACGCAGCTGGTCGGCGCGGGCGTGGAGACCTTGTACGACGACCGCGACGAGCGCGGCGGGGTCAAGCTCGGCTCGATGGACCTCATCGGCCTCCCCTGGCAGGTGATCGTCGGCCCGCGCGGAATCGCCAACGGCACGGTGGAATTAAAGCGCCGTTCAACCGGGGAGCGCGAGGAGCTGAGTATGGAAAGCGCTGTCGCAAGGCTCACCGAATGAACCGCCCCTTTGTCATGCTGAACTCGTTTCAGCATCCATTCCTGACACCTCGCAATCCTTCTCGAAAATGGACCCTGAAACGCGTTCAGGGTGACGAGCCGAGAGGCTCGTCATGATCCTCAACCGCGCCGAGCGGATGCTCACCCGGCGTTACCTTCTTCCCGGCAAGGGCGAGGGCTTCATCTTCCTCGTGGCGTCGATCAGCCTCATCGCGGTAGCGCTCGGCGTTGCCGCGCTGATCATCGTGATGAGCGTGATGAACGGCTTTCGCGCCGAGCTGTTCGACAAGATCGTGGGCTTGAACGGCCATGCCGTTATCGAAGGCTATGATCAGCGGCTTCCCGATTGGCAGAGCATGGTCGCTGCGGCGAGAAAGACGCCCGGTGTCACCTCGGCGATTCCGCTGATCGAAACACCGCTGATGGCGACCGCGAACGGACGTTTCGCAGGCGTGCTCGTGCGCGGCATGCGACTGGAGGATATCCGCGGTAACAAGACGATCACCGGAAACCTGCTCGGCGGCGACATCCGCTCGATCACTCCCGGAAGCAATCGCGTGGCGATCGGTTCAGTGCTCGCGGACCAGCTCGGCGCCTATCCCGGAAGCCAGATCACGATCTGGAATCCCGAAGGCCGCTCGACCGTGGTGGGGACCGTTCCCCGCGAGGTCACCTATACCGTCGGAGCGGTGTTTCAGATCGGAGTCCAGGATTACGACAAGGTCTTCATCGTCATGCCGATCCAGGACGCGCAGCAGCTGCTCCTGATCGGCGATCAGGTGCAGATGATCGAGCTTACGACGACCGATCCCGACAAGGTCGACCAGATCGTCGCCCCGCTTCAAAAGCTCATCCAGGGCAAGGCCCTGATGGTCGACTGGAAGCAGATGAACTCGGCCTTGTTTCAAGCTCTCGAGGTCGAGCGCGTAGCCATGTTCGTGGTTCTCTCGCTGATTGTCCTGGTTGCCGTATTCAACATCCTCTCCTCGCTGATCATGCTGGTGCGGGCGAAGATGCGCGACATCGC
>DASUIB010000143.1:0-2232 GCA_036273235.1 Sphingomicrobium sp. | reverse complement strand
GTCCGCGCCCGCGGGGCGGGCCTCGAAGGATGTGGCCGGGTGACGGAACCGGCGGTTCGAGTATCAAACCATGCCGATGAACACCGCCTATCGCGGACCCGAGGCGCTGCCGGACGAGATCCCGGTGTTTCCGCTGCCGGGGGCCCTGCTGCTGCCGCGCGGACAAATGCCACTCAATATCTTTGAGCCGCGCTATCTGGCGATGATCGACGATGCACTCAAGTCCGGACAGCGGCTGATCGGCATGATCCAGCCCGATCCGGCGCATCCGGGACCCGACCAGGACAAGCCGCACCTGTTCCGCGTCGGCTGTGTCGGCAAGATCACCCAGTTCGCCGAAAGCGGCGACGGCCGCTATCTCATTCAGCTTACCGGCGTCGCGCGCTTCCGCATCGAGGCAGAGCTTGCCGTCACCACGCTCTATCGGCGCTGCAAGGTGACGTACCAGCCATTCGTCGGCGACTTCACCGCGCGCAAGGGCGAAGACGAAGTCGACCGCAAGGCGTTGTTGCGCACGCTGTCCGAGTTTCTCAAAGCCAACAATCTGAAAGCCGACTGGCAAGGCATCGAGAATGCGCCCAACGAGGCGCTGGTCAATGCGCTTGCCATGATGTCGCCCTATGACACCGCGGAAAAGCAGGCGCTGCTTGAGGCGCCTGATCTGAAAACCCGCGCCGAGATCCTGATCGCCGTCACCGAGATCGAACTCGCCAAGAGCAAGACCTCTGGCGAGACGCCGCTGCAATGACGGCTCCCGCGGCCGTCATTGCGAGGAGCGAAGCGACGAAGCAATCCAGGCGGCGCTTCAGACTGGATTGCTTCGCTTCGCTCGCAATGACGAAGTGATATAACGTCTCTCGAAAGCCGGAGCCTTGTGATGTCCTCGCCGTCCGCCGACCGTCCCGCCGACACCGTCGATCCAAAACTTCTGGAAATCCTGGTCTGTCCGGTGACCAAGTGCCCGCTCGAATACGACGCCGAGCACCAGGAGCTGATCTCGCGCGCCGCCAAGCTCGCCTATCCGATCCGCGACGGCATTCCGATCATGCTTCCCGAGGAAGCGCGCCGGATCGAGTAACGCGGCAGCCAGTGGACGCCGATTTCATCCGCGACCTGTTTGCCGCGTTCGGCCCAGTGACGGTGCGGCGCATGTTTTCGGGCGCCGGGATATTTGCCGATGGCCTGATGTTCGGCCTCGTCGTCCGCGACGCGATCTATCTGAAAGCCGATGACACGAGCGTCGTGGATTTCGAGCGCGAGGGCTGCGCACCGTTCACCTACACGCGCGGCAAAAAATCCGGCAGCCCGAGCGAGCACGCCCTGCCCTACTGGCGGTTGCCCGAACGGCTCTACGATGATCCCGACGAGCTTGCAGCGTGGGCGCGACGCGCATTCGCAGCGGCGGAGCGGAAGAAATTTGCGCCGCGCGCGAAGAGCAAACAGAAGAGCGGCAGGACGGGCAAAGGCGCGAAGCGCCGTGCCCACAGGTGATTGCGACGGGTTACGTCCGGGCCCGCGGTCAGCCGACCCTACTGGTTCGGATCAACCGGAAGCGAAAGCGGAGCCGTTGAGCGTGACCAAGTCAATCGGTCCACACAAGCACGGGTCGGCCCTCTTTATCCTTGAAGGCGCCGACAATGATCAGAATGAGATCGACCAGCACCCAGATGCCGAGGCCGCCGAATGTTATGAGTTCAAGGATGCCCGTTCCGATCTTGCCGACATAGAAGCGGTGGACTCCCAACATGCCGACCAAAAGGCACAGCAGCAAAGCAACCAAGCGAAGCTTGGGGCTCGCACCCGCCGGCGTCACTTGGACTCCGGTCGGAGCGCCACAATGCGGGCAGCTTGGCGCCAAGCTCGAAATGATCTGGCCGCAGCTACGGCAAAACTGCTGGTTGGCGGCCAGCGGCGGCATGGTCTGAGACATGATTCGCCCTCACATTGGCATGCACATTCACGGCGCGGCCCGCACCATGAACCGGCCCAAGCCGCCCGACAAGCCTGCACGATCCGGCCGTCGTGGAGCATAACCGGGAGCGGAGAGCGAGGCGGACAATCGCACTCCGGATTTCGCTGACGCTCAATCCGGGCCGCCCTTACTACAGCGGCGGGTCGTCCACGCTGTCGCGCTTGAATGCGAGGCTCGCTTCCTCGAGATCAAGTTCGCGCTCGATGCGCCGCCGCGCCTCATCGGTGATCTGGCCCTCCTGCAGGAGCCGGTAGATGTAT
>DASUIB010000142.1:0-11387 GCA_036273235.1 Sphingomicrobium sp. | reverse complement strand
GAGTCGGTCCGATGCCGCCGGTCGTGAACAGATAATCGTGCCTGCTCCGAAGCGCGTTCACGGCCTCGCCGATCGCGGCGATGTCGTCCGCCACCACCCGCACCTCGACGAGCCTGATCCCCTGCTCGTTGAGCCAGGTGGCGACCTGCGCGACGTTCCTGTCCTGAGTGCGTCCCGACAGGATCTCGTCGCCGATCACCACCAAAGCGGCGGTCCAGACGCGATCCGCAGTCATTGCTCCAGCAATGCCTTCACCCTCGCCATGACTTCTGCCGAGTAAAATTCCGCAGGGTTGTAGAATCCGGCGAAGGAGGGGATTCCTTCGGGCACGGGCGCCCATGCCGGCTTGTCCGCGACGAAGATCGCGACGTCCGGCGCAGTCCGCGAGGGCTCGTCGAGCGTTCCCACCCGAACCGCGGCGACTTTGCGCCCCAGCCTCCGATAATGGCCCCAAAGCGGCGTGGCGCAGTGAGCGCAGCGCAACACCGTTTGGGTCGCGCCGCTTCCCGTCTTGAACTCATGCTCGCGAAGCTCGCCCGAGAGCAGTTCAAGCCGGTCGCTCTCGATGAATGCATTGACCGCCGAGCCCGTGCCCGTCTGCCGCTGGCAAAGGCGGCAATGGCAGTTGTGAACGATATAGGGTTCGTCGTTGAGCCGGTAGCGAACCGCGCCGCAGCCGCAGCCGCCTTCGAGGGTCTTGCTGGTCATGACGCGCCGCAATGCCTATCTTGGGCCCATGACTCAATATGTGACCGTCACCGCCGAGGACCGCGCCGAGTCGCGCAATGGCGTGATCAAGCTGCATGGGCACGAGGCATTCGAGGGCATGCGCCGCGCCGGGCGACTCGCGGCCGAGATCCTCGACGCGCTCGCCCCGCACGTCGTACCCGGAGTGACCACGCAGGAGCTCGACGAGATCGTCTATCGCATGACGATCGAAGGCGGCGGCATTCCCGCCACGCTCGGCTATCGCGGCTATACGCACAGCAGCTGCATCTCGATCAACCATGTCGTGTGCCACGGGATTCCCGGCGACCGGGTCCTCAAGGACGGCGACATCGTCAATATCGACGTGACTCCGATCGTCGACGGCTGGCATGGCGACACCAGCCGCATGTACCTGGTCGGCGACGTTTCGATCAAAGCGCGCAAGCTGGTCGACATCACCTATGAGTGCCTGATGCTCGGGATCGCGCAGGCGAAGCCCGGCAATTTCCTCGGCGACATCGCCAATGCAATCCAGCGCCACGCCGAGGCGCAGCGCTACAGCGTCGTCCGCGACTTCTGCGGCCACGGCGTCGGGAGGCTATTCCACGACAGCCCCGAGGTCGTCCACGCCGGCAAGCCCGGCAGCGGGCCCGAGCTCAAGCCGGGCATGATCTTCACCGTCGAGCCGATGATCAACATCGGGCGTCCCGACGTGAAGCTGCTCGAGGACGGCTGGACCGCCGTCACGCGCGACCGCTCGCTTTCGTCGCAGTTCGAACATTCGATCGGGATCACCGAAACCGGCTGCGAGGTGTTCACGAAGAGCCCGGCGGGGCTGGACCGGCCGCCTTACGCCTGAGCACTCAGGCTCAGTGGACGCCCGCTTTCGCCAGGCCGTCGGCGCATTCCAGCGCGGCGACCTCGAAGCAGCCCTTGCGATCGCAAC
This sequence comes from Sphingomicrobium sp., assembly GCA_036273235.1. Taxonomy (GTDB): domain Bacteria; phylum Pseudomonadota; class Alphaproteobacteria; order Sphingomonadales; family Sphingomonadaceae; genus Sphingomicrobium. Next base: position 9,733 of record DASUIB010000142.1, on the reverse strand, counting down.
AGGCCAGGCAAACTCGACCGACCCCGAGTGGCAGCACCTCCTTGGCCTCATTGAATGCCGCCGCGGCAACCTCAGCGCGGGGGTCGCATACCTCCAGTCTGCCTCCGACGCTGAGCCGGACAACCCGGCCTTCCGTTTGATGCTCGCTCGCGCGCTGGTCGATTGCGGACGCGCCGCCGAAGTGTTGGCCATGCCCGAACCAGCGGCACTCCCCCTCGCCGCCAATGTCGCGCTGTGGCAGATCCGCGCCGAAGCCGCCGCCCGGCTCGACGACGCCACCGCCTTGGCGCAGGCGTGGCGCTCGATCGCGGCAGCAACGCCGAACGATGGCCGCGCGTGGATCAATCTCGGCCGAAGCCTGCTGCAGCAGGACGCCTTCGCCGAGGCCGCCGATGCCTACCGGAAGGCGCTGGCGCTCACTCCCACCAATCTCGACGCCCTGCATGAGCTTGCATTGCTCTACGAACGCACGAACGACCTGCAGGCGATGGCTGATTTGCTGGATTCCGCACTAGCGGACGGAATCGCAAAAGATCGGCTGGCGTTCGCCTGGGCGTTGTTGGAACAGCGTCTCGGAAATGCCCAAGAGGCGCGGCGCCTGCTCGATCTTCCAGGCGCCGACCGCGACCGGACGCGCTGGTACCGCCTCCTAGCGACCGCCGAGGACGAGCTCGGGAATAGCAGCGCGGCATTCGCGGCCACGATTGCGATGAACCGGTCGGCTCGGGGCTTTGATGATTGGCGCCGCCGCGGTCTCGCTTATCGTCAGGAGCTTCGCGATCTCGCCGAGGCAATCGCAGGCTGGAGCGACCTCCCGTCGCTTCCACCGCTTGACGACCCTCCGATATTCCTCGTCGGTTTTCCCCGATCCGGCACCACCCTCGCCGACACGTTCCTCATGGGCCATCCCGAGATCGAGGTGCTCGAGGAGCTGCCGCTCCTGTCCGATGTTGCAGCTTTCCTCGGCTCGCTCAGGAACCTGCCACGCGTCAGCGCCTCATCGATGCGGCAAGCGCGGGATCGCTATCTTCGTGATCTCGCGGCAGCCTTGCCGACTCGAAGCGCACGACGCATCGTCGACAAGTTCCCACTGAACATGGTCGCCGCGCCGGTCATCCACGGCCTCTTTCCCGGTGCGCCGATCATCTTCGTGCAGCGCCATCCGTGCGATTGCGTGCTGAGCGGCTTCATGCAGGCGTTCGTCTCCAACGTCGGCAATGCGAGCTTTCTCGACATCGCCGATGCGGCCGAATTCTACGATGCATGCATGAGCGTCTGGGCGGCGTGCGAGGCCGTGCTGCCGCTCAACGTCCACACGATCCGCTATGAGTCTCTCGTCATCGATCCCGAAGCCGAGCTCCGGCCGCTGATGGAGCATATCGGGCTCGGGTTCGACGAGCGGATGCTCGATCATCGCAAGACCGCCAATGCGCGAGGCGCGATCCCGAACACCAGCTACAACCAGGTGGTCGAGCCATTGAGCGCGGCACCGGTGCTCCGCTGGCGCCGCTACGCCAAGGAGCTGGAGCCGGTTCTTCCCGCGCTTCTCCCGTGGGCCGAGCGCCTCGGCTACGAAAGCTAAGCCGCCGCCGCTTTCTCCACCGCATCCCACCGCGCGGTAAGCGTCTGCGCGGCTTCGACGTCCGCGGGAAAATCGACCTCGCCCCATTCCTCGCCGTTGATGTCGAGCGTCCACACTTCGGCGTTCTGCGCGAGATGGTGGATGACTCGCAGGTACCAGATTGTGGTGCCCTCCTTGGTACGCATCGCCCGCTCGATGGCGTCGCGGAAGCGCTCGGCGCCGCCGGACCGAAAGATGAGCAGCCCGATCGACTCGGCGTTGACGCCTTGGCTGATCCGCTTGCCGATGGCGCGAAGCCGGCCGTCCTCGGCTGCGACCACCTTCATGTCATCGTCGTCGTACGAAAGCTTGCGGTCGATGGTGACGCAAATCCCCGCGCGGTCATTGTCGACCACCCGCTCCATCAACGCTCGCGACACCAAAGTATCGCCGTTCCACACCAGGCAGTCGCCGCCGAGCTCCTCGCGCGCCATGAACAGCGAGCCGGTATTGTCGGCGACCTTGTAGAAGGGGTTGAAGATCGTCCGCACCTTGGGCCCGCCGCTGCGCCGCGCGATCGCCTGATCGACGAGCTCGTCATGAAAGCCGGTGACGACCACCGCCTCGTGCACCCCGCAGGCCTCGAGCGTATCGAGCTGCCGGTCGAGCAGACTGCGCCCGTTGAACTCGATCAGGCACTTGGGCTTGTCGTCGACCAGATGGCCGAGCCGCGAGCCCTGGCCGGCGGAAAGAATGATCGCCTTCATTTCGCTTGTCGCCCTGCCTAGCAAATGCGGCGGCGATTGGGCATTAGCCTAGCAGCGAATACAGGGGCCGCTCGTGAAGAAGATCGAGGCGATCATCAAGCCGTTCAAGCTCGACGACGTGAAGGACGCGCTCCACGACGTCGGGGTTTCGGGCATCACCGTCTCGGAAGTGAAGGGCTTCGGACGCCAGAAGGGCCATACCGAGCTCTATCGCGGCGCCGAATATGTGATCGACTTCCTGCCCAAGGTGAAGGTCGAGGTGGTGGTCGAAGACAGCCTCGCCGAGAATGTCGTCGAAGCGATCGAGAACGCCGCCCGCACCGGCCGAATCGGCGACGGCAAGATCTTCGTCACCGACGTCGAGCAGGCGATCCGGATCCGCACCGGCGACCGCGGAGCCGACGCGATTTGAGCGACAATCGCCAGATGCTCGCCTCGATGGCGCCGGACGAGCTCCGCTCGGCGATGCGAAGCCTCGGCTATCGCACCCAGAACGACCTCGCCCAGGCGATCGGAGTCTCGCGCTCGGCCGTCAGCCTTTGGCTCGAGGGCAAGGTTGGAGTCCCTCGCCCCGTCGCCATGCTCTTGAGGATGCTCGTGAACGCTCAGCGGCGCGTTTACTGACCCGGATTCTGACCCGCCGCCCGGGCCGCTTTCAGCGCCGCCCGCGCCTGCTGCCGCTCGGCGACGGTCACGATGCCGTCATGGTTGAGGTCGTCGCGGTCGAAGCGCGCCAGCGACTGAGCCTCGAACTGCTGCAGCGTCAGCGACTGCGCCGTCCCGAAGACTCGGTCGATCATGCGCTGCCCACGGTTGCCGAACTGCGCCGCGGCCTGCTGCGCCTCGTCGCGGGTCACGACGCCGTCATGGTTCGTGTCGAAGCGCTGGAACATCGTATCGGCCATCTGCTGCGCCTGCGCTCGGGTCATGTCCTGCTGCATGAAGCCGCCTTCCTGCGCGATGGCCTGGGTCGAAACGATCGTCGCGCCGAGCGCGATGCTGACAAGCAATGTCTTCATGCCTGCTTTATCCTTGAAAAGCGGCCGCGTTTGCGGCGGTCCTGGGTCCCTGCTGCATGGCCGACTGCCGCTTGGCGGGTGAACGCCAGCTTTATGCGGCGCGATCGCGCATTAAATCTCGTTCAGAGAGCCTTATCTAAAGGCAAGTGCTTGTAAGCTCGCGGTTATTCCAGTTAGTTGCGGCAGCAGAATCAAGTTTGCCACGTCAGGGGCGGGTGACGTTTGGAACAGAGACGGCCGTACAGACCGACAGCAAAGCATGCCGGCGGGCCGCCGCTTGCCCAATACCGCCTCTATTTCATGGACAGCGTCGAACGGCGCATCACCTACAGCCACGAGTTTGAGGCGGAGAACGACGAGCGCGCCGTCCGCATTGCCGAGGGCTGGCGTGAAGGCCGCCGCGCCGAGCTTTGGACCGGCGCTCGAAAAGTGAAGTCTTGGGAGCCCGACAAGTAGCGGCCGCGTCTTGCGTCCGCCGCATCGCCCACGCAATGACGGGCCCGATGCTCGAGCTCGACGACCAGCAACAGGCGGCGCGCGACTGGTTCGAATCGCTTCGCGACCGGATCTGCGCGGCGTTCGAGGAGATCGAGCGCGAAACCGGCTCCGATGCCCGCTTCGCCTACATGCCGTGGGAGCGCACCGACGATAGCGGCGAGGCCGGAGGCGGCGGAGTCCGCGGGCAGATGACGGGCAAGGTCTTCGAAAAGGTCGGAGTGAACGTCTCGACCGTCGGCGGCCGCTTCTCGCCCGAATTCGCCCAGAACATCCCGGGCGCCAACTCGGACCCAAGCTTCTTCGCCACCGGGATCAGCCTCGTCGCCCACATGGCCAACCCGCACGTGCCCGCGGCCCACATGAACATGCGTTTCCTGGCCACCACGAAGCGCTGGTTCGGCGGCGCGGCCGACCTCAACCCGGCGATTCCTTACGAGGAAGACACCGAGGCCTTCCACGCGCGCCTTCGCGCCGCCTGCGCCGCGCACGACCCGACCTTTTATCCGCGCTTCTCAAAATGGGCCGACGAATATTTCTGGCTCCCGCACCGCGGCGTCTCGCGCGGCGTCGGCGGAATCTTCTACGATTATCTCGAGGACCATTTCGACGCGCATTTCGCCTTCACCCGCGATGTCGGCGAGGCCTTCCTCGACATCGTTTCCGCGCTGATCCGCAAGCGTATGAACACACCCTTCGGCGACGAGGACATGGAGCGGCTGCTCGAATTCCGCGGCCGCTACGTCGAGTTCAACCTGCTCTACGATCGCGGCACCCTGTTCGGCCTCAAGACCGGCGGCAACACCGACGCGATCCTGATGAGCCTCCCGCCGCTCGCCAAGTGGAAATGATGGCGCGTACGTATCTCCTCCCCTGCATTTGCAGGGGAGGGGGACCGCCGGAGGCGGTGGAGGGGTCTTTTCCGAGCGTTCGCAGACCCCTCCACCGGCTTCGCCGGTCCCCCTCCCCTCGAAATCGAGGGGAGGAAAATTGAGCTACGACCCGCTCCCTAACGGCGAGCTCGCCGCAGTCGTTACCTATCTCGAAATGCGCGCTCCGCCGTCGGGCGGTGTGCCGCCTTCGCCGCTGTCCCTGCGCCGCATCGATCAACCCACGGCCGAGCAATATCGCCAGCTCTTCCGCCTTGTCGGCTCGCCGTGGCTGTGGTTCTCGCGGTTGGTCATGGACGATGAGGCACTCGAAACGGTCATCCGGGACCCCGCGGTGGAGCTTTACGCGGTCGAAGACGAACAGGATTGCGATATCGGCATGATCGAGCTCGATTTCCGTCAGCCGCACGAATGCGAGCTCGCGTTCATCGGCCTCGTGCCCGAGCTTTCCGGCAAGGGCCATGGCCGCTGGCTTCTTGCGGAGGCCGTGAGCCGCGCCTGGCGCGACGGCGTCGCCCGCGTCCATGTCCACACCTGCTCGCTCGACCATCCGGCGGCGCTTTCGGCCTACCGTCGCGCCGGCTTCACGCCCTTCAAGCGCGCGATCGAGCGCTTTCCGGATCCGCGGCTGCTCGGAATCCTGCCGAAGAGTTCGGCGCCTCAGGTGCCGCTTTTGGGCACCGACGGCTGAGCTTCGCCCGCCCCGGCGAGCTGCACATAGATTCGCGCCAGCATCACCGCGAAAACCACGGTGAAGACCGCCTGGACCAGCGCGACGACCAGCGAGATCACCAGCGCCGAAAGGCTCAGCGCATCGGGCGGACCGAGCGCGACGGCGATCATCGATCCCAAAGCGAACTGGCCGGCGACGAGGACGATCGTCAGGCAGATGAACAGGAGGATGACGAAGGCGAGCAGGCGCAGATAGGCGCCGCGCGCCAGATGCCAGCTTCGGGTCAGGAGATGGATCGAGCCGCCGGTCTCCGCGGCTGCAACGGGAATGGTCAGCTGAAAGATCGCGTAGCACAGCGCCGCGAGCACCACGATCAGGAACAGCAGGCTTAGCGGCGCCTCGCTCCCGGGGCCAGGCGCGGTGATCAGCCCAAGCACGCCGAACAGGAGGACGAGCGGAATCAGCACGATGAACAGGCCGATCATCAGGAGGATGAACGAGCCGAGCAATGCCGGCATCCGCGCGAATCCCCGGCCGATCGCCGCTCCGACCGTGGTCGACGGGCCGATCGCCAGCCGATTGAGCGCGACCTGGGCGATGAAGCCAATCACGATCGTCAGCCCCAGCAACGCCATTGTCAGCGCCGACGGCTGGCCGCGGGTGGTGGGCGCGATCAGCCCGATCACCGCTTGCGGCAGGACGACGAGCGCGAGGGCGACGCTGGCGATCAGCCGGCCGTCGCTCACCAGCACCGCACGGGTTTGGTCCCATGCTTGAGACAGCGACAGTTTCTTCATCTTTGGACCCCGCTTGCGTCCCGCGTCTTATGCGGAGCTGCGCGCTTGGACGCAACGGCGCTTGCTCCGCTGCGCGTGCAGCGCCATCTCGCGTTCGTGGCTTCAATCCCACCCGAGATCGAATGGCGGGTCAGCGACGCGCCCGTTCCCTACGGGGAGGCGCTCAGATTCATGGAGCAGCGCGCGGCCGCTATTCGCGACGGCAGCGCCGGGGAATGCGTCTGGCTGCTCGAGCACCCGCCGCTGTTCACCGCAGGGACCAGCGCCGACCCCGCCGAATTGTTCAATCCGCAGCATCTGCCGGTCTATGAGGCCGGGCGCGGCGGCCGCTACACCTATCACGGCCCCGGCCAGCGCGTCGGCTATGTGATGCTCGACCTTGAAAAGCGCGGCAAGGACATCCGGCGTTTCGTCCATTCGCTCGAACAATGGATGATCGACACGCTCGGCGAGCTCGAGGTCGAGGCGCATCGCGCCCCCGGCCGCATCGGAATCTGGGTGGGCGAAGGGCCGGGCGAGGCGAAAATCGGCGCGCTCGGCGTGCGCGTGAAGCGCTGGGTGACGCTCCACGGCTTTGCCATCAACGTTGCTCCCGACCTTTCTTATTTCACCGGGATCGTGCCGTGCGGGATCGCCGAATTCGGGGTGACCAGCCTCGCCGAACTGGGGAAACAAATCCCCCTCGAAGGGGTTGATGCCGCCTTGAAGCGGAGTTTCTTGTCGTTTCTCAAGGCTTTGCGGCGTCCGTGCAAAGAGTCTTGAAGGATACTCATGCTTCAGACTATGGTTCGCGCGATTTGCGCCGGGAAAACCCCTGCAGATCGCAATAAATAGGGAGTCTTGAATGCGTGCTCTTATCCTGGTCGCTGGCGCGGCCCTGGCGGTTGCGGCTTGCAGCAGCAACGACAACGCCAACAATACGATGAACGTCGATGAGAATCTCACGACGACCGACATGAACGCCACCGACATGAACGCCACGGACATGAACGCGACGGACATGAACGCGACGGACATGAACGCAACGGCCATGAATTCGACGACGACGACGACGACCAACACCACGACCAACAACGCGATGTAATCGTCGAGCGCCTCCGTTGTTCGGAGGCGTTGGCTTTTCAAGGGGCTGCCGGTATCGCCGGCAGCCTCTTTTTTTGATTCCGTCGGAGTCGTCTATGCGTGCGCTGATCCTGATTGCCGCTGCCCTAAGCCTCGCCGCTTGCGGGAATAACGACCAGAGCGACAACACACAGAACATCGACGAGAATCTGACCGCCGAGAATATCGTCTCCAACGACGTGACCGCGATCGACGCGGTGACCGGCGATGCGGCCAATATGGCCGCGGAATCCGACGTCAACGACCTCGGCAATATCTCGAACGATAGCGGCAACGCTTCGGCATTCCCGAAGGCGAAGCCGCAGACCGACACGCCCCAAGGCAGCACGTCGACGAGCAAGCCCGCGCCGAGCCCGGTCGAGAACACGCCTTCGAACGCCGTCAGCAACGGCGAGTAACCTGTCCCGAGCGCAGTCGAAGGGTCAGGCCAGCCCGACGACCTTGTGCGCCTGAAGGCTCAGGCGCCATTTCGGCCGCTCCATCGCCAGACGCACCGACGCTTCCACCGCCGCGTCTTGATCGGCACAGTCCATCGGCTGGACCAGGAAATGGTCGAAGTCCCATTGCTCGAGCTCGGCCGGCTCGATCCCCTGCTGCGGCCAGACCAGCTTCAATTCGTCGCCCGAGCGCTGGACCACTTCAGCGCCGGCTTTCGGGCTCACACAGATCCAGTCGATCCCCCGAGTCGCGGCCAGGGTGCCATTGGTCTCGACCGCGACCCGGAACCCCCGCGCGTGCAACGCGTCGACCAGCGCGGTGTCGAGCTGGAGCATCGGCTCTCCGCCGGTGATCACGACCAGCCGCCGCTCGCCGCTCGGTCCCCACAGGCGCTGGACATGCCCGGCCAGCGCTTCGGCGCCCGCGAACTTGCCGCCGCCCTCGCCGTCCGTTCCGACGAAATCGGTGTCGCAGAAGCTGCACCGCGCGCTCGGCCGGTCCTCCTCGCGCCCCGACCACAAATTGCACCCGGCAAAGCGCAGGAACACCGCTCGGCTGCCCGACTGCACGCCTTCGCCCTGAAGCGTCAGGAAGCATTCCTTGACCGCGTAGCTCATGCGTAAACGGTCGGATCTTTGAGCCCCGCCTCGGCGAAGCCTTTCGCCCGCAGCCGGCACGCGTCGCATCGCCCGCAGTGCCGCCCGTCGGCCAGCGGATCGTAGCAGCTGTGGCTGAGCGCGGAGTCGAGGCCCAGGCGCTGCGCCTCCCGCGCGATGTCGGCCTTACTCATATGCTGGAGCGGCGCGTGGATCGTGAAACCGTCGCCCTCGACCCCCGCCTTGGTGGCGAGGTTCTCAAGCCGCTCGAACCCGGCGATGAACTCGGGCCGGCAGTCGGGATAGCCCGAGTAATCGAGCGCGTTGACTCCGATGAAGATGTCGCGCGCGCCGCTCGCCTCGGCGAGCCCGAGCGCGAGGCTGAGGAAGATCATGTTGCGCGCCGGCACATAGGTCACGGGAATGCCGTCGCCGAGGCCATCCTTCGGCACCGCAATGTCGCTCGTCAGCGCCGACCCGCCGAACGCGCGCAGGTCGAGCGGAAGCACGATATGCCGGTCGGCGAGGCGCTTCGCGATCACGCGCGCCGCCTCGATCTCGACCCGGTGGCGCTGGTTGTAGTCGACGGTCAGCGCGATCACCCGATACCCCCGCTCGCGCGCGATTCCGGCGCAGACCATCGAATCCAGCCCGCCGGAGAGCAGGACGATCGCGCTCTTCACAAGCGGATGCCGACCTTGGGCGCGGCCCAGAACCACAAAGCGTAGAGCGCCAGCGTTCCAACGACCACGATCGCCATGCTGAGCCAGAAGCCGAACCCCGACCGCAGCAGGATCGGCAGGGCGATGAACAGCGGCACCGACGGCACGAAGAACCAGATGGTGCTCTGCGACAGCTCCGCCACCCGCTCGGCATCGCCCGAATCCCGCCACAGCCACAGCATCGCCAGCAGCGAGGTCAGCGGAAGCGAGGCGACGAGGCCGCCCCAGCCCGGATAACGCCGCGCAATCTCCGACACCGCGGCGACGATCGCGCCCGAAATCGCGGCCTTGATAATCAGGTACAGCATGGCCGCGCCTCTAAGGCGTCCGCGCACGCAAAAGAAGGGCCGCCCATCCGAGGAGGGGCGGCCCAGGGATCGGACAACAAGCCCGATGGGAGGAAAGCGTGCCAAATCCGGCACGCTTCTTGGTACCGCAAATTGTTTAAACCTTGCCTTAATGGCGTGAAGGAGAAGCGCTTGTTTCGCAATCGCCGACCCGGCGCGCCTGCAGGACGTAATTGAACGGCAGCTGGTCGGAGATGCCTTGAGTCGCGATCCGGAGCGAGCGCGGCGTGATCACGTCGATCTGGCTCTGGCCGAAATCGGCCGGTCCGCAGCTGTAGTTGATGACGGTCGACGCCCCCTTGTCGC
>DASUIB010000141.1:0-2086 GCA_036273235.1 Sphingomicrobium sp. | reverse complement strand
TCTTCCGCCCGGTCGAGAAGCTCGGTCATGTTGGCCGCGAAAATGTCGCGAGCGCGGCTGAACACGGGACCGCTCAGCCAGCCGGCAACCGGCGCCCACCGCGTGGAAGCGGTCTCGGCCTGCTTGACGAGCACCGGCGTGCGGACCGGGACTTGGGCTTCGAGAATCTCGAGCTCAGGCATTGAGGCTGACCCGAACCGGGTTGGCATCGGCCTGGGCCGGACCGACCGCTGCGCCGACCGCGATGGTGCTCATGGCGAGCGCTGCGGCGATGGCGACCAGCGTACGGGTGAAAGGCGATTGCGACGACATTTGAACTCTCCTTTTGCGGCACGCCTGGTTTCTTGCGGGCCGATGAACACTACTAATCAAGGAGTGTGCCAATCCCGGAAAACCGCGAAAAACACCAGTCGCAGCCAGCGGGTAGGAGAATTCCCCAACCAACTATTGGTGCGGAATCCCACGCCGGCGTTGGGAACATTCGCCGCGCGCGACCGTCGAACCCATGCCATTCGAACGAGGAGTCAGAAGGATGCTTGGAAAGATCGCAGCCGCGTGGCTCGGGAGCAAAGCGGCGGGACCAAACGAACGCGGCAAAGGCGCGGTGGAGGGATTCGGGCTTGCATGGGTCGCCGAAAAGGCGCTGCCGACGATCGCCGCGGTGGCGGTGCTCGGCTGGGGCGCGAAGAAGCTCTACGACGCCGTCGGCTCGAAAGCGCCGTCCTATCCGTCGGAGGCGACGCCCTCCTCGCCTTCCTCCTGAGCGGGGCGTTCGAAATAGGGCTCCCCCTTGCCCTGAAGCTTGATCGTCATCGGCTGGCCGAAGCGGTCGCGGCTGCGCCCCGCCGCAACCCGGATCCAGCCTTCCGAGATCGAATATTCGATGACGTTGGTCTTTTCCTCGCCGTTGAACTTGATGCCCACGCCGCGCGACAGCAGCGCCTCGTCGAAATAGTCGCTGCGCGGATCGAGCGAGAGCCGGTCGGGCGGTGTATCGGAAGTCTCTTCGGCCATCGGTGCGCACTAGCCGCTCAACTGGATTGACAAAAGTGCAATAATTGCACTATATGACAAGCGAATGCCACGGCTGGTCCGCTTCGCATCGACCGAGATCGCGATGTATTTGGCGGGATCGCCCGCCGCCGCACTTTCATGTCCTCGGACGCGATGGAGCGGCGCAGGTACGAATTGACACTCTCGATGTCATTGCCTCGAGCGGCCGAATTGACCTCCGGGAGGCATTGGCTTGGGCAGAGGACAATCGGGACTTCCTGCTGCAGCAGTGGGAAAGGCTGAGCGGAGAGGAATGATGGTGCCAGGCAAGCTCGAATCCGTCACGCCCGTTCGGCGGGGCAAGATCAGCGTCGAATTCGACGATGGGCAGCGTGCAACGCTAGATTTGATGCCGCTTATTCGTGAACGCGCCAACCTGGCGCCGTTGGCGAACAACGACATTTTTGAGAGGGCGAAGGTTTCAGATGACGGCTGGTCCGTCGAGTGGCGCGATGTGGGCATCGACTTCGGTGTGAGTCAGTTGCATCGTTGGGCCGATGAACAGGCCGGTCGTACGATGTCGGCCAAACGATTCAAGGAATGGATGCAGCGAAATAAGCTCACTCTCGATTCCGCGGCCGACGCTCTTGGCCTGTCTCGGCGGACCGTCGCTTATTATGTTAGCGGCGAGCAGCCAGTGCCTAAGACGGTGATGCTTGCAACCAAGGCGCTGGAAGCGTCGCACTTTGCTTGATGTAAAGGCTACTTGACTCTGGCGGTTGCCGCGGAAGTGACTCGCGATTAAGCCCGAGCGCAAATGAGCAATCGCGACCCATCGCCGCGCCGCAACGCGCCCAAGCTCGAGCTTTACGTGCCCGAGCCGGCGTTCCGGCCCGGCGACACGCCGGATTTCTCGTCGCTGACGATTCCGCCCGCGGGAAGCGCGCCGCGCCCCGACACCGCCGCGCCCGCCGCCGAGACTCACCCGCTCACCACCACGTTGGTCCGCGTGCTCGGCGACGACCATAAGCCGGTCGGCGCGTGGGATCCGAAGCTCGACCCCGAGACGCTGCGCAAGATGCTCCGCGACATG
>DASUIB010000140.1:0-10992 GCA_036273235.1 Sphingomicrobium sp. | reverse complement strand
GAGGTATTCGAGCGCGAGATCTGGCCGGAGGAACTCGAATCCTTTGAGCAGATGTTCCTCGCCGGTACCGCGGTCGAGATCACGCCGGTCCGTTCGGTCGGGCCGTGGAACTTCGAGGTCGGCGACCTGACCCGTCAGCTCGACAAGGACTATGAGGACCTCGTCAACGGCAGGATTCCGAACGCCTAGCCGAAGATCGACAGGTCGAGCGGCTCGCTCGGGCCGAACCAGATCACATGTTTGCTATGGTCGGCGAGATCGTCGCCGGTCTCGGCGTGAGCGAACACGGTCAGCCCGCCGCGATTGAGCGCCAAGAATTGCGCGACATCGCCAAACATATCTCTCGGCACGGTCAGCTGTACGCTTCCGCGCGGGTGCGGGCCGACCGGGCGCAGATGGAAGTGCCCGACGGCAATCGGGAAGCGCGCCTGCGCGGCGGCGGCGAGCTGCTTTGCACGCTCGACCTCTTCAGGATCGTAATAGATGTGCGCGTGGAAATCACGGATCTGGGGCTCAGTCACTACGGCCCCATAGCCCTTCCAACTGAGGGAGTCGCGGGTATAAGCGCCGCTTCTCCCGCCGATGCGGATGCGCCTGCTGGGGCGTAGCCAAGTGGTAAGGCACCGGTTTTTGGTACCGGCATTCGCAGGTTCGAATCCTGCCGCCCCAGCCAGTCGACCAGAATTCAGTTGGACTTGGTGATGCCGCTTCGGCCGGTGGGATTATTCACTGAGCGGCGAGGGCGCCGTCGGCGCCCGGATCTCGGTCGATTGTGACCAGACAACCTGCCACTGCCCACCATGCCGCTCGTAATAATCGGTATGCCACCAGTGACTGTGGTAAGGACCGCTACGCAGCTTCACAGTGCCGTCGATTTGATAGCGCAAAATCGCGGCGTCTTTCCCGGCGCGGCGGACTGATATCGGCCCAGGCGTCAGGGACAGATAGAAGCCCTTGCCCGCGGATTTCACTTCGGCGGTCTTGTCGTCGATCGTGCCGAACGGGCTGACCAGATGATAGTCGTCGGCAATGAACCGCTCCAGGTAGGCCTTATCGCCGGTGACGAGGGCCTGATCCCGGCCTCGTTCGATTTGGCGCAGCTGGTCGGCAAACGCGGTGGGCCCCGAACTCGTTTGCGCGCGAGCTTGGACGAGCAGTGTTCCGCCGGCGGCGGTGCCCGCGACGATCCACATCGCATAAGAATTGTGTGAGACTTTCACGACTTGGCTCCTCTTGTTTGTCGCGCCGCGCATCGCGGCCAGAGCCGTGTGAGTGGAACCGAGTCCGCGAGCGCGCGATAGCCCAAGTCATTGGGATGAAGATGGTCGCCGCTGTCGTACCGAGCATCGATGCGCGCCGGATCGGACGGATCGCGGAGGACTGCGTCGAAATCGAAATAACCGTCAAAGCCTCCGCCGTGCCGGATGCGTGCGTTCACCTGCTGGCGTACGCGCTCCTTGCTTTCGGAATAATAGCCTGGCCCAATCTTCGCTCCTTCGAACGGGGGGATCGTAGTCACAAATAGCGCGAGGCCGCGTGCGTGGGCTCGAGCCGCAAGCTGCCGGTACCCGGCGAGGATATCCGCAGCGCTCACGCTTTCGCCGACCGACGCAAAGGCGCCTGGGAACCCAAGGTCGTTCGTGCCGGTTCTTAAGATCACACAGCGAACGCCGGACTGAGCGAGCACGTCCCTGCTGAAGCGGTCGAGCGCGGAGTCGCCCGGAATCCCGCCGAACTTGCCGCGCATCTCGGGCGCCACTCCACGCAGCAGCCGGTTCGCAATGATGCCTTCGTTGACGACCGCGAGCGGTTCGCCAGCCGCGAGCAGCCGATGTGCCAGGAGGTTCGGCCAGCGCTGATTGGCGTCGGTCGTCGAGCCGTCGCCGTCGACGAGCGAATCGCCGAAGGCGACGACGGCGGCCGCAGGTGCCGCCGAGCGCACGTCAATTCCAGTAATGAACGGCCATGATCGAAAGGGATGGGGCGCGGTAAGTTCGTTCGCACCGGTCAGGTCTCCCGGCTGCATCGCCGCATAGTTCGTCTGACGCGCAAGCACATGCGCGGTCGTTCCGAGCGCGCCGTCGGGCAGAAACAGACTGATGGCGAGGTCAGCTTCCGAGGGCACGTCAAGCGAGACGGTATCGCTCCACACACTTCCACCGCTCGGAATCGATGCCGTAGGTTGATTGCCGAACGTAAGCGGTCGGTCGGTACCGGGGACAATCTGCGCGCCTGCCGTTCGCAACGCGACATGCGCTGCGCCGATGTTTAGGGGCGTCGTGCCATAGAGATTGCTGATCCGCAGCCGCAATTTCTGTCCGCCAATCGTCGCCCGGACGATCAGCCGGATCGTCTGCTGCCGATCGAAATGTTGTGCCTGCCCTTCGGGAAGCTGCTGCGGCGCCGCAGTCCAGGTCGCGACCCACCGCTGCGCCGACCTTGGCGGCTGACGGGCAAGGCTTGGGTCGGGCGTGATGCTCAGCGCGACCAAGCACAGCAGGAGAGGGAAGGCGGCTACCGCAAAAGATTTGCCGATCACCATAAGAGGCGCCCCTCATCAGCTCGCGGATGGCCCTATCGGTCCTGCTCATCGAATTCGAAAACAAGCTTCGATGAACGATTGGTTTTGTTCGATGAGACCGGCTGTTCCCGACCCCTTCCACCCCCTGTGCGGTCAGATCGGATAGTGGCCCGGTTCGCCGGCGATGGTGATCCACCTGAGCTCGGTGAAGAAGTCGATCGCGGCCTTGCCGCCGAAACGGCCGTAGCCGGAGGCGCCGACCCCGCCGAACGGCATTTGCGGCTCATCGTGCACCGTCGGGCCGTTGATGTGGCAGATGCCCGAGCGGATTCGCCGCGCCACTCGGAGCCCGCGCATGGCATCGCGGGTGAAGACCGAGGCTGCGAGGCCGTAAGCCGTGTCGTTCGCGACCCGGATCGCTTCTTCTTCGTCAGCAACGCGGATGATGCCGACGGCGGGTCCGAAGCTCTCATCCTGGTAGAGCCGCATGTCGGGAGTGACGCCATTGACGACCATTGCCGCACCGGCGCTCAGGCTTTGAGCGCCTTTGGAAAGCGCTTCCTCGACCAGAGCTTGAACCTTCGCCGCCGCCGCCCGGTCGACCTGATCTCCAACCGCGGCAGCGGGCATGGTCGAGGCTTTTTCGGCGAGCTTGCGCGCGAACTCGTCCGCAACTTTGTCGACGGCGATGATGCGCTCGGTCGACATGCAGATCTGGCCGGCGTTCATGAATGCGCCGAAGGCGGCGGCCTTCACCGCCTCGTCGAGGTCGGCATCCTCGAGCACGATCAAAGGCGCCTTGCCGCCGAGCTCGAGCAGGACAGGTTTCAGATGCTCGGCCGCACGGCGCGCGACAATCCGCCCGACCGCCGTCGAACCGGTGAAATTGATCCGCCGAACCGCGGGATGATCGATCAGGGCGCCGACGACCTGTGCGGCATCCGCCGGATCGTTGGTGACGAGGTTCACGACTCCGTCGGCAAAGCCGGCGGCCGCGAAGGCTTCGACGATCAAGCCCTGCGTTCGCGGGCAGCGCTCCGACGCCTTGAGGATGACCGTATTGCCGCAGGCGAGCGGCGTCGCGATAGCACGACAGCCGAGGATCACCGGCGCGTTCCAGGGGGCAATTCCGAGCACCACACCCACCGGCTCGCGAAGCGCCAGCGACAGCAGCCCCGACTTGTCCGAAGGGATTACTTCGCCGGTGATCTGTGTGGTCAGTGCCCCGGCTTCGCGGACCATCCTCGCGCCGAGCAGCACGTTGAACCTCGCCCACGGCTCGGACGCGCGCAGCTCGCTTCCCATCGCTTCGACGAACGCATCGGCGCGCGCCTCGATCTGATCAGCGGCCCGGTTGAGCAGCGACCGGCGCGCGTTCGGTCCCAGGGCCGACCATATGGGAAAGGCGGTGGCGGCAGCTTCAGCGGCCGACATAGGTGAGCTTTGCATCGGCCGCGCGCTAGCGTGATCGGAGCCGGGCGGCCACTGCGGCGTAGCGGCGGTGATGCTCAGGTTTCGGCCGTCTCCAGATAGGAAGCGAGCTCCTCGCTCCCGCCGATCCGCTCATCGTCGATAAAGACCTGCGGAGTCGTGTCGACGCCCCGCTCATCCTTAAACGCGTCGACTTCCTCGCGCGAGGTGAGGAGCCGGTCGTCGAAGGGAATTCCCGCATCCTCGAGCATGCGCTTGGCGAGCAGACCATAGGGGCATTCGTGGTCGGGAAGCTTCATTCGATACAGGACGACGTTACGCTGGGGCATGGGAACTCTTTCGTCTGGAGGTCCGACGGCAATGCTCCGGTCAGCGGAAAGTTGCGTCACTCGCGGTGAGCCGATGTCCGCGCTATGCGGCTGGACATGAACCCGCTTTACGAACGGATGAAGACCAGCGTGTTCGAGCGCATGTCGGCGCTCGCGGCGCAACATGATGCGGTGAACCTGGGTCAGGGCTTTCCCGATTTCGGCTGGCCCGACGAGATTTTGGAAGCCGCGGCGCGGGCGGTCAGGAACGGGTCGAACCAATATCCGCCCTCGCGCGGGATCATGCCGCTCCGCGAGGCCGTAGCGGCGCATTACCGCCGCCACTTCGGCCAGGAGCTGAGCGTGGACGAGGTCTGCATCACCAGCGGCGCGACCGAAGCGCTCGGCGCGGCGATCCTCGCGACGGTGCAGCCGGGCGACGAGGTGATCATCCTGACTCCGGCCTACGACAGCTATGCGCCGATGATCCGCAGAGGCGGGGGAACGCCGGTCGAAGTTGCGCTCCAACCGCCGGATTGGCGGATCGACCGCGAGGCGCTCGAGCAGGCGGTGACGCCGCGGACTCGGGCGATCCTGTTCAACAATCCCCAGAACCCGACCGGACGGCTCTTCGAGGTCGAAGAGTTGGACCTCATCGCGGCGATCGCCCGCGAGCATGACCTCGTCGTGATCAGCGACGAGGTGTGGGAGCATATCCTGCTCGACGGGCAGCGGTTCACGCCGCTAGCGAGCCTGCCCGGAATGGCCGAGCGGACGATCAAGATCGGCTCCGCGGGCAAGATCTTTTCGCTCACGGGATGGAAGGTCGGGTGGATGGTGGCCGCGCCCGCGCTCGCGCCGGTGGCCGCGCGGGCGCATCAATATCTGACCTTCTCAACCGCGCCCAACCTGCAGTCGGCGGTCGCGTTCGGCCTCGATAACGGCGATTCGTGGCTGCAGCCGATGCGCGACCGCTTTCAGCGTTCGCGCGACCTGATGACTCGGGGGCTGCGCGAGGCCGGATATGCGGCCCTCGACGCAGGTGCGACTTACTTCCTTTACGTCGACCTTAAGGCTTCAGGGCTGGACCTGGACGATGAGCGCTTCGCGGCCGAGGCCGTAGCTCGCGCCGGTGTCGCCGTCGTGCCGCTCTCCGCCTTCGGCGAAAAGGACCCGCCGCGGCACCTCGTCCGCTTGTGCTTCGGCAAGAAGGACGAGACGATCGAAGCGGGCATCTTGGCCATGGCGCGCGCGAGAGAGATGCTGGCGTGAGCCCGGCCGACGACGCCCGGCAAATCCTCGAGCTGTTCGGGATCGACCATGCCGGTGGACTCGTCAGTCATTCCCCGATCGACGGAGCGATCATCGGCCGCGTGACCGTCGGCGATCCGGAGCGCGCATGCGCCCGAGCCGCCGAAGCCTTCGACAAGTGGCGGTCGGTCCCCGCGCCAGTCCGCGGCGAGCTCGTCCGGCTGCTCGGCGCCGAGCTTCGCGAAGCCAAGCCGGTGCTCGCCAAGATGGTGACCCTTGAGGCCGGCAAGATCATGGCCGAGAGCCTCGGGGAGGTTCAGGAGATGATCGACATCTGCGACTTCGCCGTCGGTCTGTCGCGCCAGCTGCACGGGCTCACCATCGCAAGCGAGCGGCCCGAGCACCGGATGATGGAGCAATGGCATCCATTGGGCCCGGTGCTGGTGATCAGCGCGTTCAACTTTCCCGTCGCGGTGTGGGCGTGGAATGCGGCCCTGGCGCTGGTGTGCGGCGATCCGGTGATGTGGAAGCCGAGCGAAAAGACGCCGCTCTGTGCCGAGCTGGTGATGCAGCTGGTGCGCCGGGCGCTCTGCAAGTTCGGCGCCGCCCCGGACGGGCTGGTGCAACTGGTCCAGGGCGTCCACGATCTCGGCGAGGCGCTGGTCGACGATCCGCGTGTCGCCTTGGTCTCGGCGACGGGATCGACGACGATGGGCCGCGCCGTCGGTCCGCGCGTGGCGCAGCGCTTCGGGCGGATGCTGCTCGAGCTTGGCGGCAACAATGCGACGATTGTCTGTCCATCGGCCGACCTCGAGCTTGCTGTTCGAGCCACTCTCTTTTCGGCTGCAGGCACGGCGGGGCAGCGCTGCACGACGCTAAGGCGCCTGATCGTTCACGAGAGCATCGTGGGCGAGCTGGTCGGCCGATTGAAAAAGCTCTTCGACAGCATCAAGGTAGGCGATCCGCGCTCGGTGGACACGCTGGTCGGGCCGCTGATCGATGAAGCGGCGTTCGAGGGCATGCAAAAGATCCTCGGCGACAAGATCGAACGCGTCGATGCGGTGCGCGGCGGCTTCTACGTCCGCCCCGCGATCGTCGAAGTCCCGGCCCAGGAAGGCAGCGTTCTTCAGGAGACGTTCGCGCCGATCCTTTACGTGCTTCGCTATCGTGAATTCGACGAGGCGATCACCCTCAACAATGGTGTGCCGCAGGGGCTTTCGTCCTCGATCTTCACCACCGACCTGCGGGAGGCGGAAAGGTTCATGTCCGCGGCGGGCTCGGACTGCGGGATCGCCAATGTCAACATTGGTCCGTCGGGCGCTGAGATCGGGGGCGCGTTCGGGGGCGAAAAGGAGACCGGCGGCGGACGCGAAAGCGGCTCGGACGCGTGGCGCGCCTACATGCGGCGGCAGACCAACACGATCAATTACGGAAGCGAGCTACCCCTCGCCCAGGGCATTCGCTTCGACCTTGCTCCATAGGGCCAGCGGCGGATCGGCAAGGAGCTTGGGCCATTGGGGCCGGAACGCCTGCTTCCAGCCGCGGAGCGCCCCGGGCTCCATCGGCGGCGAGATCAAATATCCCTGGACCACGTCGCAGCCGAGCTCGCGAACCGCGCGCAGCTGCTCGACCGTCTCGACCCCCTCGGCGGTCGCGCTGAGCCCAAGGCCGTGCGCAAGGCCCGCGATCGACTGAACGATGAGGCGGGAGTCGCGTGAATGGGGGATGTCCATTACGAAGGCCTGATCGATCTTCACTTCGGTGAACGGCAGCTGGCGAAGCTGCATCAGCGAGGAATAGCCGGTGCCGAAGTCGTCGATCGCAAGGCCGATGCCCTTGATCCGGAACCGAGTGAGCGTGTCCATCAGCTTAACCAGCGGCTGAGTGGCCCCCTCGGTGAGCTCGAGCACCAGCCGGTCGCTCGGAACCTCGAGCGCACTGCACATGCGCTCGACTAGGTCGGGGAAGTCGAGGTGCTGGAGGCTGAGCGCGGAGATGTTGAACGCGATCTGGGTATCGATCCCTTCCTCGCGCCAATCGATCCATTGCCTGAGGATCGTCCGAAGCCCCCACAAGGTGAGGTCGTCGATCAGTCCCTGCTCCTCGGCGAGCGGCACGAACCGCGAGGGCTCGACGCTCCCAAGCTCCGGGTCCTCCCACCGCACCAGTGCCTCGACTCGGACCAGCGACCCGTCGCGCGCGCTCACCTTGGGCTGATAGAGCATGTGCAGCTGCTGTTGTTCGAGTGCACGCCGGAGGGCGGGGAGCAGCCGTTCGCTGGAGTGGTCCGGCACGGCTAGAGGGTGGCCTTCAACCGGCTCAACATCTCTTCGAGCACGTCGAAGCGCACCGGCTTTTCGACCGGCCCGACCATGGTCAGCCCCAACGCCTCTCCGAGCCGGAAGGCGGATTCGAGCACTCGCCGGTCGAAGCCGCTGACGATCAGCACCGGCGCCCTATAGGCGCGGTCGGCGAGGAAGCGGATCAGCTCGACTCCGTCCATTCCGGGCATTCCAAGGTCCAGCGCGACCATGTCGGGGGTATGATCGATAAACGCCCGGCGAAATTCTTCGTCCTCAGCGGTGATCACCGGCTCGAAACCGCTTTCCTGCGCTGCGCTCGCGAGGAAGTCGGCGAGCGCGGGCTCGTCGTCGATCAGCAGCAGGCGCGGCTGCGGCATTCACTCTCCTCCCCGCCTTAAGGGGCCTAGGCAGCGGCAGGGGTTCAATTCAATAGCAGAAACGCTCTTTTAACCACGGTGTCCATAAAGTCCCATTTTGGCGCGGCTTGCGCTGGAGAAGGGGCGCTATGTTTGGATCGCTGATCCGCAGGAAATCGGGACGAAACGGCAGTTCGGAGGCGGAGGCGGCGTTCGAGTCGACCACGGTTTCTCTATCGACCGCCGTCCCCCGCCCGGTCGAGCGCCGCGACGACGAGCGTGTCTCGGCAATGCTCAGGATCGGCAAACTGGTGGATGGGACGGGCAGTCAGCAGCTGATCAAGCTCAAGAACATGTCGGCAGGCGGCATCATGGCGATCGTGACGAACGCGCCGGCGGTCGACGATCGCGTGCAGATCGAGCTGTCGTCGCAAAAGATTCCCGCGACCGTGGTCTGGACCCGCGACGATCTCGTCGGAGTCAAGTTCGACCAGAACGTCGACCTGGGTGAGCTTCTCGCCGGACGCAAGCCGAGGCTCGGCTTCCGCGCCCGTCCTCCCAGGCTCGAGATCGCGTGCAAGGCGTCGGTCCGGGTCGGCAAGGTCTATTATACGGTCGACGTCCACGACATCTCGCTCGGCGGGATGAAGGTCGAGCCGATCGAGGAATATTGCGTCGGCAAGAAGGTGGTAGTGGTGGTCGAGAGCCTCCGTCCGATCAAGGGGGAGGTTCGCTGGTTCTCCGAGCGCCGCGCCGGAATCGTGTTCGACAAGCCGCTCGAGTTCGACGAGCTGTCCGAATGGGTCAGCAAGCGGCTTGAGCTTGCCAGCCTCAAGGCGTCTTACCAAAAGAACTGACCCAATCGGTCATTGCGAGGCTCCGCAGGAGCCGTGGCAATCCAGTCGGCGGGTTAGATTGCTTCGCTGCGCTCGCAATGATCGTCGACTGCTCCTATCTCGCTCCCGATCACAGAAGGAGCGGATCGATGGCCGAGGAAGTCGCGGTACTTGCGGGCGGATGCTTCTGGTGCACCGAAGCGGTGTTCCTCGACGTCATCGGGGTCAAATCGGTCGAGAGCGGATACACCGGCGGCCATGCTGCCAACCCTTCCTACAGACAGGTGTGCGGGGGCGACACGGGCCATGCCGAAGCGATCCGCGTGACATTCGACCCGGAGCAGCTGAGCTACGACAACCTGCTCGACATCTTCTTCGCGACTCACGACCCGACGCAGCTCAACCGGCAGGGCAACGATGTCGGGACCCAGTATCGATCAGCGATCTTTCCGCAGAGCGAGGAGCAGGAGCGAAAGGCCCGCGCGGCAATCGAGCGCAACAACCCAGACCACGGCAACCAGATCGTCACGACGATCGAACCTAAGGCGGAGTTCTGGCCGGCCGAAGACTATCATCAGGATTATTGGGCCGGTGACGGGCAGCGGAACCCCTATTGCCTCGCCACCATCCCGCCCAAGCTTCAGAAGCTCAGGAAGAGCTTCCAGGCTCGTGTCAAATCGGCAACAGCGCAGGCCTAAACCGCTCGGCTAAGGCCGAATTTGCTTTTGAGATTAATAGCTTCGTGCAATCGACGACCCGAACAGGGGGAGGGGACGGCTTCGGCCGTCCCTTTTCATTTCCGGTCCGCCGAGGCGCGCCGCAAGCGGTCGTTGATCGCCGCTCCGAGCCCTTCGTTCGGCACTGGCGCGACCGCGATCCGCCCCTTTGATGAGGCATCGGCTTCATGCAGCAGGTCGAACAGGCGCGAAGCGGCTTCGACAAGATCGCCCGAGCGACTGAGGTTCGCATCTCCCTCGATGTCGCCGAAGCCGATCAGATATTCGTTGATCTCGCCGCTTGTCGCGTTCAGCCGCAGCGGCTTCGATGGTGCGTAGTGGCTCGCGAGCTGGCCGGGCGCCTCGATGCTGGTTCCAGAAATGGGCACCGCCTCTACCTCGATAGGCCCCCGTCGCAGCAGGCGCAGCGGGCCGCCTGTCGAAGCCACGATCGTGGACTCGATCCCGCGCATCGTCGCGCCGCCGTCGATGATCAGCGGGATCCGGCCGCCGAGGCTCTTCAGCACGTGCGCGGCGCGGGTCGGGCTGATCGATCCGCTGATATTGGCGGAAGGCGCAGCGAGCGGTCGATCGGACGCGCGCAGCAGCGCCTGCATCGCTGGATGGTCGGGAACGCGCAGGCCGACGTTCGGCAGGCCTGCTGTCACTATAGCTGCGATCTTCGCCTCCTCGCGCAGCGGGACGACAAGCGTCAGCGGTCCCGGCCAATGCTTGGCCGCAAGCGCGAGCGCCTGTGCATCGAACTCGCCGATCCGCTGCGCTGCGGTGAGGTCGGGAACGTGCACGATCAGCGGGTTGAAGCTCGGCCGCCCCTTGGCTTCGTAGATGCGCGCCACCGCTTCGGCGTTCGTAGCGTCGGCCGCGAGGCCGTAGACCGTCTCGGTAGGAACCGCGACCGCCTCGCCGGCGAGGATCAGCCTCGCCGCCTCGGCGATGCTCTCGTTAGTGAAGGGAAAAACCCGGGTCTCCATTCGGACCGGCTAAAGGATTGCGCCCCTTGCGGGAAGTTCAGGCGCGCTCCCGATCCACCAGCTCGGCGGGATCGATCCCGAGCCGCTTCATGCGGGCGCGGATCTCGGGCCATTCCTCCTCAAGGAAGCGGCTGCGCTCGGATTCGCTGAGGCGAGCCCTGGCGCCCGAGGCGACGAACATGCCGACGCCGCGCTTCACCACGATCAGGCCTTCGTCCTGGAAGCCCTGATAGGCCTTCGCCACCGTCAGCGGGTTCGCCTGCTCCTCCGCGGCCAAT
>DASUIB010000139.1:0-25403 GCA_036273235.1 Sphingomicrobium sp. | reverse complement strand
TGCGGCCAGCCGGAAAAGGTCTGCTCGATTCTCCACGATGCCGGAATGACCGTGCTCGACGAGCAAGCGGTCGAAATCGACGGAGTTGGTTTCGCCGGGGTGAAGGGCTTCCTCGGCGGCTACGGCCGCGGCGAGCTCGCGCCGTTCGGCGAGCCGATCGTCAAGGCGATGGTCGACGAAGTGCTGTCCGAATCGCGCAAGCTCGAGAACCAGCTTCGGACGCTGCGCACCGACCGAAGCGTCGCCGTGCTGCATTATTCGCCGATCGCCGGAACGCTCGAAGGCGAACCGCCGGCGATCTACCAATATTTGGGCTCCCAGCGGTTGTGCGAGCCGATCGACCGGTTCGACCATGTGAAGGCGGTCGTCCACGGCCACGCGCACCACGGCACCTATGAGGGCCGCACGCCGCAGGGCCGCCCGGTCTACAATGTCGCGCAGTTCGTTCTGAGGCCGTTGTTCGGCAAGCCCTACGTCGTCCTCGAAATCTAGTCCTTCTTTTCGCCCGGAATCGGAGTCGGCGTGTCGAGCGCCTCGATCACGTACAGGCGCTTCACCAGCACATAGCTGACCACCGCGAGCGGCGCCGCGAGGAGGATTCCGAGGACGCCGAACAGAAGCCCGAACGCGAGCAGTGCGAACAAGGTGATCACCGCCGGAATCTCGACCGCGAACTGCTGGATCAGCGGCTGGATCAGATAGGCTTCGACATGGTGCACGACGACGTAGAGGCCGACGACCCACAGCGCCAGCTCGGGGCTTTGGACCAGCGCGACCATGATCGCCGGAATCGAGGAGGTGATCGCGCCCGCATAGGGGATGAACTCGAGCACGCCCGAGATGAGCGCGAGCACCAGCGCGGACGGCACGCCGAGCAACCACAGGCCGAACCAGGTCATCAGGAAGATCAGGATCATCGCCCACAGCTGCCCCTTCAGCCACAGGCGCAGCGCTCGGTCCGATTCCTCCATCGCTTCGGCGACGAGGCGGCGCCGCGCGGGCGGGATCAGTTTGATCAGGCCGATCCCGTAAAGGCGCGGCTCGGCGGCAAGGAAAATCCCGCCGAAAAAGGTGATGAGGAAGCTCGCCGCGGTCAGCGTGACCGAAGACACCACGCCCTTGAGGTCCGATCCGATGATGCTGCCCGAATGCATGTTGTGCATCCACTGGTCGACCGGATGGCCGAGGCCCATCGCCGCGAGCCTGTCGTCGATCATCTGGGACGCCCGCGGCAACATATCGGCAAGGCTCTGGCTTTGCGCGCCGACCTGCGATCCGATCGACCAGACCAGCCCGGCAATGATTCCGACGATCAGCAGCACCGACAGCAGCACCGCCAATCGCTCCGGCAGATGGAGATGCTTTTCGAGCAGGTCCGAGATGGCGCGGAAGATGGTCGCGACCATCACCGCGCCGAACAACAGGATGACGACCTGCCGCAATTGCCACAGCAACAGGACCGCCGCGGCGATCGCGACAATGATCAGGATCCGGCGGACGAAGCGGGCTTCGTCGCTGTTCGGCGCATCGTTCACGCGCCGACAGCGCGCCTCGGAGCGCTACGGTTCCATTCGGATTAGTTTGAGCCGCTCCCGGGCTCGACCTCGGCGCGGTGGACCTTCGCCACGACGGCATCGGTCATCACGTCCGCAGCGGCGACCTGAAGCTTGTTCTTGAGCCCGTGGATCACCGCCGGCTCGCCCTTCTTCATCGCCTCCCAGCCGGTCTTCGCGACGTTCGCGGGATCGTCCTTTTTCGCTTGTCCGATCCTGGTGTCGTCGAGCTCCGCGCGATGGAAGAAGGCGGTCTCGGTCGCTCCGGGCTTGAGGCAGGTGACGGTCACCCCGCTGCCCTTGAGCTCCTCGTTGAGCGCGGCGGCAAAGCTGTCGATGAACGCCTTGGAGCCATTATAGACCGCCTGGAAGGGGCCGGCCATGTGCCCCGCCACCGAGCCCGTGATCAGCACCTTGCCCTCGCCGCGCTCGACCATGAGCCGAACGATCGGCTGGATCAGCATCAACGTGCCGACCACGTCGGTGTTGATGACGTGCAGCCACTCGTCGGGAGCCTGGTCGAGGAAGCCGTGGCCGAGGCCGTGCCCGGCATTGGCGACGAGCGCGTCGACCGCCCGATCGCCGACGGTTGCGAGGACCTGGTCTATGCCCTGCTTGGTCGCGAGGTCTGCCTCGATTTCCTGAACCGCGACGCCAAAGTCCCTGAGCGCAGGCCCCGCCTCGACGAAGGGCGTGTCGGCGGCGACGATGAGATCGTAGCCGTCCTGCGCCGCGAGCTTGGCGATCTCGAGCCCGATCCCGCTCGAGGCGCCGGTGACGACTGCGAGCCTAGACGAGCTCATGCTGCTTCTCCTGCTGTTCCTTTGCCGGCGCGGCCATTTCGGTCTTCAGGACGATCTTCGTGTACTGGTCCTGGTCGTCGTGCCAGTGCTTGTACATCTCGGGCGCCTGCTCGAGCGGAGCGTGGTGCGAGATCAGGAAGGTCGTATCGATCTTGCCCTGCTCGATCTGCTCCAGGAGCGGCTTCAGATAGCGGTGCACATGGGTTTGGCCGGTCTTCATGGTGAGGCCTTTCTCCATGAAGGCGCCGACGGGGAATTTGTCGGCGAATCCGCCATAGACGCCGGGGACCGACACCCGCCCGCCCTTGCGCACCGACAGCACCGCCTCGCGGAACGAATGGATCCGGTCGGTGACGAGGAAGCCCATCGCCTTCACCTGATCGAGGATATTGTCGATCGAGATTCCGTGCGCTTCCATGCCGACGGCGTCGATCACCGCATCGGGACCAATCCCGCCGGTCATTTCGGCGAGCGCCTCGCGGACATCGACTTCGCGATAGTCGAGGATGTCGGCTCCGAGCTGCTTCGCGAGATCGAGCCGGCTCTTGTAATGGTCGATCGCGATCACCCGGTGAGCGCCCATGATCAGCGCGGACTGGATCGCGAACAGGCCGACCGGGCCGCAGCCCCACACCGCCACCGTATCGCCTTCCTCGATGTCGCAATTCTCCGCCGCCATCCAGCCGGTGGGCAGGATGTCGGTGAGGAACAGCACCTTGTCGTCCTCGAGATGGTCGGGAACGGCGAGCGGCCCGACGTTGGAGAAGGGCACGCGGACATATTCCGCCTGCCCCCCGGCATAGCCGCCGGTGAGGTGCGAGTAACCGAACACGCCGGCCATCGGATAGCCGTATTGGGTTTCGGTCGCGTCGGACGTCTCGGGCGGGTTGCTGTTGTCGCAGCAGCTGAACTGCTGCTTCTTGCAGAAGAAGCATTCGCCGCACGCGATCGGGAACGGGACGACCACGCGCTGCCCCTTCTGGAGCGTGCTTTGCGGACCGACCTCGACAACCTCGCCCATGAACTCATGGCCGAGAATATCGCCGGCGCGCATTCCCGGAATGTAGCCGTCGTAGAGGTGAAGGTCGGAGCCGCAGATCGCGGTCGATGTGACCTTGAGGATGCAGTCGTGCGGATTGACGATCTCGGGATCGGGAACAGTCTCGATCCGGACGTCGTGGCGGCCGTGCCAGGTCAGTGCGCGCATCTTTCCGCCTCCTCAGGTTGTCGACTCGGTGACGGGCTCGTCGCGTCCCGAAGGCCCGGCGTTGGTGGCGATCTCGCCCGTTTCCATCAGCATCTTGAAGCGGCGAAGGTCGCGCCGCGCCTGGACATTGGGTTCGCGCTGGAAGAGCTTGGCGACCACGCGCCCTGGCAGGCCCGCGGGCGGATCGTAGCGAAGCGTCAAGCGGACACCGGTGCCACGTCCGGGCGCAATGTCGAAGAACTCGACACGACCCTCGGTCTGGATGTCCGACTCCGGCTCGCTCTTCCAGCCGATCGCTTCGCCGGGGCGGTCCTCGGTGATTTTCGTGACGAGCTCGACCGATGCGCCGAGCGGCGCCTTGATCGTCCATTTGGACCGCCTGCCGCCCAAGTCCTCGACCGCCTCGACATTCTCCATGAAGTCCGGAAAGCGCGTGAAGTCGCGCCACGCGCGATAGATCTCTTGCCTCGACTTTCCGATCGTCACCGTCCGTCCGACCAACCCTTCCTCATAGCGCCCGGTCTTGCGCCGGAAGACGTGGTCGAGCGCGTCGCTGACGTCGACCCCATCGTCGTGAACGTCGGCCGAGCGCCGGGCGAGCAGGAACGCCGCGGTTCCCGCCGCAACCGCGAGGCCCGCGCCGAGCAGCGCCTTGCTGCTGCTTTTGGAAAGTGTCTGGTTATCCGCCATGGAAGTCCTCCGTCGCGTGCGGAGATCAACCGGACCGCCTGTTTCAAGTTCCTATGGCTGCGGCCAATTTTCAATGATCTCGACGAAGCGGGACAGCCACGCGTTGGTCTGATGGCCGTCGACGACTCGGTGGTCGATGGTCAAAGTCACATAGGCCATCGGCAGAATGACGATCGCGTCCTCGCCGTCCGCTTCTCGCACGGTCACGCGCTTCTGAAGCTTGCCGATGCCGAGGATTGCGGCCTGGCCCTGATGGAGGATGATCGGGGCGGCGAGCAGCGAGCCGGAGACGCCGTGGTTGGAGATGGTGAAGCTTCCGCCCGACACTTCGGAGCGCTCGAGCTTGCCGTCGCGCGCGCGGCGCGTGAGGTCGTCGAGCCTGGCGCCGATCTGCTCGAGGCTGAGCTGCCCCGCGTCCTTCACCACCGGAACGACAAGCCCCTTCTCGCCGAGCGCGGTGCCGACGCCGATGTCGATCGTCGGCGAGATCGCGATCCGGTCCTTCTCCCACCGCCCGTTGATCGCCGGCGCGACCGCCATCGCTTCGGCGGCGGCCTTGACGATGTAGGCGGTGTAGCTGAGCTTCACGCCCCGCGCCGCCATCGCCGCCTTGTGCGCCGCGACGGCCGAGAAGTCGGCTTCGAACAAAGCGGTGACGTGGGGCTGCTCGGCGACCGCGCGCGCCATATTCTCGGCGATGGTGAGCCGCATCCGGTCGTGCGGGATGTCGCTGGCGTTGAACTGGCGCGGCTGTGCCGTCGCAGGCTCGCCGACACTGACGACGGTCGCCGAGACAATCGCACGGTCGACATCCTCGCGGGTCACGCGGCCGTTGCGGCCTGTGCCCTGAATCCGCGAGGGATCGATGCCATTCTGCAGGCACGCACGGCGGACCGAGGGGGAAAGGCGGGCCTCCATGTTCCCCGGCGAAGGCCGGGGCCCAGAAGCGCCCGAAGGCGCTTCATCGCCCGGGTCTAAACAAGGCTCCGCCTCCTGGGTCCCGGCCTTCGCTGGGGCACCCGTGCTGATCCGCGCCAGCAGCGCTCCAGGCACCGCCTCCGCGTCGGTGTCGAGCACGATCTCGGCCAGCACCCCTGCCGCAGGCGACGGCACCTCCTGAGTTACTTTATCGGTCTCTAACTCGACCAGCGGGTCGTTCTCGGCGACCGCATCGCCGACCTGCTTAAGCCAGGCGCGAACGACCGCCTTGGTGCCCTCCTGCTCGTCGGGGACCCGGACCTCGATCAAGGATCAGAACCCCACCAGCCGGTCGATCTCGGCGCGGATGCTTGCGGGCGACGGCAGCGCCCACTCCATCAGCTTGGGATGATGCGGGCTTGGGATGTCGGGCATGGTGACGCGCGCGACCGGCGCGTCGAGATCGAGGAACGCTTCGTCGGCCACGACCGCAGCGATCTCGGCACCGAAGCCGCCGGTCCGCAAATCCTCGTGCACGATCAGGCAGCGACGCGTGCGGCGGACGCTCTCGAGCACCATTTCGCGGTCCCACGGCTGCAGCGTCCTGAGGTCGATCACGTCGGCGCTGGTACCTTCCGCCGCAGCTTCGCAGCGCGGAACCATCGCGCCCCAGCTGACGATGGTGATCCGGTCGCCGTCGCGCGTCTTCCTCCCGCGCCCGAACGGAAGCACATAATCGTCGCCCGGCCACGGCCGCCGCGCCCAGCTGTCGTCGAGCATCGCGCGGTGCTCGAAGAAAATCACCGGATCGTTACCGCGCAGGCTCCGGCGCAGCAGCCCGACCGCGTCCTCGGCGTTCGACGGCACCGCGACCTTCCAGCCGGGATTGTGCACGAACTCGACCTCGTTGGTCATCGAATGCCACGGGTCGCCGCACTTGAAGAAGCCGCCCGGAATGCGAAGCACCATCGGCGCGGCGAAGCGGTTGTGCGTGCGCCAGCGCATCGTCCCGCAATCGTGGATCTGCTCGGTCGCGGGCTCGGCATATTTGCGGAACTGGATTTCGGGCACCGGCATCAGGCCGGCGAGCGCCATTCCGACCGCCCGGCCGACAATCCCTTCCTCGTTGAGGCTGGTGTCGAAGACGCGCTCGCGCCCGAACTTCTCCTGGAGTCCGAGCGTGACCGCATGGACCCCGCCCTTCGGTCCGACGTCCTCGCCGAACACCAGCATGCGCGGGTTGGCCTCGAGCTCCTGCTCGATCACCCGGCGGATCGCCGTGACCATGTTGATGCGCTGGCCAGCGCTTACCGGCTGGTCGGTCGAGGGTGGCGGCGTGTAGCCGCTGTTCCACAGGCCGCCGACCTGCTGCATCTCGCCTTCGTAAAAGACGTTGCTCGCGACCTCGTCGGGCGACGACACGCCGCGCGCTTCGGCTTCAGCCACCGCTGCCTGCACCTGCCACGCGCTCTCGCGTTCCAGGTCCGCCCACGCCTCCTCGCCGAGCTGCATCCGGGCGCAATGTTTCTTGAGCTTGGGTAGCGGGTCGCGCGCCCATTCGGCCTCGATCTCCGCTGCGCTCTTATAGGCCTGCGTGTCCTGCGCGCTGTGGCCTTCGAGCCGTGGGACGGTCAGCCGCAACAGCGCCGGCGTCCGTTGTTTTCGAACATGATCGACCGCCTGCTCGACCAGCATCGCCGTTTCGGCGGGATCGGTCCCGTCGCCGTTGAAGATGGTCAGTCCGCTGAAGCTCGCGAGGTTCGCGGCGATGTCCTTGCCTGGCGTCTGATATTCCGACGGGACGGAAATGCCGTAGCCATTATCCTCGATGAAGATGAGCAGAGGCAAAGATTGCGTTGTTGCAATAGTTAGCGCCGACCAAAAACCGCCGGTCGCGCAGCTGGCGTCGCCGCCGAGCACGACCGAGATCGCATCAGCCGGCCCGTCCTTCAGGACCTTCGGCCGGTAGGCGATCGCCTGCGCATAACCGGCGGCGGGCGTATATTGCGCACCTACTCCGCCGGCCATCGGAAAGGCATGCGCTCCGCCGCTGTTCGGGTAATTGAACACGACGCCGATATCGCGCCCGTTCGAATAGCCGCCGGCAAGGCCCATGCCCGATCCGAGGGCGTCGGCGAGCGGCACTCCGAGCGCGAGCAGCACAGGCCGCGAACGATAATAACCGAAGACTCCGTCGCCATCCTTTAGCTGCAATCCCAGCAGCACCTGCGCCATGTCGTGGCCGCGCGCACTGAACTGGTAGAGGACCTTCTTTTGAGGAACGAGCTCCTCTTCCTCGATCCGGTCCATCTCGCGGCTGGTCAACACCAGCCTCGCGACCTCGCGCCAGTCCACCTTGGTGGACACCCTGCCAGCGTCGCGGTCGGCCATGGTCGATCAGCTGTCCATCGCCGCGACCACGGCGGCGATAAATCGACCAATCGCAACATCGCCCATACCGACCACGTTGAAGCGGCCGGATTCGGCCATGTAGATCGCATGGTCGGAGCGCAGCTTCAGCACCTGCTCCTTCGACAGCGGAAGCATCGAGAACATGCCGAACTGGCGGCCGATGAAGGCGAGCCGCGGATCGGCGGCGGCGATCCGCTGGCGCACCGAATTGATCCGGTCGCGCATTCCCGCGAGCTCGACCAGCCAGCGCTGCTTGAGTTCTGGGTCGTCGAGCACGATCCGCACCGAGGCCGCGCCGTGATCGGGCGGCATCGACCACATCTCGCGCGCGATCTTGTAGACGTGCGCCATTGCCTTGGCGCTGTCCTGCGCCGAGCGGGTCTTGATCCACAGCGACCCGACGCGGTCGCGATAAACGCTGAAATTCTTGTCGCAGCTCTGCGCGACGATGACTTCGTCGCAGCTCTCCAGCATCAGCCGGACGCCATAGGCGTCCTCGTCCAGTCCGCGGCCGAAGCCCTGATAGGCAATGTCGACGAATGGAACCAAGCCGCGCTCGACCACCGCGTCGCGAACCTCGCGCCACTGGCCTTCGTCGAGGTCGGCGCCGGTCGGGTTGTGGCAGCAGCCGTGGAGCAGCGCGATGTCGCCCGGCTCGCCCGAGCCCAGCGCCTCGATCATGTCCTCGAAGCGGATCGCGCCCTGCCCGCGCTCGTAATAAGGGAATTCGACCGGCGTCAGACCGACGGCTTCGACGATCGGCGGATGGTTGGGCCAGGTCGGGCCGCCAATGAAGACCCGCGCCTCCCGGTTGGCGGCCGCGAGCAGCTCGAACCCGAGCCGTAGCGCGCCGCAGCCGCCCGGCGTCTGAACGCCGACGATCCGCTCGTCGCCGGCATGGTCGCCGAGCAGGATCGGCCGCAGCAATTCGGTAAAGCGCTTGTCGCCGGCGCTTCCGAGATAGGCCTTGGTCGTCTGCGTATCGTGAAGCCGCTGCTCGGCTTCCTTGATCACCTTCAAGATCGGCGTGTTGCCGGCGCCGTCGCGGAACACGCCCACTCCGACGTCGATCTTGTCCGGCCGCGGGTCGGCATTGACCATGCCGATTAGCGCGATCAGCGAATCGTTCACTGCGGGCGGAAGATCGGCAAGCCCCCTTGCCTGCGAGGTGGTCTCGGTCAGCATGAAGGACGATTAGCGCGAGTTCTTCGTCATTGCGAGCGTAGCGAAGCAATCCAGCCGCACTTGGATCGCCACGTCGCTACGCTCCTCGCGATGACAGCTCACGCGTCGTAATCCACCGCCACGCCGTCACCGAGCGGCACCGACTGGCAGGTCAGCACATAGCCGGCTGCAACCTCCTCGTCGGTGAGGCCGTAGCGCGCGGCCATCTCGACCTTGCCCTTGGTGACTTTCGCACGGCAGGTCGCGCAAACGCCCGCCTTGCAGGCGAACGGGGCGGGGAGCCCAGAGGCGCGCGCGCTGTCGAGGATATTGCCAGCGGTGAACGGCACGCGCCGGGTGCGGCCGTCGAGAGTCACCGCGACGCTAAGGCCCTCCGCCTGCGTCTGAAGCTCCGCCATTTCCCGCAACACGCTTCCCGCGGGACGGTCCGCGGTGAAGCGTTCGATATGGATCCGTTCCTTCGATATAGAGCGGTCGAGCAGCGCGCCTTCCGCCGCATCCATCATCGGTCCGGGACCGCAGATGAACCAGCCGTCGACCTCCGCCGCATCGGGCACCAGCGCGGGGATAGCTTCCTCGAGCCGCTCGCGGTTGAGCATGCCGTTGAACAGCTCGATGTCCTGCTCCTCGGCGTCGAGGAAATGATAGATTTCGAAACGCCCGAGATGCTTGTCCTTCAAGCCCGCCAGCGCCTCGAGGAAGATCACCGACGAGCTGTCGCGGTTGCCGTAGAGAAGCGTGAAGCGGCTCTCCGGCTCATATTTCAGCATCGACTTGATCAGCGACATCACGGGACTGATTCCCGACCCTCCGGCAATGCCGACCAGGTGCCGCGACTTCCCTTGGTCAAACTCGGTCGTGAAGCTGCCGTGCGGCGGCATCACCTCGACCGTATCGCCGGGCTTGAGCCGGTCGCCGACCCAGTTGGAGAACAATCCGCCGCCGATCCTTTTGACCGTGACCCTCCAGTCCTGCTCGTCGGGCGCGGTGCACAGCGAATAATTACGCCGCAGCTCTTCGCCTTCAATCGTCGCTCGAAGCGTCAGGTGCTGGCCGGCCTTGAACGCGAACCGATCGCGCAGCTCCGACGGAACCTCGAAGCGGATCGAGTTCGCCTCGCTTGTCTCAGGAACGATCTCCGCGACACGCAGTGCGTGGAAATGCTCAGCCATCTACCATTTCGCGTCGGGATAGGTGCGCGGCAGGAACTGCATGACGGCGAGCAGATGGCCGAGATGCTCGCTGTGGTGGCCGCGCCGGCCGCCGAGGATCGGGCGCTGCTCGGCGGGTGCGTCGAGCTTCGCTTCGGTCAGAACCGAACCAATCGCCGAGCGATACTCCTCCTCGAACCCGCGCGGATCTGGCGCAATGCCGGCGTCGATCGCCGCCTGCAGCGCTTCGTCGACCTCGAACAGCTCGGGGACGAAGCGCCAGTTCCACTCGAGCCCTTCGGTCATGCGACGTGAGCTTTCATCGCTCCCGTCCCCGAGCCGGACCGTCCAGTCGCTGGCGAGATCGCGATGATAAGCGATTTCCTTCACTGCTTTATGTGCAAATTCGGACAGAAACCGGTCGGAGGATTGCCGCAGCCGCTGCAGAAGCATGTGCTGCCAGGTCGTGTACAGCAGGTGGCGCGCG
This sequence comes from Sphingomicrobium sp., assembly GCA_036273235.1. Taxonomy (GTDB): domain Bacteria; phylum Pseudomonadota; class Alphaproteobacteria; order Sphingomonadales; family Sphingomonadaceae; genus Sphingomicrobium. Next base: position 14,997 of record DASUIB010000139.1, on the reverse strand, counting down.
ATCGTCTGGGCGAAATCGCCGTTCGGTTGCTCGACCACGAGGCAGTTCCTGAAATCGAGCACGTCGCGGTGGAAGGCGAGCTGGTCGGCATCCCCCGCCTCACCGAGCAGCAAGGTCGCCTGCCCGATCAGGTCGAGCGCGAGGTTGGCGAGGCTGATGTCGACCTCGAGCACCGGCCCGTGCCCGCACCATTCGCCGACGCGCTGCCCCAGCACCAACGCATCGTCGCCGAGGCGCAGGAGATACTCCCTCCGCACCGGATCGGACTTACTCGTGGCGGGCGCATCGAAGGCGCCCTTTCCGCTCACTCCCTCTGGAACATCGATCGGCGGCAGTGAGGCCATTCAAGCGTTGCCGACGCACCACGGATCGGGTTGCATGTCGACCGGCCCTGTCGCGATTCCGGGCGCGGGAAAACGCGCCTTGAAGGTGAAGGCGTGCGGGGTAGGCCCAAACCGGTCGAGGTGCCACAGCCGCGACAGTCCGTCGTTGATCGTCGGAATGGTCCCGGCGGGGATCCACCACAGAGCCATGTACGAACCTTCGAAGCGTTCGTACCAGTCGCGACGCTTGCTCATCACCGGCGTATGGCTGCTTCGGTAGACGAACTCGAACAACGACTCCGCGTCTTCCCAGACCGACATGTTCATGAGCAGCAGCGGGTCGACGCTGGGACGGATGTCGGTGGCGTCATTCCCTTCGCCGGTCAGGCGCCAGACAAAGCCGGGACTCGCCTCGGCGAGCGCGTTCACCTCGTCGAGCGCGTCGAAGAACGGCTGAACCCGCGGGTCGCCCTGCGGTGCGATCAATTTGCCGATGTTGATCTGCGCGAGGCGCCAGGTGTCGCTCATATGTGTTTCACCTCGTCGGGGATGTCGTAGAAGGTCGGGTGACGGTAGATCTTGTTTTCGGCCGGCTCGAACAGCTCTCCGGCCTGGTCGGGATCGCTGGCGACGATCTCCGCCGACGGCACCACCCACAGGCTCACCCCTTCGAGCCGCCGCGTGTAGGTGTCGCGCGCATGGGCGAGCGCGAGCTCCGCGTCAGGAGCATGAACGCTGCCAACGTGGCGATGCGAAAGACCGCCCTTGGCACGGACGAAAACTTCCCACAGCGGCCAGTCACTTGACACTCACTCCTCCGTCATTGCGAGCGGAGCGAAGCAATCCAGCTTCGCGCCACTGGATTGCCGCGTCGCTTCGCTCCTCGCAATGACGGCTGTCACGCGGCCATCCTCGCTCGGCGCTTCGCCTCGTGCGCGGCGGCGGCCTCGCGGACCCAGGCGCCGTCGTCCCACGCTTCGCGCCGCGCCGTCATCCGCTCCTTGGCGACAGGACCTTCGCCGCGCACCACCGCGTAGAATTCCTCCCAGTCGATTTCGCCGAAATCGTAGCCGCCCTTCTCCTCGTTCCACTGGAGGTCGGGGTCCGGCACTTTGAGGCCGAGAAAATCCGCCTGCGGCACGGTGATGTCGACGAACTTCTGCCTCAGTTCGTCATTGGTCTCGCGCTTGATCCGCCAACGCATCGATTGCGCGGTGTTGGGGCTGTCGGCGTCAGGCGGACCGAACATCATCAGGCTCGGCCACCACCAGCGGTCGAGCGCGTCCTGGGCCATGCGCTTCTGCTCCGCCGTCCCGTTCGCCATGGCGATCATGATCTCGTAGCCCTGGCGCTGGTGGAAGCTTTCCTCCTTGCAGATTCGCACCATCGCCCGCGCATAAGGGCCGTACGACGTCCGCTGCAGCGGCACCTGGTTCATGATCGCCGCGCCGTCGACCAGCCAGCCGATCGCGCCGATGTCGGCCCAGGTCAGCGTCGGATAGTTGAAGATGGTCGAGTACTTGGCCTTCCCCGAGTGAAGCGCCTCGATCATCGCCTCGCGGCTCGTGCCGAGCGTCTCCGCGGCGCAATAGAGGTAGAGCCCGTGCCCGGCCTCGTCCTGCACCTTGGCGAGCAGGATCGCCTTGCGCCGAAGCGACGGTGCGCGGGTGATCCAGTTGCCCTCCGGCAACATGCCGACGATCTCGCTATGCGCATGCTGGCTGATCTGCCGCGTCAGCGTCCGCCTGTACGCCTCCGGCATCCAGTCCTTGGGCTCGATGAACTCGTCGGCCGCGACCCGCGCCTCGAATACCTCGAGGAGCCTGGGGTCCTCGAGATTCTCGATCTTGGCACTCTTCTGAAGCTCGGTCGTGTACATGGTCTTGATGTAGTCCGTGCGCAGTTAACGTTCAAATCTCGACGACTGCTCCGCCGAGCGTCCGCGAATAGCCCGTGAACTCGGCGATCGGGCGCCCTTCGGCGGTTCGAACGCTGACGCGCGTGACTCCGCTTCGCCCGGCGGTCGCCGCCTCTTGCGCCTCGGCGATCAGTGTTTCGCCCTCTTCGGCGCTGCCGAGAAAAACGATCCCGGCCTGCGCCGCGACCGTCTTCTCGTTGCGGCCGTTGCATACATAAGCGAACGCCGTGTCCGCGAGCGCGAACACCATTCCGCCATGCACAATCCCGTGGCCGTTGAGCATGTCGGCGCGGACCTGCATCGATAGCCGCGCATAGCCGGCGCGCGCTTCTTCGATGCGAATGCCCCACGCGGGACCGGTGCCCTCGGCGGCGAGCATTCCATGCGCGACCCGATTAGCGAGTTCGTCCGGGTTCATGCCCTCTTCTGTCATGCTGAACTTGTTTCAGCATCCATTTTGTTCGTAGGGCAAAGCGGGTCCCGGAAATGGACCCCGAAACGAGTTCAGGGTGACGGAAGCGCAATGTCCTACGAAACCATCCTGTTCGAACCGGGCCGAATTGCCCGGATCACGCTCAACCGCCCCGACCGGCTCAACAGCTTCACGGTGCGGATGCACGAAGAGGTGCGCGATGCGCTGTCGACCCTCGGCGAAGCGCGGGTGGTCGTGCTCACCGGTGCCGGACGCGGCTTCTGCGCCGGGCAGGACCTCAACGACCGCGCCGTCGCTCCCGGCAAGGCGGTCGATCTTGGCGAGACCGTCACCCAATGCTGGAACCCGCTGGTCCGCACCCTCACCTCGCTGCCCCAGCCGGTGATCGCGCGAGTCAACGGAGTCGCCGCCGGAGCGGGCGCCAATATCGCGCTCGCCTGCGATATCGTGGTTGCGGCGAAATCGGCGAAGTTCATCCAGAGCTTCTCGGCGATCGGCCTGATCCCCGACAGCGGCGGCACCTGGGCGCTTCCGCGCCTCGCAGGCCAGGCGCGCGCGCTCGGTCTCGCGCTCACCGGCGATCCGTTGCCGGCGGAGACCGCAGCGGATTGGGGCCTGATCTGGAAGGCCGTAGACGAGCACGCGCTCGATGCCGAGGTGGAGGCGATCGCCAGCAAGCTCGCTTCGCTTCCGCCGCTCGGCCTCGCCGCGATCAAGGAGATGATCCGCACCAGCTGGCAATATAGCCTCGACGAGGAGCTCGAGCGCCAGGCCGGCGCGATGCGGCGCCTGGGCTTCACCCAGGATTATCGTGAGGGCGTCGCTGCATTCCTTGAAAAGCGCCGACCCAAATTCGTCGGCAGGTAGGGGCGATCGGCGCGCGCTGAACTGCAACTGTCCTGCCCAATGCTCGTTACGCTTGGTGAATAACCGCAACGGAGGTTCGCTGTGGGTCTGATTATCATCATCATTCTGATCCTGCTGGTCGTCGGCGCGGTGCCGCGCTGGGGCTACAGCAGGGGCTGGGGCTACGGTCCGTCGGGTCTGCTCGGCCTGATCCTGATCATCATCGTCATCCTGGTGCTGCTCGGGCGCATTTAGCCTCAGCGGCGCTTACGCAAGAGACTGAAGGGGCTGGTCGTCAGTCGGCGACCAGCTCCGTAAATTTCGCGAGATCGAGATTGCCGCCCGATACGACGCACACGATCGGGCCATCTCCCGCTTCGCCCGTCAGCGCCGCGGCGAGCGAAAGCGCGCCGGCGCCCTCGGCAATCGTGCGGCTCTTCTCGGCGATCAGCCGCATCGCATCGCGGGTCTGGTCGAGCGTGACGGTGATCGAGCCGTCGGTGACCGGCCGCATCCTCTCCCACATGCGCGCCGTGACGCTCTGGCCGCCGGCGCCGTCGACGAACGACGCCTTCCAGTCGGGGAAGCGCTGCGGACCGCCCTCGGCGAGCGAATAAGCATAAGGCGCCGCGGTCTCAGGCTCTGCGCCAAACACCTTCACATCCGGACGCCGTGCCTTCACCGTGCTGCCGATGGCCGTGATCAGCCCGCCGCCGCCAATCGCGCAGATCACCGCTCGGACCTCCGGCAGATCCTCCAATATCTCGAGCGCCATCGTCCCATGCCCGGCGATGAAATCGTGGTTGTCGAACGGGTGGATGAACGTGCCGTCGAGGCCAGGGAACTCGTGCGACTCCGCGGCCTTCCACGCGTCCTGGTAAGGGACGGGCACGATCTCGGCCCCGAGCGCGCGCATCCGGTCGACCTTCGTCTGCGGCGCGGTCTCGATCATCACCACGGTCGACGGGACTCCGAACTGCCGAGCGGCATAAGCGACGCCCTGGCCGGCATTGCCCGCGCTGATCGTCCACACGCCGCGAGATCGCTCTTCGTCGGAAAGCTTGCCCACCGCATTCATCGCGCCGCGAATCTTGTAGGCGTTGGTCGGCTGCAGATTTTCGAGCTTGAGCCAGATTTCCGGCGCATCGCCGCCGAGCTCGAGCTTCACCAGCGGCGTGCGCAAGATCGTGCCGCCGATCCGCTCGCGCGCCTGCTCCACATCTTCGATTGAGATCGGCCGTACCGGATCGATCATCGCATCCCTCTCCTGCTTGCGCGCAACTTCCTCTAAGGGGCGCGCATGAAAACTCTCAAGCTCCTAAATTACGAACGCGACCGCTGGATCGCCGGCGACAGCCTGGTCGAGATTGCGAGCGCGATCGACGGCGCTCCGGTCGCGGCCACCGGATCGGGCGGGCTCGATTTCGGCGCGATGCTTCGCCACGCGCGCGATATTGGCGGGCCGGCGCTCCGCAAGCTCACCTTTCATGAGCGGGCGCGGATGCTGAAAGCGCTCGGTCTCGCGATCATGGCGCGCAAGGAAGAGCTGTACGAGCTCAATTACCAGACTGGCGCGACGCGCAAGGACGGCTGGATCGATATCGAGGGGGGCGCCGGCACGCTCTTCTCCTTCTCATCGAAGGGCCGCCGCGAGCTTCCCGACGCGCATGTCCTGCTCGACGGGCAGCTCGAAGGCCTGTCGAAAAACGGCACCTTCGTCGGCCAACATATCTTCACGCCGCTGCAGGGCGCGGCGGTGCACATCAACGCCTTCAATTTCCCGGTCTGGGGCATGCTCGAAAAGCTCGCTCCGACCTTGCTCGCCGGGGTGCCCGCGATTGTGAAGCCGGCGTCGGCGACCTCCTACCTCACCGAAGCGGCGTTCCGGATCATGATCGAGGCGAACGTGCTTCCGCCCGGAGCGATCCAGCTGATCGTCGGCGGAGTCGGCGATTTGTTCGATCATCTCACCGGCCAGGACGTGGTCAGCTTCACCGGCTCGGCGCATACGGCGCTGAAGCTCAAGTCGCATCCGACGGTCGTCCGCGAATCGGTGCGCTTCGTCGCCGAGCAGGACAGCCTCAACGCCTCGTTGCTCGGCCCCGACGCGGCGCCGGGCACGCCCGAGTTCGACCTGTTCATCAAGGAAGTGGCGACCGAGATGACGGTGAAAGCGGGGCAGAAATGCACCGCCATCCGCCGCGCGATGGCGCCCGCACAATATCTCGACGCGGTCGAGCAGGCGCTTGCCGAGCGGCTGGACAGGACCAAGGTCGGCGACCCGCGTGTCGAGGACACGCGCATGGGCGCGCTGGTCAGCGTCAGCCAGCGCGACGACGTGCGCGAGCGAATCCGCGAGCTCGAAGCGGCGGGCGCGCGGATCGTCGCCGGCGATCCGGATGCGGAGCCGCCGATTCCCGGCGGCGCCTTCCTTCCGCCGGTGCTTCTGCGCACCGACGATCCGTGGGGCACCGCGGCCGTCCACGATTGCGAGCCGTTCGGGCCCGTCTCGACGATCATGCCCTACAGCGACATGGCCGATGCGGTCGCGCTCGCGAACCGCGGCAGCGGCAGCCTCGTGCTTTCCTTGTTCACCCATTCGCCCGACGCGGCGCGCGAGTTCGTACAGGGCGCCGCCGCCTATCACGGCCGAATGCTCGTGCTGAACCGCGACGATGCCGCCGAGTCGACCGGCCACGGCTCGCCTCTCCCCGTGCTCGTCCACGGCGGTCCCGGCCGCGCCGGGGGGAGCGAGGAGATGGGCGGGGTTCGCGGCGTCAAGCATTACATGCAGCGCACGGCGCTTCAGTCGACCCCGGCGATGATCGCTGCGATCACCGAGCAGTACGTCCCCGGCGCGCCCAAGCATGTGATCACCGTGCACCCGTTCCGGCTGAAGATGAGCGAGCTCCACATCGGCGACACGTGGAAGACTCCGAGCCGCACCATCACGCTCGAGGACATCGAGCATTTCGCCGAATTCACCGGCGACAAATTCTACGCCCACATGGACGAGGAAGCGGCCAAGGCCTCGCCGATCTTCGAAGGCCGGGTCGCGCACGGCTATCTGCTTCTGAGCTTCGCCGCGGGGCTGTTCGTCGACCCCGATCCGGGGCCGGTGCTGGCCAACACGGGTCTCGAGAATCTGCGCTTCCTGACCCCCGTCTATCCGGGCGATTCGATCCGGGTCGAGCTCACCGTCCGGGCCAAGTCGATCAAGTCGGAAGAGACCGGCCAGGTCCGCTGGGCGGTCGAGGTCTTCAACCAGAAGGATGAGCTGGTCGCGACCTACGACCTCCTGACCGAGAACCTGCCGTAACGTGCGGAACGGCACTCTCCGGCCGTTCGTTTTTGCAGCTGATTCCCCGAAGGAGAGCGAAAATGAAAGTCAGCGAAGTGATGACGCGCGACGTCCAGACGGTACGCCCCGACCAGCGCGTTCAGGACGCCGCATCCTTCATGCTCAGCGCCGATGCGGGCTCGATCCCCGTCATCGACGGCGACCGGCTGATCGGCATGATCACCGACCGCGACATCGCGGTGCGCGGCATCGCCAAGGGCTATGGCCCGGACACGCCGGTCCGCGAGCTGATGACCGACGACATCGTCTGCGCGCGCGCCGACGACGACGTCGATGACGTCGCCAGCAAGATGAGCGAGGCGCAGGTCCGCCGGCTGCCGGTCATCGACGATCAGGAACGGCTGTGTGGAATCGTCAGCCTCGGCGACCTCAGCCGCGAAGGCGATGAGGGTTCGGCAAACGAGGCGCTAGAAGGCGTCAGCGAACCGGGCGGACGGCACCAGCAGTAAATGTTCCCCGGCGAAGGGACCCCATCAAAGTAGTACTTTGATGGGACCCAAGGCCGGGGTCCAGGAGCCCGCAAGGGCTGCACCTAGCTGCTAAAACGGCTCCGCCGTCCTGGGCCCCGGCCTTCGCCGGGGAACAGCTAGCGCCCAATCTCCCTGATCGCCTGATCGACGAGCTTCGCGTCGGTGTCAGCGTCGTGCCGCTCGGCGATGATCTTGGCCGCCGCCTTAGCCGCAGCGTCGGCAGCGGCAGCGCGCAGCTGGTCGACCGCCGTCCGCTCCTCGGCCGCGATCTTGTCCTCGGCCATGCGCGTACGCCGCTCTATCAGCGCCTCGGAGTCGCTCTTCGCCTTGGCGACAATCTCTTCGGCTTCGTGCCGGGCGCGCTCGAGCAAAGCCTCGCGGTCCTTGTCGACCGACGCGGACTTCGCCTCATATTCGGCCTTCAGCGCCTCGGCTTCCTTGCGCAGCGCTTCGGCCTCGGCGAGCTGATCGCGGATCAGCGCGATCTTGCTGTCCAGCGCTCTGCCAACGGCATGATGGACCTTCTTCCAGGCAAGCAATGCGAAGACGATCAGGACCGCAAGCGCGACCCAGCCGCCAGGGTTGAGCCAAAACGCGGTGGGCTCCGCCGCTTCGGGCGTCTCGGCCACGGCAGCGATGAGCATCGCGCTAGACATTCAGTTCCGCCTTCACCGCGCTCGCAGCCTCCTGCTTGTCGACGGTCAGGCCGGTCACGCGCTGGACCATCTCCTGTGCCGCCTCGGCGGCCACGGACTCGATCTCCGACCGGGCAGAGGCAAGCGCCTCGCGGATCGAAGCCTGGGCGGCCTCGACCTTCAGGTTCAGCTTATCCGCGACGGCCTTCACTTTCGCCTCATTGTCACGCCCGCTTTCCGCCTTGGCCTCCTGGGCGATACGTGCGGCTTCGGCGCGCGCGGCGTCTATCCGCTCGCGCCATGCCGCCTCGGTCCGATCGGCGGCCGCCCGCGCCATTTGCGCGGCTTCAAGGTCGCCGGCGATCCGCTGCTCGCGCGCGTCCACCGTCGCCTGGATCTTCGGCAGCATGCCGCGGGCGATGAAGAAGAAGATGAAGCCGAGCGCGATCGCCAGCCACAGGAATTGCGACAGATAGACTTGGGAGAGCTGCGAAAGCTGAGGCATGTTCAGGTCCCGGGACGAACCCGGCCGCTCCTTAGAAAGCGAACAGGATGAGCATTGCGACGGCGAACGCCATCAGGCCGAGAAGCTCGGCGGCGGCGAAGCCGATGTATAGGCGGCCCTGCTGCCCGTCCGAAGCGGCGGGGTTGCGGATGGCGCTCTGGAGGAACGATCCGAAGACAAAGCCGACGCCGACCGAGGCAGCGCCGACTCCGATCGCCGCGAGACCGGCGCCGATTAGCTTTGCTGAAGCGAGATCCATGATTGAACTCCTTTGGAAGAACTGAAGGTTAGTGAAGGTTGACGGCTTCGCCGATGTACAGCGAGGTGAGGATGGCGAAGACGTAAGCCTGGATCGCCGCGACCAGCAGCTCGATCATGCTCACGAACATGATGAAGAACATGGACAACAGCCAGATGCCGATGCCGCCCGCGCTATGGCTGTTCAGCGCCTGAACGACGAAGTTGCCGAAGACGTCGAGGAGCACGTGGCCGGCGAACATCGCGATGAACGGCCGAAGCCCAAGGCTGAACGGGCGCACTAGGAAGCTGACGAGCTCGATCGGCGCGATCACGAACTTGAAGACCAGTGGTGCGTCCTTGGGCACGAACAGCGAGAAAAAATGCAGGCCGTGCTTCCAGAAGCCGACGCCGAGCACGATCGCGAAGGTGATCAGCGACATGATGCCGGTGAAAGTGAATTGCGCGGTGATCGTGAACGGATGGGCGGCGGGCACAATGCCGAACGGCATGTTGCCGATCAGGTTCGCGAACAGCAGGAAGATGAACGCCGTGAACACCCACGGCAGATACTTCTTGCCTTCCGGCCCGATGCTCACATGGACCATGTCGTCGACGAAGGCGATCAGCCCCTCGACCGCGATCTGCCAGCGGCCGGGGATCAGCTCGCGCTTCATCCCGCCGTACATGAACACCCAAATCGTTCCGAGCACGATCAGCGTCCACAGCGCGCTGTTCGTGAACACGAAGGGATTGTTGTGCCCGAACGAACCGAAAATCGGCTCGATCACGAACTGGTGCATCGGGTCGATTTTGCCGCCGGCCGCCACTTGAGTTCCCTATTCGCGTTCGCCCCGAGTCTGGCTCTGGGCATTGTTTGAAATCCGAATGACGTTCCAGACGCCGACTGCGAAGCCGAGGAACAGGAACACCAGCATCGCCCAGGGCTTCGTACCGGCGAAGCGGTCGATCACCCATCCGACGATGCCGCCGCCGAGCGGACAACCGACGAGCTGGCTGAGGACCAGCTGGCCCGCCTGGACGTTGGCGTCGGGCTGCCGCTTGGCCGTCCGCTTCGCCTCCGCCTGCTGCAATCGGTCGAGCCGCTCGTCGAGCGATTCGAGCCGGGCGTCTGGCGGGAGCTTCGCAGCGTCGTCGTCGGCGGTATCGATATCAGCCATGTCTCTCCCTATGCGTCGCCCGTGCTTGAAACTCATGGGGCAAGGCAAGGACGAGGAACATGGCGGAAAGCGGAACCGCCAAGGCGCGGACCCTTTATGAACCGGAGTCTGGATAGTCAACCGGACGCTACGGCTGTAAATCTGGATTATGATGAAACAAGCAATGACGCTGGCCTGCGCGGCGGGGATTTTCTGCACTGGCGCAGCCGGCGCTCAGCCGCTCAAGATGCACGTCAAATCGCGCCTTTTGGACTTTGAATATAGCTGGCCGTCAGAAGTCGGAGCCGTGCCCGCGCTCGTTCGGCACTTCACCGGAGACATGCGCGAAGAGCGAAAGACCATGCTGGCCGATGCGCGCGAGGCGAGCGGCGCAAAAGATTCGCTCATGCCGTTTGCCCAATATTCCTTCTATCGCGACGTCGCCACGGCGGGGCAGAGCGGTCGTTTCCTCAGCCTCAAGATCAAAACCTATGAGTTCACCGGCGGCGCGCACGGGAATACATATTCGGAGGCTTTTCTGTGGGACCGTAAACGGCGACGAACGGTCCCGTTCGCCGGCATGTTGGTGGACAAGGACGCAATTGGTCGGCTTCTGAGGAGTCCCTTTTGTCACAAGCTCCACGACGAGCGGACCAGGCGGAACGGCCAGGAGATGAGCGGCGTCTTCGATGATTGCCCGAAGCTGTCCGATCTCAAGATATTGCCGGGGGACGCCGAGCATCATGGCAAGTTCGACGTCATACGGCTTGTCGCGGATCAGGGCGTCGCGGGATCCAACGCGGAGGGCGAATACGACATCCCAGTGCCGGTCACTGCCAAATTGGCTGCCGCAGTGAAGCCCGAATATCGCAGCTCGTTCGAAGCTCAGCGGCAATAATCGGGTAGCGGCACCGCCTGTCCCGGCGCGCGGTGCCGCCATGCGCCGTCGCTCAGCATATAGGCTTCGCCTGTCGTCACTTGGCCCAGGAGCTGGCACGCAGTCGCCATTCCCACCAGCTGCGGGCTGATGTTCCGGCGCGAGGCGAGCTCGATGTAGAGGTTGCGGCGGCGGATGTTGACTGCCTTGACCTGCCGCTGAAGCTCGGGAGCGGCCGGGCCGACGATCCCCATATAGCCGTCATACCGTTCTCCCACCTGCCCCGCCTGGACTGCCTGAACGACGTCCGGAGTCTGAGCTGCGACAGGCGCGGCGGCGAGGCCCGCCGCGGCGATGCACAGGCAGCGGATCGTCTTCATGGCTTGGTCGGGGCGGGCGGGAATGCCTGCGGGTTCTTCTGGATCATTTGCTGGACGTCCTGCTGCAGCCGCACCAGCACCTCCTGCTTGATGTCGACGTTCAAGTTGACGTCGATCGGCTTGTCGGGCGCTTTCACCGTAATGCAGCCGGTCAGCGGCGCCGTGACGGCGATTCCGGCGGCCAGCTTCGCGGCTCTTGTCCATGCTCGTGTCACTTCTTTCCTCCGGGTGGTGGTGATGGGTTGGCGGGCTGCTTCTGCGGCGCGGGCTCAGTCGTCTGCTGCTCATTCTTGGTGGTGCTCAGCACATCGACCTTGAGCGCGGGCGAATCGACCGGGAACGGCATCACCGGAGCGATCACCTGAGTCGGGTCCTTGAACGCCTTGGCCATCTGGATCAGCGCCCTGAAGGGGCCGTTGATGTTGACGTTCAGCCGCATCGGTATTTGCGAGAAGACCTTGTGGACGAGCCCGGCGACGAGCCCGCGCGTCGGCCCGAGCGACGGGCCTTCGATCGTGAGGTTGGTCGCGAATTCCCCGGCGAGGTCGCCGTTCAGGCGCACGATCATGGACCTGTAGCGAATGTCGCTGAACAGGTCGAAGGCGATTCCCGGCGCCAGGCCGGCGGGCTTGGTGCCGGTATATTTGAGCTCGCCGCCGGGCGGACGCGAATCGAGGCGGCCGCCGACGATCCGGCCGCCATTCTCGTCGAAGATCATCGGCAGAACGCCGTCGAACGTGCCGGTGAGCTCGAGCCCCTGGAAGCCGAGGCTGTCGACGAACTGCTTGGCGTCGAAGCCCTGAAGCTCGAACGTCAGCCGCTTGGCGCTCGGGCTGCCGAAATTGAGCACCGTTTCGTCAAGGATGAGCTTGCCGCCCATGAACGGCCATTCGCCGCGCTCGATCTTGACTAGGTCATGGGGCAGCAGCTGGTAGGTGATCACGCCGTTGCTGACCGGAATACCTGGGTTGATCAACTGAACCGTGGCCACTTGGTGCGGCGCGGTCTCGATCCCGAGCAGGTTTGTGAAATGCAGCGTCGTGCTGAGCCCGGTCACCGGCCCAAACGGCGCCGCAAGGTCCATGTTCGCGGTCGAGAAATCGCCGGTCGAGCTGACCTTGCCGCCCGCACTCCAGTCGATCCGGCCTTGGCCGTGCACCATGCCGTTAACCAGCGCGACGACGCCTTCGGTGAGCCGCGTCAGCTGGTCGGGCTGGAAGTTGGGGCCGAAAGCGAGGCCGGGGACGTCGAGCAGCGCATGGCCCGACTCCGTCGACAAGCGGTGCTCGATGTTCACGTTGGTAATGAGGGAGCCGGTGGCGGGAAGATGAAGCGAGCCTGTCGCGCGAACATAGTCGCCGGCGATCGTCATATGAACGTCGTTGCTGCGCAACGGATAGAAGCGCGGGTCTGGATCGACGTCCGAGACGGTGAGCGCGCTATCGACCGTTAGGTCGCTGTTCCGGTAGAGCCATCGTCCCGTCGCGTCGCTGAGCAGCAGCGGGACCTGGCCGATCGTCGCTTTGGCACCGCTGAAATTCCCGCGGAGCGTAGACCCCGCGAAGCTGCCGGTCAGCCGCGACGCATCGAAGACGACCGGCGATGTCGGCTTGCCGAGCCGCATCGCAAGGCTGTTGAAGGCGAACTGCTTGCCGGTGATCAGGCCATTGGAAGCCGCCAGATGCAGCGGCGAGCTGCCGAGGCGACCGTTCAGCACCGGCGCATTGAGGCGTGCGCTCGCCACCACAGGCCCGCTCGGACGCTTGTAAACGATCGCCGGTCCGACCGGACAGACCGGGAGCCGGGTCGGGCCGAGCTGGAGCGTGCTCATCTGCAGATAATCGAAGCTCACCACAGCGCAGGCGGTGCCGACCGCAAAGGCGCCGCCCGGCCCCACCCTGCCGAACAGCGGCAGGCGCAGCGCTTTGACCCGGCCTTTGGGGAATGGGCCGTCGAGCAACGCAATGGTGCTGACGGCGGTCGAGCCGCCCGGCCCCGGCCCGAAGCGGATCGGCGCAAGCGCGAGCCGCTGCCCCGCGGCGCTATAAGGCGCAAGGTTCGCAACACCGCCGATCGGCACTCCGGGCCTCGGCTGACTGAGCGCTACGCGCCCCGACGGAAGCCCGCCTCCGCCCATGTCGATGGTGCTGTCGATCCTGAGGCCGGCGGTGGGCCAGTAATAAGTGACGCCGCTGCCGCCGGCGATCCGCGCGTGGGCGCCGTTGGGCCCTTGGATAACCGCATTGTTGATTCTTGCTGCGCCACCTCCGGGAAAATTCACGACTCGGATCGCTCCGTCGATGTCGAAGTGCCGCGCCGTGCGGGTGATCGCTGCTGCCATTTGGGTGGCGATCGGGCCAAGCGGCGTGCCGCGCGCGGCGGCCAACGGCTGCGTCACCCCCTCGAACATCGAGGAGGCGAGTGAAGCGCTGTCGGTATCGAAATTGCCGTTAAGCGCGAAAATGCCTTGCGTTGAGTCGAGGTGATAGCCGCCGTTCACGGAGGTGACATCGGCAAAGATCGTGCCGAGCCGCGACTTCTGCGCCGACAATTTCACTCGGCCGGCGACGTCGCCGAGCGAACCTTTGTAACTGATGTCGCCGGTAAAATTGGCCAAGCCGTTGGCGCCGGCGGTGAGCGTGCTGATCGCCATACGGCCGCTTCCGTCGACGCTGGTCAGCGCTTCGTTGAAGCTCGCCTTGGCGTCGAACCTCGGCGCGAGAACGTAGAAGCGGCTCGCAGGGCACACGAAGCTGCCGAGGGTCACCGGCCCTTCGACGTTCGGATGTCGGGCGACGACCGCCACCGCCAGGTTCGTGTGAAGCCCGACGGCCGTGCATCGGCCGGGACTGAGCTGCGGGCTGGCGACCGCGATCCGGCCTTTGAAACCGCCGCTGAGCTTCCCCGCTCCCTCGACCGCGATTCCGACGGGTCCGAACGCCGTAGCGAGCGAAATGCTGCTGTCGGCGAGGTCGACGGCGAAATTCGGCAGCTCGAACCGCTTGTTGGTCGGCGGCGGCAGCAGCTTGTCGATCTGGCCCCAGCTGACCCGTCCGTGGATCAGCCGACCGCGCAGCCGGACTCCGCGGGCGACGATCCGATAGACCTCGAAATTGCCGTTGAGCTGAAGCCGCGTCTGGATCTCGGCGAAGCGCGCGGTGAGATCGGGGTGCCTGGGATCGCCGATCACGAGATTGCTCACCTGCTGGGTGCGGAAGCCGACCCGGTCGAGGTGGTAGCTGCCCTGAACGCCCCGGCTTTCGAGCTCTCCCTTGATGAAGTGAGTCGCGATCGGCCGGCGCTCGATCCATACGATGACGATCGCGAGGACCAGCAATGCGAGCAGCGCAAGCGCCGCATACATGGTCAGACGCGCCCATAGCGGACGACGCACGATCACGTGCGTCTCCTCCGCCGGCTCGAGCCCCTCGTCTCGCGTCCGCTGGTCCATTGGGCCTTCTAACCCTCGCGGACCATCACCGTTCCAGAGGCGGCATGACCCCTTCCGTCAGAGCCGCACCTGTGGTCTAGTCGCCACTGCTCGGACCACCTCCGCGAAGGAGCGGCATGAACGAGCGCGTCAGCGTTGATCGGGAGAGCGATTCCACTGGCCACCGGGCGCGGCTGCGCAAGCGGCTGCTCGACGCCGGGCCGGAAGGCTTTCACGATTATGAGCTGGTCGAATATCTGCTCGCGCTGACGATTCCGCGGGTCGACACCAAGCCGCTGGCGAAGCGCCTGATCCACGATTTCGGCGGCATCGGCCCGCTTCTGTCCGCGAGCGCCGGCCATCTTCGGCGCGAAGGGCTGACCGACCCGACCATCGCCGCACTGAAGATCGCCGAGGCGACG